>BNXB01000061.1 GCA_025999255.1 Bacteroidia bacterium | reverse complement strand
CCTCAAAATTGAGAGCTAATTGATTGGGATCAAAAACACCAAGCTTTTCACTCTTGCGGCCGAACATCTGACGGGTAAACCAAGCAATTTGTGCGCTCAGACGCTGCAACTCCATGCGAAGGGAAGTAATCTCTTCATGCTGTTTGCTGTTGGTCTCTGAAAGCTGTTTTATAACCTGCAATAAGGTATCTTGCCCGTCCATTGATGTTGTTTTTGACAATGCGAAGATACTAAAAATCAATGAGATGAGCAACTATTTAACAGGGTAATTTATTGACTTACTGCGTATTTCTTATTGCTTTTAATCGCTTTAACCGCAGATCCGGTGAATCCTTCATTCCCTCTACCATCAATACCAAATCCCGCCATTCCATAGAGTAAGAATGGGTGCTTTCATCGTATTTAGGCATACGGAAAGTCCCTTCTTCCAAACGCTTGACGTACATCACCAACCCTCCATCTTCGGCATGAAGAAGTTTCATCGTTGTCCGGCTACGATTGACAAATATAAATACGTCTCCCATGCGCAGGTGCTGTTTCATCCGGTTCTGAACCACCCCGCAAAGGGTATTCATACCTTTGCGCATATCGGTCTTTCCGGGACAAAGGAAATAACGCATGCTGTCATTCAGGCAGAACATAGTGGTGCAGGGTTTGGGAGAGAAACGCACCTGCCATCTGCAGGTCATTGAAATTATTCAACCGGATCGTGATTCCATTAGGAAACTCTACTTCGATCTGGTTCATCTTGTCAGTCTCCATAAATGATGACTTACCTCCTGGGGTTAAATTGATGGGGGCAAAGCCCAACTCAGAACCGAATTGAGTTCGGTAAGGTCGACTCATCCCAAATTTTGACTTCCAATAGTGAAAACTCGATGCTGTATAGGATTCATTCAAACAGAAATCTTTGATGCTTAGACCACTGGATTGTTGACGCTCTAAGATCACAATAAATTCTTCTTTGGTCATAACAATGTGTTTTAGGACACAAAGGTCTGACTTTATTATCGAGCAGAAAAGATGTACTTCTTCGGGGGCTTACGTTATTACAGGAACACGAAATCAAAATCCGTCTCAATCGTTTCTTATTTCCCAAAGAAGATTGGGACAAACCTTGTGGCGCATTGAGCGGTGGAGAAAGAATGAGATTGATACTTTGTTGCCTGACCATCGGCAGCCAATCGCCCGATATTATCATTTTGGACGAGCCGACCAATAATCTGGATATTCAAAACATTGAAATTCTAACTGCGGCAATCAACGAATACCAAGGAACATTAATCGTCGTTTCGCATGATGAAACTTTTTTAGAGCAGGTAAATGTAGAAAGAAGAATTGAATTACAAAAAAACTAAAACGGGTATCCTACGGCAATATGCCATGCAAAATTATTGGTAAAATTAGGATGGAAAATTGTCCAACGATCCTTGTCGCTATTAGCAGGATTATAAGCCTTCCATCCGAAATCGGCGCGAAGAAGAAAAAAATCATAATCCAGCCGCAACCCCAAACCATAACCGACTGCAAGTTCTTTGTAGAAAGAATCAAACTTAAACAGTCCACCTTTCTGACCCTCATAATTCCTGATAGTCCAGATGTTTCCGGCATCAATAAAAGCCGCAGCTTCCAGTTTCCAGAAGAAACGTGTCCTGTATTCGATGTTCAAATCCAATTTGATATCACCCGATTGATAAAAGAAATTGGTGCTATCGTTAATCTGGTAAGATCCGGGACCTAATTCCCGAACCGACCAGGCCCGAACACTATTCGCTCCTCCCGAATAGTAACGTTTTTCAAATGGCAGACCTTCCGAATTACCGTATGGGATACCTATTCCTCCCCCTATTCGCCAGGCTATGGAGTTATTTTTATCGATATAAATTGTTTTGGAATAATCGATATCCCCCTTCACAAATTGGGCATAATCGGTATTAAAAAGTAAATAAGAACCACCTCCATTTTTCTTAAACCCCAAAGGTCTGCTCAATGCATACAGAACATTACCTGCCGATTCCACCGAAAGTCGTAAAGCTTGTACATTGCGATTCTTATGCTCAGGATCTAAAGTAGAATAAGTATATGAATAACCCATTCCTACAATAAACTGATTCCTGTAACCGAAATAGACGGCGCTTGAAGGTAACTGGGACAAAAAACCGGAATCAACCCTGGGAAGATAAATATAGTTTATGTCCAATAGATCGAATTGATGGCGTGATGTGGTAACTCCACGTCCTTCCCACAAATAACGAAATCCTCCCGAAAGCAGAGTACGAACAAATTCAGGACGCGTTTGATAGTTATAACTCAGAGAAAATTCGGTAGAAGCCCGCATCTTACGTTTAAAGTCACGACTCAGGAATGGAAACATGAACTTAGGTATCCTGATGGAAGCATCTGCTCCCAATTCAAGATAAGGGCTGTTCAACCCGGAAGAGGCAACTGTAATCGCTTCATAAGCTCCATGTACTTTGAAGTTAAACATTTCAGATCCTTTGAACAGATTCTGATGGGTATAATTTGTAGAAGCAGCAACTCCAAAATCTCCGGCGGTGTTGGTTCCTTCAATTGAAAAAGTTGTCGATTGCTTTTTAGCAGGCATAGTAAAAATCCGGGTGGTCAGTAAAGCCGTATCATTCCGGAAAAACTCTTCAAAATGAATGTTTGCATTACTAAGAGCCTGCAGTGATGCGTATGAAGAATAAGTAGCTTCTTCCCTTAACTGGGAATACAATCGTCCCGGTATTAAAAAACTGTTATTGGTCAATACAGAAGGACGAATGGAGGGTATGGCTCCCTGGTAATAAATAATATAATTGTTCAGGACAATGCTATCATGAGCGATATAGTTCTCATGCCCTGTCATTTTCAACGGATCATAATCCAGATAAATATATACTTTATCAAAAAAGTATTTATGGTGAGGAATTTCCACAAAAGTTCCCATGGGCAGGATCTCCGGATAAGGATGTAATTGAAGTATTAAATCCACACCATGGTCTATTGAATTCGTATCGGCAAAATAAGAAATATAATCTTTTTCAAAAGCATAGTAGCCCCGGTTACGGAGTAATCCTGTCAACCGATCCCGCTCCTTATCCAGTACATCCCTGTCAAACAACATCCCTTTTTTGACCAACGGATTTCGAAGGGAAGCCGGTTCTCCGGATACTATTTTCGAACTACCATAAAGCGTATTATACACCGTAGAATCCTGGATATCCTCGACATACTCCCGGATCAGATAAGGTTGGTTGGTCTGAATCCGATAGGTAACATCCACCTTTTTCCCTTTTTTATCAACCTCTGCTGTGACTACAGCATCCATGTATCCTTTATTGATAAAGAATCTTTCCATTTCGGATGTTGTCTTCCAAATCATGGTTGAATCATAAATCACAGGAGATTCGCCAATTCGCCTGATAAACCTGTTAATCCAACGGGATGTATCTTTACCCGAAAGATTATAAAATTGTAACTGGGTTTTATTAATACCGAACATCTTGTAGTTTGGTAATTGCCGGATATGGGATCTCATTTCCAAGGTACCATAATCAGGATGATCGGATTTGATATGAATTTTGTCAAGCAAATACTCTCCATCAGGAACGTATTTGGTTGAACTACATGAAGATAGTCCACATGCGATAAGAATAAACAACAAATATCGCAAAAAGGAATATTTCTTTTTTAAAATCATTTGATCAAATACCTGAAAATATCGTTTCCATTGGCATAAAGAAGCAATCCTAACAAAAAAATCATTCCGGCAATCTGGGCATACTCCATGAATTTATCATTCGGTTTACGCCCTGTAACCACCTCATAAATAAGGAACATGACATGTCCTCCGTCCAAAGCGGGAATCGGTAAAAGATTCATGACTCCAAGTATAATCGACAAAAATGCCGTCATATTCCAGAAAGCTTCCCAATCCCAGAAAGGAGGAAAAATATTAGCAATCGTACCGAATCCGCCAAGACTTCCGGCGCCTTCCTTGGTAAAAATATACTTGAATTGTCCCAAATAACTCTTAATAGTAGAAATTCCTTTTGTAATCCCGGCAGGGAACGAAGCAAAAAAGCCATATTGCTTATGAACCGTTTTGAAAATAGCGACCGGAACTTTTGTTCCAACACCAATCTTACTGTTTTCATCCGGTGTAACCGTTACTTTCCTAAGTTGATTATTCCGGTAAACATTCAGGACAAGCGGTATATTCTTATTCTCACCAAAGGCCCGGAATAAATCATCAAATGACATATCTGTCCGCTCTCCTATACCCACAAGACTATCATTAGGTTCCAATCCGGCTTTTTTTGCCGGAGTTCCATTGGAAACTAACTGAATAACAAACGGAATACGGGGTTTAATAAACATACTTTCTTCATCCAAAAGAACTTTATGAAATCCTCCCGGTAAATTCACAACAACTTCCTGACCATTACGGAGTACAGTCACTTGTTTGGCCTCCGCCAAAAGCATCAGAGTTTTTATTTCTATGGATTCCAGGTTCGCTCCATCCGCTTTCAAAGGGATATCACCATCCTGAAATCCGGCACTCTTCGCCGCGTCATTATAAGCAAACCCCATGGTATAATTCCGGAAAGGGATATATTCATCTCCCCAGTGAAATAAAATCATGGAATAAATAAAAAATGCCAGAATAAAATTCATCAAAACTCCTCCAACCATAATTAGAAGGCGTTTCCAGGCCGGTTTGGAACGGAACTCCCAAGGTTGTTCGGGCTGACTCAGTTGGTCTTTATCCATGCTTTCGTCCATCATTCCCGAAAGTTTTACGTACCCGCCTAAAGGCAACCAACCGATACCATACTCCGTCTCACTGTTTTTAGGCTTATATTTGAAGGGAGTAAACCAGGGATTGAAAAATAAATAAAATTTTTCAACCCGGACTCTAAAAATTTTTGCAAAAATAAAGTGTCCAAACTCATGAACAATAACAAGAATTGATAAACTTAAAACTAACTGTAATGCTTTTATTAAAACTGTCTCCATAATTATTAATTAAGAAATGAAGGAAATGAAGGAAATGAAAAAATATATTCTTTCATTCTTTCATCTCTTTCATTATTTTCATCATTTGTGACGCAATAGCTCTCGCTTCCGCATCGGTTTGTACATAATCTTCATATTCCGGTGATGCAACAAAAAAAACTTTTGCCATCGTTTGTTCAATTACATCACTCATCTGTAAAAATCCTATTTTGTCTTGTAAAAATGCAGCAACAACGATTTCATTAGCAGCATTCAGAATACAAGGCATATTTCCTCCTCGACGAATCGCTTCAAAAGCAAAACCAAGATTCCTGAACCTGCTCCTATCAGGCTCCTCGAATGTCAACGACGTATATTTCGTAAAGTCAAGACGCTCAAACGACGCGTTCAATCTATCGGGATATGCCAAAGCATATTGAATCGGAAGATGCATGTCCGGCATCCCTAATTGAGCTTTTATCGAAGAATCCGAAAATTGCACCATCGAATGAATAATTGATTGAGGATGCACCAATACCTGTATCTGTTCCGGTGCAACATTGAACAACCATTTTGCTTCAATCATTTCAAAACCTTTATTCATCAAAGAAGCAGAGTCAATGGTCACCTTGGCCCCCATGTTCCAGTTCGGATGTTTCAATGCCTGTTCTTTAGTCACAGACTCCAGTTCTTTCAGGCTATACTTACGAAATGGTCCTCCCGAAGCTGTCAGAATAATTTTTTCAACCGGATTATCTCCTTCTCCCACAAGACATTGAAAAATTGCAGAATGTTCGGAATCGACCGGAAGAATCGGAGTTTTATATTCCAGAGCAAGTTGCGTGATCAATGCGCCGGCAACAACCAGGGTTTCCTTGTTTGCCAAAGCAATCATTTTTCCGGCCTTAATTGCTTCAATGGTCGGCTTCAATCCCGAATATCCAACCATGGCAGTCAAAACGATATCAATCGGTTCTGCCTGTACTATTTGGGTAATAGCATGAACTCCCGCCCATACCTTGATAGGGAGATCACTCAACGATTCTTTCAGATATTCATACTTTTGTTCATTGGCAATAACAACCATTTCCGGCATAAACTCACGGGCTTGTCTGATCAATAAATCAACCTGGTTATTAGCGGTAAGCGCATAAACCTCAAATCTATCAGGATGCTCCCGAATCACATCCAGTGCTTGCGTTCCAATAGAACCTGTAGAGCCTAAAATAGCTATTTGTCTTTTCATTCAGAATGCAATAAATTTTTCCGGATCCACCGGAGTTCCCCTGTACCACAACTCAAAATGCAAATGTGGCCCGGTAGTCAGTTGGCCAGTATTTCCAACCAATGCTATAACCTCTCCGGCACTGACATCATCTCCTACATTTTTCAGCAACAATGCGCAATGCTTGTATATAGATACAAATCCGTTTTGATGTTGTATTTGCATCACATATCCGACATTTGCATCAAAACCGGTAAAAATAACACTCCCTCTCAGTGTAGCCAGAATACTTTCTTTTGAGTTAGAGGCAATATCTGTTCCGTAATGTTTATCTTCTTGACTAAAATGTGAAGAAACAATTCCCTTCACCGGCCGGTAGAAAATAATATTATCAGGTATTGAAGCGGAAGATGAGAGTGAACTCAGATTATACTTCTCTTCTTCTTCGAACCGTTCTACAAATGCAGCAGTCTCTTTCGATTTATTAAGTTCCGGAATATTCCCTTTTTTCAGAGAATCGACCGGCCTCACGGAATCAATCTTCAGATCTCCCCGTAATATTCCTCCGATATTATTCAGATAAACGGTTTGGGCTGACAATAATTGTTCCAGGGAATCCGCTTTTAAAGCATTATTAATAATTTTTTGCCTTACTTCCGCAGGCAGGTACCCGGGAAGATAATTTCGGATTGGAGTAGTAATGATTACCACCGACGTCAGAAATATCAACACCAAAGCGAATATAGCTGCCACCCAAAAAGCCGAAAGTCTGGAAACACGGAATGAAAAGACCTCTTCGAGAGTGTTTTCATTCAGAAAAGAGAGCTTATATTTGAAGCGCATCTTTTTCCAGAAAGTCGATTTTTTCTTTTGGTGTTTCATTGTTTTTCCTTTCGTAGGGGTTCAAAATCGTAGGGGTTCAAAATTTTGAACCCTTACACCATTTATTCTGTTTTAATTTCTTCCAACAACCGGTCACATTTTCCCCACTTATCAATCATATACATAACATAACGGATATCCACGCCAATGGTCCTTTGAAGTTCCGGTTCAAACACGATGTCCCCGCTCATGGCTTCCCAGTTACCGTCGAAAGCCAAACCGATAACCTCTCCATTTCCATTAAACATCGGGCTTCCCGAGTTTCCTCCCGTAATGTCATTATTAGACAAAAAACACAAGTTCATATCGTTACTCCCATCACCGTAAACTCCGAAATCTTTACTGCCAAGCAAATCCAGTATTTCTTGTTGTACATCAAATTCCGGATCATCTTTCCGGTATTTTTCAAAAATACCGGCAGCCGTTGTATAATAGTCATACCATGCTCCGTTGTAAGGAACATATCCCCCAATACTTCCATAGCTCAAACGCATAGTTGAATTTGCATCCGAAGCAAAATCCCTGCCGGGCATCATTTGTTGTAAACCGGCAAAGAACAAACGTTCACCTTTCAGGATATCATAACGATAAGCAGTAACTTCTGCACGATAAGCAGACAACACGTCCCGAACCGATTTGACAAATACATAAACAGGATCTTTGTCCATCTTTTTGACATTCTTAGGGTTAAGGATCATTTGTTCTAATTTTTCCGTGTAAGGGAGCACTGATTTTTCAAATACATGAGCTGCATATTTATCACAATCTCCTTTATATTTCTTATCTATTTCCTTGTAAATAGACG
The DNA here is from genome assembly GCA_025999255.1 of Bacteroidia bacterium. Classification (GTDB taxonomy): domain Bacteria; phylum Bacteroidota; class Bacteroidia; order Bacteroidales; family Azobacteroidaceae; genus BNXB01. Next base: position 432 of record BNXB01000061.1, on the reverse strand, counting down.
GTAACTTGTTTTCCGGAAGCCGTTTTTTCAATATTTTTAACATCGCTGCAAATACTTTCCGGTCCAATGCAGGATCATAATCTTTATAAGCCGGTAATATAACATCATTGAATTTTTGATTCATCTCTTCCTTGGATTTAGTCATATCAAATGTCATAACCAGAGATGCCAGATAAGTTAACTCAGTCCCTGTCAGTAAAGTTTCAACAAGATAAACCATATTCTTCTGAACTTCATCAGTCGATTCATAACCGGTTTTTATCAACTCCAAAGCCTCTCCATAGAATTCTTTGCGTTCCGGCTCCCGATTTATCCAATTAATAAATTGTTGCTCTAAAGCCTGTTTCCGTTCAATAACATGTAAACGTTCAACACCACGGTTCATCCCAATTGAATTTTTCCAATAATTTGAACTTCCGGCATATTTTGACG
>BNXB01000060.1 GCA_025999255.1 Bacteroidia bacterium | reverse complement strand
CCAACCGGCTGTTTGGTAACAATCGGAGCCGTCGCACTTTGGGCGAAAGTGTTTTCTACCACACATAAACAAAAAATTGTTGTCAAAAAAAGAACAAACTGTCTCATATTTAGTCGTTTTTTAAAATATTATTCTTGAATGACCCATCGAAGCAAAACCAACCGGTTTTACTGCACTTTTGTTCGTTGAATCCGAGGATGAACAGCAAAATGGAAATGGGAACTGTTTAAACGAAAATTTCCATATGCAGAAAGAATTATTTTTCTGCATATGGAAATTTTTTGGGCATTCCTGCGCGTGCGAGGACGTGCGCGTGCGCACGCGCAAGAGGCTATGTGAGTCTCTCTCTCTCTCTCTCTCTCTCTAACATAAACATCAAATCAGCCAAATTTAAAGTGTTAAATTCAGTTAAAAGAAAATTGCATTGATATGTTATATAATGTAAAATTGTGTTTGTTTTGTTTGCAAATGTAATATTTTTTTTTGAAATAGAAAAATCGAGTCAAACTTTACATTTGCAAAAAGAGTGAATGATGAGAGAATTTTTATATTGTGAAAGCGGGGTAATTCTATTTTTTCCTGATTCTGACTTCTGCCGAAAAAGGATATTTCAGGTTGTCGTAAGAGGTAAGAAATGCTTCAGCGGCGCCTATTTTTAGTTTTGCTTTCATTTTGATTGGGATCTTATTGTTGTCGTTACTGATCCATATTTCCATTGCGTTCTTCTCCGAATCAAAGACTTCATCAATAATATCGACCTCCAGCCGGAAAGTATTGTATTTCAGATTATCACTTTTTTCGATGATGGATTGTCCTTTGTAGCGTACATTGATTTTTACCATTCTTTTCCCGACAAAAGTTGCGAGCTTGAAAGGCTGGTTTATTTTGAGTGTGTTGTAGTCCAGTGTACGGGCGAAGGAAAAAATACTGAGTAAATCATATCCGGGAACATCTGATTTCATAATTGTATCAAGTTTAACAGACTTAACAGTCTCCTTTTTTATCCGGACTTCTGTTTCATTGTTATTTCGATCCAGAAAAAACAAATGTTCTACAAAACGGGTATTTCCTTCATTTACACATCGTTTGTGATATACGGGATATAAATCCGGATTGAGGTAAGAATACAAAGTATCCCTGATTTTAAAAATTTTATCAAAAAAAGAATTTGTTTTGAAATTAAGAGAAGTTTGCGTTACGGTTTGATGATCAAAATATGAATCTGTAATTTTATAACGGGCTGTACCGGCCTTTATCATCATAATACCATATTTATAAGAAACATCATAGTGTAATTGCTCTCCGCTCTGAAAAGGTAAAGTGTTTTGGGAAAAACAATTCATAGAAACAAGACAACCGATAATCAAGACGAGGAGCCGTCTTATATACTTATCAAGACGATTAAAATTATTCCGGCATTTGAATTCTTGAGTTGCTACCATTCCTGTTTTGAATACTATTTCCACGGTTAGTATTATTGCTCGTATTAGTACTTGCATTTACACTTTGTTTTGTTTTTTTCTCTTTCGGTTTATTTTTTATAATATCCAATGGTTTTTGTTTTTCCACCGGGGTTTCACTGACATTCCACGGTTCTGTTTGCTCAAATTCAAAATTCTGTTTGATTTCAAACAAACCGGGATAATAATATACGGTTTCGGGTTGTTGTTTCCCCACATAATTGCCGGTTGTCCATTTCCCGTCGCCATTAGCATCTTCTATATAACGTAAATAGTATTTTCCTGGTTTAAGATTAATAAAAATTAACTCTCCGTCGATTATTTTTGATTTTCTGACGACTTTATCTCCATTATCAAGAAGTTCGCCGAATCCGTCGAACCTGTTTCCGTTGATTGAGACATAGAGGTGTCCGTAATCGGAATTCTTTTTAAATTTGAATTGCGATTGAAGTTTATCGTTCCACTTTCCATAAAGACTGTAAATACTTGCAGAATCGATACTTATCCGGTATTCTTTCTCATAAGCCCATTTTGGATCGATATAGAAAAGCCGTGGGTTAAGACTATCCTGTACAACGGGAAGCTGAACCGGTTCCCACAGGGTATCTACTTTTTCTTCGATAATTATTTTACTTAAGTCGATGTTTGGAACCGGCTCTCCAAAGACGATTTTCGCAGTATCGAAAACATCAACGCTCCCTTGCATTGAGAAATTAACTTCCAGAAAATTAATCTTTTCCGCTTCCTTTTTATCTTTCTTTTTTTCTGTTTTTTTCTTCAGTATCATGTTGAAGGTATCGGTAGCATGGACAAGTTGATTCAGAGAGTCGCTTTTCAGATACTCGACTTCAATCATAAGACTATCGGTATTATAGATCAGAGAATCTTTTATCCACAAGGTGATGGATTTTCCATCGTTGGCACGTTCCGGAATTGCCCAGTCGTTGGCTCCCGCTCCCTGGTTCAATAAAGAAAATGTCGGCTCCAGTTGTTTTGCAGAATTGAAATTGAATACCATAGAATACTCATTCCGTAGGGGACGTGATAAGAACTGCCGTTCAAAATCTTCCTTGAATAGAAACAACCTGATGTCGTCGGGAGTAAACCGGGTGTATTTTACTTCTTTGATAGTATCGACTGTAATGCTGTCTTTCCAGACGGTATCGATGCGCATTGCGGGTTCGAATGAAGGGACAAAAACACTATCGAGAAATGCAATGTCTTCTCCGGGTTGGTCGAACTTATAGTCACGATTCAGATCATTCAGGGCAAATATATGATAAGTTCCGGGAGAAACATTCCGAATCCGGAACTGTCCGAGTTCGTTGGTCTTTGTTGTCCTTAAAAAAGGGATGGTCGTAAAAGCCGTATCACTCATATTACTGTGAAGTCCAACCATGATTCCCGGCATTGGTTCCAGGTTTTCTGCGTTAAATAATAATCCTCCGATCATCAATGAGTCCACAATTTCTCCTGTTGAAAATGCGAATGAGAAATTTTCCAGAACGTTTTTTTCGTTATTATCGACAATTGCATCCGTGAAGTCGAAAGTGTAAGTTGTATTTGGCATCAGTGTGTCTTTCAGTTCCACCGTAACCTTTTTCCCAATGGACTGAATAACGGGATTTTTTTTCTGGGGAGGGGTGATAATTACTTTTTCCCCGGGCTTTTCGACGTTGACTAATTCATCAAAGATAATTTCGATCTTATTTCCCCGGAAATTAATGGCATCAGGTTTCGGTTTACTGCTTACATAGTGCGGAGGCGTGAGATCGTCAAGCCCACCCTGAGGCATTCCGGGCCTGGCACAAGCATAAATCAGAAATGAGACAAATGCAAGCGAGACAAATGCAAATAGGCCGTTTTTTAAAAATTTCATTTAATATCTGCGAATTAATAACCTCCCTCAGGGCTTAAAATTTTAAGCCCTGACGGTTACCGTGATTATTGTTCGCAAAAGTAACGAATTTATTTATATCTTTGATAAGAGTTTATGTCCGATGCGACAAAAAATGCATTTCTTTTTGTCGCAATATTCATTTTTCAACTGGATTAATGCCTGCGAATCACTTGCATTTGAATTTTCTATCCCGGTATTCCGGAATAAGTTTGTTATGGAATTTTTTTCGGGAGGAGCGGAGGATAAGAGCCGGATTCCTTTTTCAACCAGAAGATACTGTTGTTTCTTTTTCCCGTAAGTAATTATTACAGGACTTATTGTATTAATTACAATAAGGTTGATGGCGGAATTCCCCAGTTGTTTTTCTTTTTTTACGGATTGTTTTTCGAAATGATAATGTGTTAACCAGTAATCCGGTATTTTTGTATGAAAAAACCGGAGAATTTCTTCCGGCTTTTCTATTTTCAGGATTTTTGAAAACAGGGTTTCTATCGTTCGTGCAAATGATGCCAATTGAGCGATTTTGATATGGGGGAAATTGTTGGGTCGTATTCTCAGACTTTTGAACAGATGGTGTTCCAGTCCCCGGAGTTGGTATTTATTTTTCAGGAACCGGTATTCCTTTTTCAAAGATATGAAATAAGGATCGTCGATTTCTTCTTCTAAAAGTCCTGCCTGACCGAAAAACAAGGCTTCTACTTGCAGTTCCGAATTTTTATGTTTCAGGATGTATTTGAGGGGAAGGGACTTCGCCAGTCGCTCGAAAGCGTCGTTATTGATGCCGAAACCAAAATTACGGGCCAGTATGATATAAAAAGTTTCGTTCCAATCGCCTGAGTGTTCATTCAACAGGGTTTCGATGTCTGTTGTTTTTCTTTCCAGTCGTTCCGTAAGCAAGGCATTTTTCCAGTCGGAAAGATAGATTGTCGGAATTTCCCGGATTCTTTCTTTACAGGGGATTGCCGAATCCCGCTTCAACAGGTATTCATAATTTTCTTTGATTTGTTCCGGGATTTCAAGTATCAGTTGTGGGATAATTCTACCGTTTTGGTCGGAAATACGTTCCTGGTTTTTAATTTCGATGACGTGAAGTATTACGGAATTATAGGATTTGTCCTGTTCATGTCTGTGAAGAAACCAATCGGACGAACGACTGTGAATTTCTACATTTCCGGCCCAGAGCCGGTTGTTTATTTTAATCTTGGCATTGAAAAAATCCGGGCCGGCATTGGTATTCGGAAGACCGGGATCAACAATTTCGACAGGATATCCATCGGTAGTTTTCAGAGCGGAAATTTTATACAACTTGTATTTCCAGACATAATGCAATAAGGTTTCCATTTTGGTAAATTTATTCGGTTTTGGTTTATCATCTTACAAAGATAGTGAAAAAATATTGAAAAAAAACGTATCTTTGCATCCTAATTTTTGAATTTGTTTTTATGGACAAAGTATTTAATAGAACACTGATTACCTCGGCTTTACCGTATGCAAATGGTCCTGTCCATATCGGACACTTAGCCGGAGTTTATGTCCCTGCCGATATCTATGCCCGTTACCTTCGTCTCAAAGGAGAAGATGTTTTGTTCATCGGGGGCTCGGACGAACATGGTGTTCCCATTGCTTTGAAGGCAAAGGCGGAAGGTGTAACGCCTCAGGATGTGGTAGATAAGTTTCATTACATCATCAAAAAGTCTTTTGAGGATTTTGGTATTTCTTTTGATATTTATTCCCGTACGACGTCAAAAATTCATTATAAAACGGCGTCTGATTTTTTCCGTAAACTCTATGAAAAAGGTGAATTTGTAGAGAAAACGTCGGAACAGTATTATGATGAGGAAGCGAAGCAATTTCTGGCCGATCGTTATATTACGGGAAAATGTCCTCATTGCGGGAATGAGCGTGCTTATGGCGATCAATGCGAATCCTGCGGGACCTCTTTGAGTCCGCTTGATTTGATTCATCCCAAATCGGCAATTAGCGGAAGTATTCCGGTGTTGAAGGAAACCAAGCATTGGTATTTGCCGTTGGATAAGCATGAGCCGTGGTTAAAGAAATGGATTCTGGAAGATCATAAAGAGTGGAAGACCAATGTTTACGGGCAATGTAAATCCTGGTTGGACATGGGCCTGCAACCGCGTGCCGTGAGCCGGGATCTTGATTGGGGCGTCCCTGTTCCGGTCGCCGACGCCGAAGGAAAAGTTTTGTATGTTTGGTTTGATGCGCCAATCGGTTATATTTCAAATACGATTGAGTTAACGGATGAGTGGGAAAAATGGTGGAAACATGAAGATACGAAATTAGTCCATTTTATCGGGAAAGATAATATTGTATTTCATTGTATTGTATTTCCTGCGATGTTGAAGGCGGAAGGGAGTTTTATTTTGCCTGAGAATGTTCCTGCAAATGAGTTTTTGAATCTTGAAGGGGATAAAATTTCTACTTCCCGTAACTGGGCTGTCTGGTTACATGAATATCTGGAAGATTTTCCCGGGAAGCAGGATGTTTTGCGTTATGTTTTAACTGCAAATGCTCCGGAAACAAAAGACAATGATTTTACATGGAAGGATTTCCAGGCGAGAAATAATAACGAATTGGTAGCTGTTCTCGGGAATTTTATAAACCGGGCAATGGTTTTAACTCATAAATATTTTGAGGGAAAAATCCCTGTTTGCGGAGAGTTTACCGATTATGACAAAACGACATTGACCGAATTTGTTGCGGTTAAGTCGGAGCTTGAAAATTATTTGCGAAATTACCGTTTCCGGGAGGCGTTGAAAGAAGCGATGAATCTTGCCAGAATAGGTAACAAGTACCTGGCTGATACCGAACCCTGGAAATTGGTGAAGACCGATATGCTTCGTACTGCTACCGTATTGAATATCAGTATGCAGATAACAGCTAATCTGGCAATTGTTTTCGAACCGTTTTTGCCGTCTTCTTCCGGTAAAATCAAGCAATTTATTAACAAGTCAGACTTGCAATGGTCGCAGTTGGGACGGATTGATTTGTTGTCGTCCGGACATGTTTTGAACCAGCCGGAGTTGTTGTTTGAAAAGATTGAGGATGAAACGGTTGAAAGGCAGGTACAGAAATTGTTGGATACTAAAAAAGCCAATGAACAGAGAGAACACCGGGCAAAGCCTCAAAAAAATAATGTTGTTTTCGATGATTTTTCCAAACTGGATATCCGCGTCGGGAAAGTGCTGGAATGTCAGAAAGTCCCCAAGGCCGATAAATTGTTACAATTCAAGATTGACGACGGATTGGGCGGCCGGACAATCCTTTCGGGTATAGCGGAACATTATAATCCCGAAGATTTGGTAGGGAAGCAGATTTGTTTCATTGCGAATCTGGAGCCTCGGAAAATACGTGGAATTGAATCCCAGGGAATGATCCTGTCTGCCCGGAATGTCGACGGAAGTCTGTCTGTTGTACAGCCTTCAAAAGAAGTTCTTCCCGGAAGCGAAGTGTTGTAGTGAATCCATAATTTCCCGGTTATTGCTCAACCGTGGTATTTTATGTTGTCCTCCCAGTTTTCCTTTGGATTCCAGCCACTCGTAAAAAAGATTTGGTTTGGAGACGGTGATTTCCGGCATTTCCAGGGTAATATTCTTGTAGCGTTTGGCCTCATAATCGGAATTCAGTTCTTTCAACGCATTGTCAAGTTGTAATGCAAAGTCTTCTAAAGAAGTAGGAAGAGTAGTAAATTCAATCAGCCATTGATGCCGGCCTTTCATTTCCTGCGACATATAGACCGGGGCTACTGTATATTCTCTTACTATACTTCTTGTTTTTTCGCAGGCCTTCAGGATTGCTCTTTCGGCATTGTCCACCATCAGTTCTTCTCCGAAAGCATTGATAAAGTTCCGGGTTCTCCCCGTGACGACAATTTTAAATGGATTTTTATTTGTAAACATCACCGTATCACCTATCTTGTATCTCCAAAGACCGTTGTTACTGCTCATTACAACAGCATAATTACGACCTGTTTCGACTGATTCGAGAGGGTAGGTTTTCGGATTTTCGGATTGTAATTCTTCAATTGGGATGAATTCATAAAAAATACCATAATCCAGAAGCAGTAACATGGACGGATCGTTGAAATCGTTCTGAAGAGAAAAGAACCCTTCCGAAGCATTATAAGTCTCCAGATAACGCATTTTAGAAGACGGAATTAAATTTTTGTATTGTTCTTCATAAGGTTTGAAACTGACACCTCCGTGGAAAAATACTTCCAGATTAGGCCATATATCGGTAAGATGATGTTTTCCGGTATATTCCAGTATTTTTTTGATAAGGACAAGAAACCATGACGGGACTCCGGACAGGCTTGTGACGTTCTTATTGATGGTGTGTTTACAGATTGCTTCCAGTTTGGCTTCCCACTCGTCCATCAGGATTATTTTTTTCGAAGGAGTACGGTAAAGGTTTGCCAGAGGGTTGATGTTTTGTATCAGGATTGCCGAAAGATCGCCTTTTTTTACAAATTCATTATGGGCTACGGGTTTGTGGCTTCCGCCCAGAACGAGCGCTTTCCCTGAAAAAAGCCTGCTTTCCGGAACATTATTAAGATAAGTCGATACGACATCTTTTCCCCCGCGGTAGTGGCATTTTTGCAATGAACTGGGGGTTACCGGAATAAATTTGCTTTTGCCGTTCGTCGTTCCGGAAGACTGGGCAAACCATTGCACTTTTTCGGGCCATAAAATATTATCTTCCCCTTCCATCATCCGGCGTATGTATGGATGTATGTGTTCGTAGTCACTGATAGGTACGCGGGAAACAAAATCATCATAATTCCGGATTTCGCCGTATTTGTATTTTCTTCCCCATTCGGTATCCTTTGCTGTTTCGACCAGAGATTTAAGTTGTTCTGATTGAACAACTTCAGGGTATTGCTCAAACCGGGCAATACTTTTCAATCGTGAAGCAAATAACCGAAGTGCAATTTTTTCAGACAACATTCCGATTGGAAATTAATGAATGACAAAAATACGGTTTTGATTTTAGATTTCAAAATTAGTCCCGCATGGGACGGCACTTTATTAACCGTATGCTTTAGCACAATGTCATTAAGTTAATCTTCATATAGCTCTTTTATAGTTTGTTAGCGTAAGATATTTTCCATGCATTTTTCTCACTTTCTTTATTCGCGGGTATTTTCTACCGGTTCTAACCGGTTCCACA
>BNXB01000059.1 GCA_025999255.1 Bacteroidia bacterium | reverse complement strand
ACGGGCATTATAACCATAATCGGCTTTTCCTTCTTTTACTTTCTGAACGACAACGGCTCCTTCTTTTCCCGCATTTTCAACAATCTGACGTAAGGGTTCTTCAATTGCACGTTTTACAATTTCGATACCGGTAGTTTCGTCTTCGTTTTCGCCTTTTAACTTTTCCAGAGCAGCTGTAGCGCGAATATAAGCGACACCGCCACCGGGAACCGTACCTTCTTCAATCGCTGCACGCGTTGCGCTTAAAGCATCGTCCACACGGTCTTTCTTTTCTTTCATTTCTATTTCCGAAGGAGCTCCTACATAAAGAACGGCAACTCCACCGGCTAACTTAGCCAAACGTTCCTGCAATTTTTCACGATCGTAGTCGGAAGTAGTAGTTTCGATTTGAGACTTGATTTGTCCGACTCGAGTGCTGATCGCCTTCTTGTCTCCGCCTCCGTTTACGATAACGGTATTGTCTTTGTTGACGGTAATCTTTTCAGCAGTACCTAACATATCCAGGGTTGTAGATTCCAACTTCAAACCTTTTTCTTCCGAAATTACAACACCACCGGTCAACACTGCGATATCTTCCAACATTTCTTTACGACGATCTCCAAAACCGGGAGCTTTCACTGCACATATTTTCAAAGAACCACGCAGACGGTTTACTACCAGTGTCGCCAATGCTTCCGATTCAATATCTTCGGCGATAATTAATAATGGGCGACCTGTTTGTACGGATTGTTCCAAGATAGGAAGCATATCTTTCAGTACGGAAATCTTTTTATCGTAAATCAATACATACGGATTTTCCAGATCGGCTTCCATTTTTTCGGTATTTGTTACGAAGTAAGCAGAGATGTATCCACGATCAAATTGCATACCTTCTACAACGTCAACGTAAGTTTCAATACCTTTTGCCTCTTCCACGGTGATAACTCCTTCTTTTTTCACCTTTTGCATAGCTTCTGCAATCAGCTTGCCGATAGCTTCATCGCCATTAGCGGAAATTTTAGCCACGTTTTCGATTTTCTTGAAATCGTTCCCAACGTCTTGCGATTGTTTTTTCAGGTTTTCGACAACGGCAATAACGGCTTTGTCGATACCGCGTTTCAAATCCATAGGATTTGCACCTGCAGTAACATTTTTTAAACCTACACTGATAATAGATTGGGCCAATACAGTAGCGGTTGTCGTACCGTCTCCGGCATCGTCGTTTGTTTTAGAAGCAACTTCTTTCACCAATTGAGCGCCCATATTTTGAAAAGAATCGCTCAGTTCAATTTCTTTTGCCACAGTAACTCCGTCTTTTGTGATTTGAGGAGCTCCGAATTTTTTGTCAAGAATTACATTACGTCCTTTGGGACCTAAAGTTACTTTTACTGCATTTGCCAATTCATCAACGCCTTTTTTCAAAAGGTCGCGGGCATCCATGTTGAATTTTATTTCTTTTGCCATAACTTAAAAACTTTATTTAGATAATTGCTAAAACGTCGGATTGACGCATGATCAGATATTGCTCGCCTTCCAGTTCGATTTCCGTACCGGCATACTTGCCATAAAGGACGTTATCACCTTTTTTCAGAATCATTTTCTCATCTTTGGTACCTTCTCCGACAGCGACAACGCTTCCTTTCAATGGTTTTTCCTTTGCCGAATCGGGAATGATAATCCCTCCCACTGTTTTTTCTTCTGCGGCGGCAGGTTTAATTAGCACTCTGTCCGCTAATGGTTTAATGTTCATAACTTTTTGTTTTATTATTAATAATTAAAATTTTTGTTTAGACAAAAGATGTACTACGAACTCTATGCCAAACTAAGAAACTGACAAAATTGCAGGAAATCTGTGTGAAACCAATTAACTTCCGGTTTGATCCAGAAACTCCTGAACATTTTTATACTCTTTTTGCTCTTCAGTCACGGTGTTTTTTACTCGAATCCGGTTTTGAATGACATCTTCCTTATCAATAATAATGACGTATGGAATTTTGTTGTTACGGGCATAAGTCATTTGTTTATTGAATTTAGCTTTATCCGGATAAAATTCAGTTCTGATGCCCTGTACTCTCAATTGATTCAACGATATCAATAAATTATTCTCGTCCACATCTTCCAGATTCAGCAGAATGACCTGAGTACTTTGAGTCGTGTTTTCGGGATATAAATCCAGTTGATTGAGTACATCGAATATCCGGTCGGCGCCAAATGAAATACCGACTCCTGAAACTCCGGGCATACCAAATACACCTGTCAGATTGTCGTATCGTCCTCCACCGGTAATACTGCCAATCTGTACATCCAGGGCTTTGACCTCAAAAATGGCTCCTGTGTAATAATTCAAACCGCGCGCCAAAGTCAAATCCAGTTCCAGCTCGCTCCGGATCCCTAACAGATCGATTTTATCGAAGATAATTTCCAATTCCTCAATACCTTTCATTCCGGTGTCCGAATTTATCAACTCCCGTTTTAAGATATTGAGTTTTTCCCTGTTTGAACCATTCAGAAGAATGATTGGTTGTAGTCGTTTAATAGCATCATGGGAAATACCTTTTTCTTCCAGTTCTTTATTGACACTTTCCAGACCTATTTTATCCAGTTTATCAATGGCTACGGTAATATCGATTATTTTTTCCGATTCCCCGATAATTTCTGCCATCCCACTTAAGATTTTCCGGTTGTTTATTTTTATGCACACCCGGATACCGAAACGATGATAGACTTCATCCATAATCCGGATCAGTTCTACTTCGTTTAAAAGAGAATCCGATCCTACCATATCGGCGTCACATTGGTAAAATTCCCTGTAACGTCCTTTTTGAGGGCGATCGGCTCTCCATACCGGTTGAATCTGGTAACGTTTGAATGGGAATGTGATTTCATTGCGATGCATCACCACATAACGGGCAAAAGGGACTGTCAGGTCATATCTGAGTCCTTTTTCACTGATTTTATTAGTCAGCTTTATAGGATTACGAGCCAATAATTCATCGTCGGTTATTCCATTCAGGAAGTCGCCTGAATTTAAAATCTTAAACAAGAGTTTGTCACCTTCTTCACCATATTTTCCCATCAGAGTGGAGAGATTTTCCATCGCCGGAGTTTCAATTTGTTTGAACCCATAGAGGTGATACACACTCCGGATAGTGTCGAATATATAATTTCTTTTTGCCGTTTCTTCCGGCGAAAAGTCTCTGGTTCCCTTAGGGATAGAAGGTTTTTGCATAATTTGATGTAATATTTTTTTAGAAACTCTATACTTTTTTAACTGCAATCAATCCAACAAAAGCGGAATCAATGCGTTTTTATAATATAAGACGTTACACGCGGCAGGATTTTTCCGAATTCAAAATTTTATTATCTTTGTCGCGTGTAGCGCGTTTCTATTTTGTTAATTATATTGAAATACAATAATGTTCAAATTTCTGTTTATCTCTTTTTTGTTATTCCTGTTTTTTATTTTCCTGTTTGGATTTTCGGTAGTCCGTTTTTTCTTTCAGGCTTTTTTAGGCAGGCCATCCAGGAAACAACCTCAATCGCAATCGAACCGGAATACGAAACGACCTCAATCACAACCACAACCTCCAGCGCCTCCTGTTAAAAAAATCATCAACCGGGAGGAAGGAGAATATATCGACTATGAAGAGGTAAAAGATTAATCTTTACTTCCGAATAATAACAAATAATCTCTTTCTGCAGCGGGTTTGACCAATCTTTCCGGCACCAGTTTCCAGTCACTGATAATTTCCGGTTGAACTGCTTTATTCTCCATTGAGAATAAGAACCTTTTCATTTCCCGTTACGTATAAGTGATATAAATTCTTCCCGGGTTTTAGCCTGATCAAAAATTCCTGTAAAATCGGAGGTAGTGGTAATCGAATTCTGTTTTTCTACGCCTCTCATTTGCATGCACATATGTTGAGCTTCAATTACAACCATTACTCCGAGGGGTTTGAGCGTTTTCTGGATACAGTCTTTGACTTGGGTTGTCAATCGTTCCTGTATTTGAAGCCTTCGGGCAAATACATCCACTACCCGGGGTATTTTACTCAAACCGGTTACAGCGTCCCTGGGTATATATGCTACGTGAGCTTTCCCGAAAAAAGGTAGCATGTGATGTTCACACATGGAAAAGAAATCGATATCTTTCACAATTACCATTTGTTTGTAATCTTCAATGAATACAGCCGAAGATAATATTTTTGCAGGATCCTGTACATATCCCCTTGTTAAAAACATCATGGCTTTTGCTACCCTTTCGGGAGTTTTTAACAATCCTTCGCGCTCAGGGTCTTCTCCCAGTAACTCGAGTATCCGCTTATAGTGGAAAGCCAGTTCTTCTTTTCGTTTTATATCTTCTGCACTAGAATCCATCGATTTAATTTTGATTATTTACCGGAATATTCACTTCATCGACTTTCACAGCGTACATTTCTCTCCCGAATTCAGGAAATGCTTTTTTCAACTCTTGCAAAAACACAATAGCTTCTTCTTTTGTGCGGAAATCACCTACTCTCAGACTCCATCTGGGCGGACGATAGTCGATATAAGTTTTGGCATCAGGAAAAGATTCTTTGATTAACTGTTCTTTCCGGGATGCTTCATCTTTAGATGTCCGGGAATCGTTTCCGGAAAAAGCCTGTACCCGGAATCCCTGAACCTTGATGTATTCTATGTCCTTAGTAGAAGAGGCCCATGGTGTTCCGATCAAACTGTTGATTCCGGGATCTGCCGTAATCCGGATTACCCCTTTCGAATTTTCCGAATCATTCGATTGTAATTCCGTGACAATAGTGTTCCGGGATTCGAAAATATCCTGAGCCTGTACAGAAACGAACAAGCTCAAGAGAAATAATATGAGGATAGGCTTCCGATTCATTTTAAAAAGCTTCAACAATCGGCATAAATTTATCAACACTTAATGAGGCTCCTCCGATAAGTCCGCCGTCAACGTCCGGATTTGAAAATAATTCTTTCGCATTTCCGGCATTAGCGCTTCCTCCATAAAGGATTGAAGTATCATCTGCAACGGATTCCCCATATTTTGCTACTAATGTTTTACGAATAAAAGCGTGCATTTCCTGGGCTTGTCCGGAAGTGGCGGTTACTCCGGTTCCAATAGCCCATACCGGTTCGTAGGCCAACACTATTTTGCGGAAGTCTTCGGCGGAAAGATTAAACAATCCTTCCCGGATTTGAGTTTCCACAACATCAAAGTGTTTGCCTGAGTTTCTTTCTTCCAGAACTTCACCGATACAGAAAATAGGTGTCAGGCCATTAGCCAGCGCCAATGCTACTTTTTCTTTCAGGATAGCATTTGTTTCTCCGTAGTAAGTTCTGCGTTCGGAGTGTCCGAGAATTACGTATTTTGCACCTGTAGAGGCTACCATTGCTGCGGAAACTTCTCCCGTATAAGCTCCGGATACTTTATCGGCACAGTTTTGAGCGGATATCCCGATCAATTTTGTATCGATTGAGGAGGCGATACTTGCAAGATGAATAAATGGAGTACCTATAATGACTTCACAGTTTACTTTTTTACCTTTGAGCGCCGCTTCCAAATCTTTTGCCAGACTAAGACCTTCTTGCAGGGTATTATTCATTTTCCAGTTTCCTGCTACGATATTTTTTCTCATTTTTAAAATATAAATATTAAGTGATTAAAAAATTATTTTCTCTTTTTTAAACGTTCGTATGTAAATAATGATGCCAATGGCGCTAAAAGAATGATAGCACAAATCAACACCTTCGATACATTCTTATTGGGTGGAATTGTTCCAAGTCGAGTTTCATTGAGTGGAAGATCCAGCACATCCCCGCTTGGTAAATTACGGTGAGCCCACTTATTGATGACTGTTCCGTTTTTAATCAGCATCATTCCCGGATTCGAACGGATAATGGTTTTAAGAGTTACATCGTCGGCCGTACAGATTTTATATTCCGCTCCGGTATTTTCAGCCCATTCGACTATCTGATCCGGAGTCGATGCCGTAAGCATGTAGTAACCATAACCGAATCGTTGGGCAAAATCATACAGTTCGTTGATTTTATCTACATCCGAATCGTTGGCTTTATCCAATTTGTGCGCAATCAACAGGAAAGAATAAGTTGTATCCGACAGGACTTCCTGTGTAATGTCTTCGCCGGTAGTAGTAACAATCGTAAAATCGTGTATCGGAGGAGTATATCCTTTTTTTACCAGGACGGACTTGGAATCGACAAATTTCCAGGATGGATCATTCGCAGGATAATTTTCCAATGTAAATTCCTGCTTAACTCCATCTTTTTCATAAATGAATGATGTTTCATAAACATCGTGAGGCGCTCCATCCGGGATAACCATTTTTTCGGGAATATTGGCGCCGGTTTTGTATGGTCTGAAATCCAGTATCGGTAAGTTCCGGTAACAATAAGTTGAGATTCCCAGGATAAATATGCAAACATATAATGATACAAGAGAAGAAGACCTGCTTGAAAAAACAGGAGTCATTAATTTATACCAAAGGAATACCAAAACAGTGAATATCATCAGAATGATATTTTTGTAAAAAGTTTCCCAATTGCTGATTATCAATGCATCCCCAAAACACCCGCAGTCGGTTACCGGGTTCTTGATGGCCAGATAAAGTGTAAGGCAGGTCATAAAGGACATGAACAGTAAGGTCACGATGGTCGTAAACCTTCGATAGACCGCCAATAACAGGAATATCCCAAGAACAAATTCCAGACCGGAAAGAAAGAACGATGAAGGCAAGGCTATAAACTTAAGTCCATCCATTCCAAAAGCCGCAAAATAGTCCTGGAATTTATAAGTACTCCCCAGAGGATCCACGGCTTTGACAAATCCGGAAAAAACAAAAACACATCCCAGGATGATCCGGGAGACTTCAACCAGTATTTTTCTTACTTTTTCAGACAATTTCATTTTCTTTAAATTCTAATTTAATCAGGCCAAATAATGCGTAGTTGACCATATCCATATAATTTGCGTCAATTCCCTCTGAAATAAGGGTTTGTCCGTTATTTTCCTCAATTTGTTTTGTCCGGTAGATTTTTGTCAGGATCAAATCGGTATAGGAACTGATGCGCATACTCCTCCAGGCCTCGTCGTAGTCATGGTTTTTAGCATACATCAATTCTTTTGTTTCATCCAGATATTTGTCATACAATTCCAATGCCTTTTCGTTACTGATATCAGTAGTGTCGGCAAAACCAAGTCTCAATTGTATCAATCCGATTATTCCATAGTTCACAATCGCTATAAACTCAGTCTTAATCCCTTCATCAATTTTACTGGCACCTTTAATTTCCAAACTTCTGATGCGATTGGCCTTAATGAAAATCTGATCTGTAATTGATTCGGGACGCATGATACGCCATGAAGGTCCGTAATCTTTGAGTTTTTTATCAAAGATTTCCCTACAGATCACCGTAACAATGTCAAATTGCCGATTAGTATCCATATTTGAATGATATCAACTGCAAAGATAAGGAATTTCATACAGATTCCACAAATAAAATTCGTGGAATCTGTGTGAAACAAAAAAATTTATACTAAAATGAAAAAACTAGGAAATCTGTGTGAAACTAATCAACTGCAACGTAGCGTACTTCCTATTCTTAAGGTTTTATTTGATTTGATTCCGTTGAGGCGGCAAAGTTGTGTAACGGTAGTTCCGTATTTTCTTGCAATAGCACCTAGAGTATCTCCGGACTTTATACGATGGTAAATAATTCCGTTTCCTGCTGTAAATTTATTATTCGTTGGTTTGTTTTTATGAAATACATAGTAGTCATCGAAAGTAGAAAAATTGTCAAAGTCAATGATCCTTTGAGGATCTATGGCCTGTCCCAGGAAACGCATTTCAAAATGGAGGTGAGGCCCTGTCGATCTTCCGGTATTACCTCCTAAAGCGATAGGATCACCTGCTTTCACGATGTCATCCGGTTCTACTAAAAACTTGGATAAGTGTCCGTAAACGGTTTCCAAACCATTGGAATGCCTTAATACAAGAAAATAACCGTATCCCTTTTTTTCATAACGTTGTACTCTGATTTTTCCGTCGAAAGCTGCACGGATAGTATCTCCTGTCTGTAGTTTAATGTCTGTTCCATAATGAAACCTTCTTCTACGGGGTCCGAATTTCGATGTGATACCACCTTCAAAAGGGACGATAAATCCTGAAACATCTATTTTAAAAGAATCCGGAATGGCAACATCTCCATAAGCTTTGACATGTTCTGTATTCCAGCTTCCTTCGTATATATCTTCCGCAGGAAACTCTGCTCCTTCCTCTTCCAGTTGGAGTACAAGCATTGCAGAGTCAGCTACTACCAATTCGCGTTTGAGTATTTCTTTATCTGCGGTAAGTTCTTTGGGATTTTTAATTAATGGATTTCCTTCGATTTTTTTTACTACAGCTTTTTGACCGGTAACTGTAAGAGCCGGTAATAAAATTAAAGTTAATGAAAACGATAATTTTTTTAGAAATTCAATCATTATATCATTTTTTTTGTACAACGAGGAATAAAAATTTATATTTCATCGTTAGCGTACAAGTTAGACATTGCAACACCTGCCATTTTATGAATCACTTCGATGGCATTTTTCCCTTTCCAACAACATTTTCCACGA
>BNXB01000058.1 GCA_025999255.1 Bacteroidia bacterium | reverse complement strand
AACTGTTATAGGTTTTACGTTTTACATTATATGTTATACATTTTACGTTATACTTTTTTGTCGTACGCAAGCTTAACTTATAACTTTTTTCCTTATCTTTGTGTCGTTATTTTGAAGGTAATCCCTTCCGTGTAACTTAGATTAACCACGTAAAAAACAGAGAATTATGTTGAAAAAAAATGCAGCTCTTGTCCTCTTTTCCGGAGGGCAGGATTCTACTACATGCCTGTTTTGGGCATTAAGACAATTTGATTCCGTACGGGCTTTATGTTTTACTTACGGACAGCGGCACTCTCAGGAAGTAGAAATTGCACGTGCCATCGCTGAAAAAAATAATGTTCCTTTCCAGGTTTTAGATGCCTCAATCATCAGTCATCTGGCTGAGAATTCCCTTACAAATCCGGATATTATCATGGATGAGGAGAAACCCGCAAACTCTTTTCCTAATACTTTTGTTCCCGGGAGAAATCTTCTTTTCCTGACTTTTGCTGCAGTTGTTGCCCGTTCGCATGGTATAAAGAATCTGGTAACCGGGGTTTCTGAAGCTGATTACAGCGGTTATCCCGATTGTCGGGATACCTTCATCCGGTCGGCCAATACGACTCTGAACCTGGCTATGGATGAAGAATTTGTTATCCATACACCACTTATGTGGCATGATAAAGCCAGGATTTGGGCTTTAGCCGACGAATTAGGTGTTTTTGATGTGGTCAGAAATGAAACACTGACGTGTTATAATGGTATCATTGCTAATGGTTGTGGGCATTGTCCCGCGTGTAAATTGAGAAATGAAGGATTGGAAAGATTCTTGGAGGAGACCGTAAGATCGTAAGAGTGTAAAATTATAAGAATATGAATCAGATATCGGGCCTGACTTTGTTAGGCGGAAAAACGGAATATAAACAGGATTATGCACCGGAAGTGCTGGAAACATTCGTTAATAAACATCCTGAAAATGATTACCGGGTAAAATTCAATTGCCCGGAGTTTACCAGTCTCTGTCCGATTACCGGACAACCTGATTTTGCAACGATTGAAATCAATTATATACCTGATGTACGGATGGTTGAAAGCAAAAGCCTGAAACTGTATCTTTTCAGTTTCAGGAATCATGGGGCATTTCACGAAGATTGTGTAAATATCATCATGAAAGATTTAATTCGTCTGACGGATCCGAAATACATCGAAGTGAACGGTATTTTTACTCCGCGTGGCGGAATCAGTATTTATCCGTATTGTAACTATGGAAAACCCGGTACAAGATATGAAGAAATGGCAAAAAGACGTTTGGAAATTTTTCACGCATAAGTAAAAAACGTAAAACTTTTAAAACACTTCAACCTTGAGAAATAGTTGAAATAGATTTTTGTAAATTTTTTCTTATGAAATTGAACAATGTGTATAAGCATATTGTTACATTAACAAAAGTCACGCAATGCACAAACTATTCGGTGGTGTTTTGGGAATTATAGTAAGTATTTTCCCGATTTATCAGGTTCGGGCACAGGAGATTCCTGATGCATTTTATGTGCCTGATGTGGTAATAAAGACTAATTTATTGTATGATGCTACTACTACTTTGAATCTGGGTTTCGAATTTTATTTGAGCCGTAAATTGACTTTTGATCTTCCCTTCAATTATAATTCCTGGATTTTACTTGATGACAAAGAAATTAAACATTGGTTAGTACAACCCGAGTTACGTTATTGGTTAAATCGATCGTTTAAAGGATCTTTCCTGGGTTTGCATGCACATGGCGGACAGTTTAATACGGCCAATGTTATTGACCGGTACCGCTATGAAGGATGGCTTGCCGGTGCCGGAATATCGTTCGGTCATCGCTGGAATTTTTCTCGTAAATGGGCTATGGAACTGACCATTGGAGCCGGGTATGCATACATCGATTATACAAAATATTCTTTAGCCGGTATGGATCCGGAAGGATGTGAAACCTGCGGACGGAAATTGATGTCGGATAATAAAAATTACTGGGGAATAACGAAAGTCGGTCTGTCGCTCAGTTATACCTTGGGACAAACTATAAAAAATGTGTCGGTAACGGATTATAGTTTTAAATAAATAGAATAAATAAACAACACAATTCAATAATGAAATTAAATTTTACAACTATGAAGCACAATGTTTGGTATTTTTTGACAGTATTGATGGTCTGGGTTGGTTTTTCGGCATGTACCAATGATGAAAATGATGCTCCGGAAAACGACGATTCGAAAAAAACGACGTACATGGGACTTTCCCTTTTTTTTCCAAAGGGGTCCGATTTGAAGGCTGAACCCGAAGATTACAATGATAAGGGTTATTATGCCGGTTATACGCTAATTCGTACAGTGGATGTTTATTTGTTATCAGGCGATGGAAATACATTGTTATACAGCAATAGATATACCATTGGAGAATTTGGATTCCATCAGAATTTGGGAGCTGATGCAATAAAGCTTCTTACTCCGTTTAAAACGGTTCCCGGCGATAAACAACTGATTGTAATTATCAATAGTCCGGAGGCTTTATCGGCAACAATTCCGTCCAATACTTACCGCTACACCTTGACGTCGGGAGGAGGAACATATGACCTTTCCAATCTGGCGACTGTTTCTACTGATCCTAATGATTATGACCCTAGTGCCGGTTATCCGGATATACTTGTCCTTTCCGGTCAAACTACAACTGCATTTAATATAGCGGACAATGTTTCTTCAGATGATGTCTCGAACAATGGAACTAATTTAGCTGTGGTGGAGGTTACACGTATTCCATCGCGCGTTATTGTGACTTCAACGGCCTCAACAACAGTGGGTAGCTTAGGGACAATTTCTAATGTTACATATTCGGTAGCTCAGGGAACCAATTCGGTATATTTATTTCCTCAGAAAACTTCAGGGGCTATTTCAACCTGGGGTTATGATTATGTGCCGGCATCATCTGATTATCAAACTGCAGCGCTTCAATATTACGATTATTCCGATTTATCGAATATGTCTCCGGTACCGGCGAAACCGGTAGAAGCAGGTAAGGAAATCACTTTACCCGGTAAATTCTTGTTGGAAAATACGCATGTTTCCGGAGTCGCCGGAACATCTCAATACCGGAAAGGAAATACGGCCTATGTGTTAGTACGGGCTAAATTTACTCCGAATGTAACCAAAGATGGTGCAGCTCTTGCCTCTGACGGAACTTTTTATGTGGGAGATACCGATGGATTTATTTATTCCAGTGTAACGGCAGCTACGTCCCAAACTACCGGTACGCAGTATCAGAAAGTGTCGGAATATAAAGAAGGCAAAGTATTGTATTATATATGGTTAAATCCGGATAATATCACAAAACCTGTAAATTCACCGGTTATTCGAAATAATATTTATCATATCAATATCAGCTTGTTCAAGAGTATAGGAGAAAACTGGAATCCACTTGTCCCTCCGGGTGTTACGAATCCTGATCCGAAACCGGCTAATCCTGAGGAGCCGACTAATCCGGTAGATCCGGAAGAACCGCTGTCTTCATCCGATACCTACATGTCTGTAGATATCACGGTTTTAAGGTGGGTGGTACATTCTTACGATATTGATTTATAATCTATTTATGAACGGACAAATGCAGAAATCGGAAAGCAGGAAACTATATGCAGACAGGAGTTGGTTCTTTTTCTCCTTTCTCCTTTCTGCATTTGCCCTGCTTGCGTTAAATAGTTGCATCTATGAAAATATGGAAGATTGCAGGCAAGGAATAGATGTCCGGTTCTATTCTAAGACGCCATGCAATCCGGATACGGTATATCCTCAGGTGAATAATCTGAGATTGTTCGTTTTTGACCGGAACGGCCAGTTGGTCTCTTATAAAAAAGAGGATAGGGGTGATATGTTATACAGTGGTTATAAACAAACGATGATGGCGGGAAACGGATTGTTTACGGTGGTAGCTTGGACTGGAGTAGATATTGACCCATTTTTAAGAGAGAAAGAAATTGTTACTAAGAACAATCTGTTATTCCGTATCCAACGAACGGCGCAACAATCTGTTTCTTTGGATGGAAAACGAGTTTATTTTGGCGAGAGTCCGATGATCTTTTTACCTGATCCTGCTGAATATGGATCGCTTTTTGAATCGACGGCGATTAATTTGCAGGAAATGACAAATCGAATAAGAGTGCAAATAGAAGGTTTGTCGAAAGCAGATGATTACGAAGTTTTCATTGAATCGGCCAATGGTTCTATGAATGTCGATGGTAGTATTGCAACTGATGAAATGATAAGGTACACTGCTCAACCTGTTTTTACGGAAGGCGTTTTAGAGGCAAATCTTACTTTTTTGAAATTAACGACCGGATACAATACGACATTGGTTGTAAAAGATAAAAGGAATAACCGGGAGTTATACAGGGGTGACTTGTTGGGTACGCTTTTATTGAAGAATCCTGGAGTGAATCTGGCTTGTGATCATGATTTTACAATCCGCTTTGCAACAAAAGACCAGTGTGAATGTGGAACATATATGATAATGGAAATATGGGTCAATAATTGGTTGGTACATAGTTATGATACCGATTTGAAATGATTGAATAACTGAATAACGAAAATGAAGGGCGGTTATCTCTCTTTATTGTATATATTACTGGTTGTATTGACCGGATGTGCCGGTGAAGAACACTTGGACGATTACGGGAAAAATAGTGCCTATGTTTCCCTGTCGTTACGGGCATCTACCGGTATCAATGAAGATACGCAGTTCTGGGAAGACCGGGTCATTGAGGTGAGGATGATTATTGCCGACCAGAACGGAAATGTCGTTTACAACGATATGTTGAAATTTCCGTCCGGATTGAATTATCAATGTGATGCCGTCAAACTTTATCCGGGACATTACGACTTTTATTTTATCGCTAATGAATCGGGCTATTCGGGCTTTACAACACTTCTGACTTCTGTGACCAATGTGTCGCAATTTCAGACCAATTCCGGATTCCGCCAGTTGCAGTATAATTCAGGGTTTGTGCCGAACCCTTATTTGTCGAGCGGAACTTTTCTGATGTCCGCCTGTTATAAAAATATTCAGGTACAACAGGGAGGTACAAAAACAAATCCGGTTCTGTTGTCGCTGGGAACAGGTACGGGCTGTGTAGAACTGGTGCGTGCGCTGGCAAAAGTAGAAGTTATTTTCCGGAAAAAAAGTCCAGGAGATGTTATTCCGAATAATACGATCACTTCCGTTCAATTGACAAAAGTGGCAGGCTCTTATTCCGTTCCTCCGAACGATAACTATTATACCGACTGGACTACTTCGTCGAATCGGATTGTTCCTTCCAACTTCGATTATACCCAGAATGTGATTGGTTCCGTTGTTTTTTACGTTCCGGAATTTTTAACCCAAACAGGTGGTTCCGATTTTACGCAATTGAATATCAACAGCCTGTCGTTTCCTATAAGAACGGATGATATGACCGGATTGGGTGATCAGCAACGGAATATCCCCGGTTTATCCAATAACTGTGTCATACGGAATTTTCATTATAAAATCAATGTGAGAATTTCTCCCCAGGGAGGAATAGAGCTGCAAACCGGCGTTGAACCCTGGATTGTAGATTCTTATACCTATATGTTTCAGGATCCTAATAAACCTCTCGTAATCCCTCCTGTATTTCCTACCGATTCGAGTGTGATTGTTCCGACATCCTGCGGAAAAATAGAGATACGGTCAAATAATGAATATTTGCCGCAAGGTGTGATGGGAGCTAATGGTGATGTTATTCTCTGGTGGGATCCTGCTGTTCAGGGGCCTAATATCATCAAAGGGCAACCTCCCTGCTATTGTGAGCAAAAATACGGGCAGGGTTGGCGATTGATAAATTCCTGCGAATTGATGTCATTCCTGGCAACTTTTGATCAGGCTTATAAAATATGGCAATCGAATACCTGGCAGGGAATTAATAGCGGTTTATCGTTCTATCCCATTTATTTTCGGCAAGAAGCGCAGAGTTTATTGCAAAAACTGACCGGAGCGGATATGTCGCACTATACGATGTCTGAAACAAAAGGAGGGGATAATTTTGGCAGCGAAAAGTTAGGAATGTTGGATGACTTTTTTACTCCCGGAGATATTATGATTACATTGAAAGACCATCCATATCCGGGAAACTGGCCTTATTCGACTCCTCCTACTCCCGGAATTGAAAACTGGTTCCCGATGGAAGTCGTACTTCAATTCTATGGTTACTGGTATTCCGGCTATCTGGATTATAACGATCCGGCTAAGTATAATGATATATTATACCGGCGGTTTGAACGGTATAATTTTTCATCAACGATTTCCCGTTGTGTAAGAAGCGTAGAATAAATGAAAATGTATAAAATATTCTCAATATTATTTCTCGTTGGAATTTTCTTCTGGAGTTGCGAAGATAACAAGGAAATAGTTCCGGATGATTCCGGAATATTTCTTCGTTTGGTTCCTTTGAAAAGTACGAATGATGCCGGCGATCCGAATGATAATCTGACTGAAGAATATGCCATTGCGAACCTCAGCGTATTTTTGACGGATGTAGGATCCAATACGGTTACCGATAAATATGTTCATGTAGCTTTTTCGCCGGTTAACGATGGTTCTGTTCTGAATTATCAAAATGTGCAATTGTCGGGTTTGGATCCGGCTACAATTGAGAATAAGGATGTTTATGTGATTGCTAACTGTACGGACATGACGAGTTTGAATGCCGTCCAAACAGTTGATGACCTGAAAGCTTTAAGAACTCCTGCTGTTGCCGGTAACTCAAGTCTGACAACTACCGGTGGGTTGCCGATGTTCGGATCTCTCCCGAATGCTAAATTAAGTGACGCTACAGCCAATAATCCGGTTTCTGTAACGCTTGTTAGGACTTGCGCCAAATTGAGGGTGACATTATTTTTCACCGGTAGCGGATGGGTTGGAGCCAATAATTCGTTTACCATCGGAAATGCAGCTCCATACACGTTTTATATCAGGAATGACACGTACAAATTTGATATTTCCGATCTGGTTTCTTATACAGCTATTCCTTTAATTCCGGTTTCCGGAGATCCGCAACGGTTTCAGAATGTGACCTATCTCTACGAATCTCTTCAATTGCCGAGTTTGCATTTGAAAACGACCATTGGCGCTGATCTGAAGGAATATGATATCCTATCCAATTTCCCGCTTCCGGTACGAAACCACTTATATGATATTCAGATTCAGATTCTTCCACCGCTTTCTTCGAGCGCTCCATCCATAAATCAAAAAACGGGTATCCTGAATTATCAGGTTGTTGTCCGAACTTACGATCTTTCAACATCAGAAGTTTTTTAAAAATAAAAAACCGTCATTTCGATTGTGATTGAATTGTTCACTTCATTCGAAATGACGGTCTATTGATGTATTCTTTATTTCAACCCGAAAATATTCCTGATTTCTTTCACATAATCCAGTTTTTCCCAGGTGAAAAGTTCTACTTCTACTTTCAGGGGGTGGGGATTGTATCTTGAATTGAATGTTTTTGTCACTGTTTCCGGAATCCGTCCCATGTGTCCGTATGCTGCTGTTTCCGAGTAAATCGGGTTCCGGAGTTTCAACCTGTTTTCAATGGCTTTTGGGCGCATATCGAAAATTTTGGAAACTTTTTCCGCTATTTCGCTGTCGCTTGCGGATACTTTACTTCTTCCATATGTATTGACAAATATATTCATTGGTTCTGCAACTCCAATGGCATAGGCCACCTGGACTAAAATTTCATCGCAAACACCTGCAGCCACCAGGTTTTTAGCAATATGCCGGGCTGCATAGGCAGCCGAACGGTCCACTTTTGATGGATCTTTTCCGGAGAAAGCGCCTCCTCCGTGCGCCCCTTTACCACCATAAGTATCGACAATGATTTTCCGGCCGGTAAGTCCGGTATCTCCGTGGGGACCTCCGATTACAAACTTTCCGGTGGGATTGACGTGATATTTTATCTTGTCTGAAAATAAAGCTTGAACCTGCGGAGGGTATTGAGCTTTTACTCTGGGGATCAGGATATTCCTGACGTCTTTTGCAATCTGCTCCTGCATCGCTTTGTCGGCTGTCAGTTGAGCTTTTTCCGAGTTTTCCGAAGGTTTAATGAATTCATCGTGTTGCGTAGAGATAACGATCGTATCGATTGCTTCCGGAGTTCCGTCTTCGTTGTAACGGATGGTTACCTGGGATTTGGCATCCGGACGTAGGTAAGGCATCAGTTCGATTTCGTTTTTCCGGATTTTTGCCAGTTCAATCAACAAACTGTGCGACAAGTCTAAAGCCAGTGGCATGTAATTGTCTGTTTCATTGGTGGCATAACCGAACATCATTCCCTGGTCGCCGGCTCCCTGGTTAAGGGGATCCTGACGTTCCACGCCACGGTTGATATCGCCCGATTGTTCGTGAATGGCGCTGAA
Organism: Bacteroidia bacterium; assembly: GCA_025999255.1. Lineage (GTDB taxonomy): Bacteria > Bacteroidota > Bacteroidia > Bacteroidales > Azobacteroidaceae > BNXB01. The sequence goes on along the minus strand of BNXB01000058.1, from coordinate 189 downwards.
TACGCCGCATGACTTGGCTTCGAACTGATATTCGCTTTTAGTGTAACCGATATTTTCGATAACCCTTCGTGCTACTTCAGGTACATCAACATAAGCGGTTGATTTAACTTCTCCTGCCAGTACAACCTGTCCGGTAGTTACCAGCGTTTCGCAAGCTACTTTAGAGTTTGGGTCATAAGCCAGAAACTC
>BNXB01000057.1 GCA_025999255.1 Bacteroidia bacterium | reverse complement strand
AAAGATGCAGAAGAAAAATCCGAGCATTGCTCAAAAGAAATAAAAGAAACAGGAGAGCAGCCCTTGAATCCGGAAGAAGTGGATACGATGCCTGAATATCCGGGAGGGAGAGGGGCTTTGATTCGGTATATTTATCAAAATCTGAAGTATCCCTCTGTGGCTTTGAAACAACGGATACAAGGAAAAGTCGTTTGCTCTTTTATTGTAATGGAAGATGGTTCTATTTTTGATGTAAAATTGGAACAAAGTGTTTATATCTTTTTGGATGATGAGGCTTTACGTGTTTTACGTACAATGCCCCAATGGAAACCGGGAATAAAAAATGGGAAAAGTGTTAAAATGAAGTGTTATGTTCCGATTATTTTTAAATTATAAGGTTGATATATGGAAAATTTTTGCTCAATATACTTAACAAACTGATGAAACATGATGACATTTGAACAATCTTTGGATATTATCCGTGAAAACATCGAAAAAATTGATTATCCGCAATATCCGGGTCATTTATATGCCCCCATTCGTTATATATTGGAATTAGGTGGGAAAAGAGTCCGGCCGGCTTTGACATTACTGGCGTGTAATTTGTATCGCGACGATGTATCGGACGCTATCCAGCCTGCATTGGCATGGGAAGTGTTTCACAATTTTACTTTGATGCACGACGATGTAATGGACAAAGCGGATATTCGTCGCGGAAAACCGACTGTTCATAAGGTTTGGAATGAAAATACCGCGATTTTGTCGGGAGATTCAATGTTGATCCTGGCTTATCGGATAATGTCAAAAGCTCCGTCGGAAATAGTCAAGTCTCTCCTGGAATTATTTTCTAAAACAGCGGCAGAGATTTGTGAAGGTCAGCAATTGGATATGGAGTTCGAAACCCGGTTGGATGTTACGGAGGAGGAATATCTTGAAATGATTCGATTGAAAACAGCAGTCATGATAGGTGCCTGTCTGAAAACCGGAGCAATGATTGGCGGTGCTAAGATGAACGATATGGGGTTGTTATATGAATTCGGAATCAATCTGGGGTTGGTATTTCAGATCAAAGATGATTTCCTGGACATTTATGGAGATCCGGTAACATTCGGAAAAACAATCGGTGGAGATATTTTGTGTAATAAGAAAACTTTTTTCCTTGTAAATGCTTTGCAATTAGCTGAAGGAGAGGAAAAAATATCTTTGTTAAACCGGCTGGAAACAAAGTCGTATAATGATAATGAGAAAATCCGCGAGGTGACGGCAATATACAACCGATTGCAATTGAGAGAAAGGGCAGAAAAGAAGATGAAATCTTTGTATGATAAGGCAATTTCCGAGTTGTCGAAGGTCGATCTTCCTGAGGACAAGAAAACGGTCTTATATGAATTTGCCAAGCAACTGCTGGAAAGGGATTATTGATGATTGATACTCATACACACGTTTACCTGGAAGAATTTGACGAGGATTGGGAGGTTATGATCGAACGGGCGAAAAAAGCCGGAATTACAAAACTATTACTTCCTAATGTCGATTCGGATACCGTAGTCCGTTTACACGAATCATGCGATCGGCATCCCGACTATTGTTTTCCCATGATGGGCTTGCATCCTACCAGCGTTACGTCTTCCAGGAAAAATGATTTGATGGAAATCCGTTCATGGTTCGATAAGCGTAAATACATTGCAGTTGGAGAGATAGGAATCGACTTGTACTGGGATAAAACATATATAAAAGAACAAAAACAGGTTTTTATCGAACAACTCCATTGGAGTATGGAAATGAATCTGCCGGTGGTTATTCACACCCGTGATGCTTTTCCCGAAGTTTTTGAGTGTCTGAATTCCGTGGGCGTACACAATTTGCGAGGTATTTTTCATAGTTTTGGAGGGAGTCGCGAGGAATTGGAAAAGGTTTTACAGTGTGAAAATTTCTTAATAGGAATTAATGGAGTTGTTACTTTCAAAAATTCCAATTTCCGGGATCATCTGAATATTGCTCCGATAGAACGGATTGTAACGGAAACAGATGCTCCGTACCTGGCTCCTGTACCGTTCCGTGGCAAGCGTAACGAACCTGCGTATATTTCTTATGTCGTTGAAAAATTGGCTGAGGTATATGGGCTTCCGATTGAAACAGTGAAAAAAAAGACTTCGGAAAATGCGCACAAGCTTTTCAAAATTTAAGATGTCTTTGTATAAATAAAAATATATCTTATCTTTGCACTCGCAAATAAAAAGGAAAGGTGCTCGAGTGGTTGAAGAGGCACGCCTGGAAAGCGTGTATTCCCCTAAAGGGAATCGCAGGTTCGAATCCTGTTCTTTCCGCAAAAAATCTTTTGTTTCTTTTTGTTATTTCGAAAAATAGTTGGGGCTTCTCAAAAATCCGGGGGAGCCAATAATTGTTTTAATTATAAATCAAATCATTATATAACCAGGCGAGCCGCTTTCGCAAATGTGATACCGCATAATGTTTCCGCGATAAGAGGGTATTGACCGGAACACCGGTAGCTTGTGCTATTTCCTTTACCGGAATCCCTTCTGATTCGGTCAATTCGTAAATTTCGCGTTGTTCGGACGGAAGTTCGGCAAGCGCATTTTCCAACTCAGTCCAAACCAGCGAACGCAAATATTCTATTTCGGGTGACGGCGAGGTCTCGTCATTAAACAGCACTTCCGAAAGATTTTCCAATATTTCCATGTCGCCTTCATCGTTCCGGTATACAGGCATTTCTTCTTCCCGCTTTTTAATAGCGTGGTTGATAATCGTGTTCCGTGCCACGCGATAGAGCCATGCAGACACATCTTCAATCGGATTCATGGCGGTATTGACCGTTTTGACCAATTGATAAAAAACATTCTGCAGAATATCCTCCGCATCTTCCTTGTTATCAGTTCTTTTGCGGATAAAGGATTTGAGTTGCGATTGATATTCTACAATCAGTTTTGCTGTATCGTGTTGTTTCTGTTTTGGCACGTCAATCCTGTTTTTCAGGTTTGTCTTCGCTGAAAAAATCGTGTCCGGGATGGTGTTCAAAACCCCGACGCCCCCAATGGTGGTTTTTTACAAATTCTTTACGTTCATCGGGCGTCATCTGCATCCATTTTTTGCGGATGGGATTGTGATGATGTTTCATCATTCCCGTTCCCCAAAAACGTCCGGATCCCATACCGCCGAAAAGTATCCGGGCGAAAGCCAGCAAACCCAACGCCTGCCAGAAACTAATGGCGGTCAAGCCGAAAATAGTAGGTATCAACCAGTTCCACAACAACATCACTACGGCGCTAAATCCTGCAACCGCTACCAACGCGAGAACGATATGTCCCCCAAAATGAAATTTATCTCTCATGACTAATTATGTTTTTAATTCAACAATATCTTTCTATTAATTCAATTGCCTGATTCGGGCAAATTTTCACGCATTTTCCACAGCCCGTGCATCTTTCGGGATAGTTCACAAAAGTAAATGTTTTCTGTTGCACGACAGCGGTTTCCAAAGCGCGGTGGCGGCAAATCTGCACGCAACGTTTACAATTATCACATTTATTTTCAATAACATCAGCTATTAAGTTCTTTTTTTTCCAAAACATATTTATACGGATTAATGTTCTTTGTTGCTATCGGTGATAACCCGATAGCAACAGCAAGAAGTATGATGACAATTGTGTAAGCTTCCATTTGGTTTTATGATTCTCCTTTTTTCTACAACTTTTAATAGTCGCGCTCTATTTAGGAAGACAAATGAGGGAGAAAAATATTTTAAAAATTATCTCAGGGAGATAAATATTTGAATAAAAGACTATCAGCAGGATTTTTCAGCGGTAGAGGTAATGATTTGGTAAACCATACGTATTTCTGCATTTTACACTGCTTACTCAAATAACTCAATTGTAAATGTCAAATTATATCAACACTGGTGATTTCAGAGAATTCATTGAATTTATAAAATTTACCCCCTCTGAAAAAATTAGAATTTCATTCCCAACTCTATTAGATGCACATTGGGAAAGGTTATACAATACTTTTCTTTCTTGTGCATATAGGTTAAGAATGAAATCTTGGTGGTCATAGGAAATCATCCATCGTTTATTTATACTTCGGACATGTCTTGATAAGTTATCGTGGTCTTTCTCTAAGTAAAAGTTCATGTATAAGTCTGACGCTTTTTTATAGTATGGTGGGTCAAGATAAATAAAAATATCCTCTTTTTTTTTATCCATCTTTTTAATAAATGCAAGTCCATCAAGATTATATATTGAAATGCGATGCCGAAAACTGGCTATCTTCTGTATTTTATTGATTAAATCCTCTTTATTGAATCGGACGTCTATTTTATATTTTCCTCTTTGTTCAACACCACCAATGACACCTCCCTTAATTACACCGGATACATTTGTCCTGTTAAGAAAAAACGTGGATTTGGCTAATTCAAATAAATCATATTTATCCGCATTTCTTTGAATATCTTTGTATATATGCCAATTATCAACAGAAATATCGATATCGGCAATCCAATTACAAAACGCATCGGAATCATTAATAATGCTATACCAAAACGCATAAATAGACCTATCAAAGTCATTGATGTATATTTTATTTACGTATTCCTCAAATAAAAGCCGTAAGGCCAGCCCTGCCCCACCTGCATAAGGCTCTGCATAACTGACACCAAGTAAATTATTTTCATAAAATAATTTGGACATAAAAGAAAAGATGCAATTCTTTCCGCCCGGATATCGTAAAGGTGAATAAAATGTATTCATTTAGTTTTCCTTTCCATGCGTTAATGTAAGCATTTCGCCAAGAATAACAGAAATAGCATAGGTTTGATGCAAGTTATTTGCTGCTTGATAATTATGTGCACCTGTATGCAACAATTGAAGGATTGTTTTTTCCGTTACATTTTGATTGGATAAACTTGTTTTAATATCTTGTTCTAAACTCTTTTTAGCATTAGCAAAATGGGCATTCAGATATTTATCCAATGTGACGTTGATATCCTTTGCAGCGGATTCGCACAATAACCGTAACGACATTCTGATAAGACTAGGAAACGAATGTGATAATGTTGGTTTATTATTGTCTTTACCTTCAACAGTAACAAGATTATGTTTTACCTTCCCAAGTATTATCCGTCGATTTCCATCATAAACAATAGGCTTTTTGCCGTGATAGACAACAGTCGGAAGTTCGCTAAAATCATAATGGTCTCCCATTTCTTTTGCTAATTTTGGTAATGACCATTTGGAATACTTATCTTCCATTGCTTTGTTGACAATATCTTGGTCTGTCGCATTTTCATCAATAGGGTCTCGGGGATTCTCCGTCCATAAGATTAAATCCTTCAACTTCAATATTTGAATTTCTTGCTCCATCATTACTTTCAAGCTTTAAATCTAATTATATTTTTTAATCAGTCGGTCAAATTCATTGATAAAATTACTGACTTCCTCCTGATTCTCTGAAATCCATAAGTTTATTACACCTGTACAACCCCTTCCCCAATATTGTTTTTGGAAATTAAACCATGCTTTTGCTTTTTCTCTATTTACTTGTATTTCTCTTAAAGAATAATCACGAAAAACGAGTTGTTTTGTATATCCATCATAAATCCCATTCCAAAGCGGTGAACCTTCGGGTAGATTGTGCAGAAACGTTGCAATAAGTCTTTCGGGAGATTCTATTCCAGGCAATACAAGAAAGTTTTTATGCTTTTTCAATTCTCGCATTTTGGAACTTTCTGATTTAACATCACCATCTAAAATGATAATACTTTGTAGATATTTGAAGCCGTCTATTTTCTTTTTTGCTAATTCAATGTAGTTACTACATCCCATTGTGCATTCAATGAATTGTAAAGAAGAAGTTCTTCTTTTTAGTATTGCCTTAGCAAATATTTCGCCTTCTTTATCCTCTGCAAATGCAGATATTTTCTTTGTCTTTTGTTTGGGAGACAGGGTTACGTTAAGTTTATTCTTAATTTCAACAATTGAAATACCCTCAATAGCCTTAACATGACTATCCTCCTTTTGTAAATATATAACCTTTACTTGTCCCGAAATTTTTGGATTTTCTTGATGTACACACATTTCCTCTAAAATGGTTAGGGAATGTGTCGTAAAAACAATTTGTATGTTGTATTGGGATGAGAATTTTCGCAAAGCTTCCACTAACTTCAATTGGGAGGCAGGATATAACGTTGCATCCAATTCGTCTATTGCTAAAATACCTCCCCTGTAAGAATCTCTATGCTTATCTTTTAGACGTTTAAAAGACAGAATAGCCAATAAGATTTTACCGATATTATCCTGTCCAGCCGAGTTCATTCTCCAGTCATAATATGACGTATTTGCACCAAGAGTATTCTTTTGTTTACTTTTCAAGTAATCAACACTGGTCATTTGTCCATCAGGTATGATTAGAATCTTATCATGCCAATCCTTATAGAACTTAAATTCATCAGGCGTAAGGGAAATGTCTGTACTTGAACCGATACCAGTATCTTCTCCTATTGGGAATAGACGTGACAAACTCAAGTATATTACAGGAAGTTGAATATAGCCTGACCCTTTAGAGCGTTTTCCCTTTTGCCAAAAACGAATTGCTTCGGAAGATGAATCCCGCTTGATACTTTCCACCGTAAATTCAGGTTCTGTTGTATTATTCAATTTTAATGTCCATTCATGACTTTGGGCTTTATCAAATGCTTCTGATAATTTAAACTTTTCAGCAAAGGATGAACGATAATTACCACCACAAAGAGGCACTTCTCCAAACAACGGATTTTCTTTGTCTGTTATAGAGAAAGGTTGACTAAGCATTCCCAAAACTGTGGTTTTTTGAGTCCCGTTTTGACCTGCAATTATGGTTAGATTCTTTCCCAAAGCAAATTGCACATCATTAAATCCTCTAAATTGCTTGATGTGAACATCGTTAATTATCATAATATTATTCGTTAATTTTTCAGGAAAAACTAAGTTAGTTTTTCTTTGTTGAAACGATTAATTTTTTGCGTTCACTTTAAGAATTTCAGCAATCTCGACCAATGCTTCAAATGAAAGTTGTGTTTTGTTCGTACAACCAACGCAAAACAGTTGTAGTGCTTATGTTCATCTTCTCTTTAAGTCATTTTTTTTGTTACTTACTTTTCCGAAAGCACCACTTTGAGCCTATTAGTCGTCTTTGTTTTCATCCTAAATTAACACAAGACGCAAATTTATTAAAATTCTATGACTATGCCAAAGATTTGTTTCTTTGTTTTCAATAAATCTACGGCTAAATATATAAAGGTCGGCTATATGCGGCTTCAATGTCGCCATTAATTGATAGAGTTATTCGGGTATTGGTCATTCTTGTACGGCTTCCGCCACTGCAAATGGCATATCGAAACTACCGTCCCCGACCGATGGAAGTATAGAAAACAAAGAGGATAAGTCGCTTTCACTTGTTTGTTGTTGTATCGGAATATTTGAACCGTTTTAAGTTTGTGAATGTGGTAATAGGGTTATTTTCCCTTGTGTTTGTAACCAAATGACCTGTTAATACACCTAAATCAATACCAGATATTTAACTTTTATTAATACTTTGTTTATTGCAATGCGGGGTTATACCGCTTTCCTCAGGTTTTCCAACGCCTTCTCCAGAATTAACCTGGAGCATCCTACATTCATTCGCATGAATCCTTTTCCTCCTGTCCCGAACATTTCTCCATCGTTGAGGGCTAACCCGGCTTTGTTAATAAATAAAGATACCAATTCTTTCTGGGATAATTCCAGATTCCGGCAATCCAGCCAGATTAGAAATGAAGCTTCCGGCCGGATGACTTTAATTCCAGGAATATTTTCCCGGATGTAATTTTCCGTAAAAGATATATTTTCTTCTATGTAACTCAACATTTGCTTCATCCATTCTTCACCGTGTTTATATGCAGCCTCTGTGGCAATATATGCGAACAAACTTCCCTGATTGAATTCTCCTCCATGCAGAAAACTAAAAAAGTTATTTCTGAGTTTTTCGTTCGGGATAATAGCAAAAGAACTGACAATTCCGGCTATGTTGAAAGTCTTACTTGGAGCCATAAATGTAATACTGTTATTTGCAGCCCGTTCCGAAACCAATGCAAAAGGAATATGCTTATTTCCGAAAAGAGCCATATCCGAATGTATTTCATCGGAAATAACGAGTACGTTTTTCTCAAAGCAAATATCCGCTAATTTTTTCAGGGTATCTGCATCCCAGGTGATTCCAATCGGGTTATGAGGATTGCATAGAATCAACATTTTACAGTCTTCTTTTTCCAGAATTTGTTGAAGTCCATCCAAATCCATGCGGTATTTTCCGTTTTCTTCTATCAGGGGATTATAAATAATTTCCCGGTGATTCATTTCGGGAACAATCCTGAACGGATGATAAACAGGAGGTTGAATAATGATTTTATCCCCCGGCTGCGTAAAATGTATTACAGAGTAAGCAATTCCTTTGACGACACCCGAGACAAAACTTATCCAATTATCTTCTACATCCCATTGATGATGGTTAAAAATCCAATTTCTTATAGTTGAAGAATAATCCTGAGGAATCATAGGATAACCGAAAATACCATGTTCACAGTGTTTTTTCAATGCTTCGGTAATAAAGTCTCCTGCTTTGAAATCCATATCGGCTACCCATAGCGATATCAGGTTTTCATTTCCGA
>BNXB01000056.1 GCA_025999255.1 Bacteroidia bacterium | reverse complement strand
CATAACCGGGAGTGGTATTAACGGTCTTCTTGAATTCCATCAAATCACTGCTCAACTGGTTCGGTACCGTTTCCAACACCCCCATCAACTGATTCCCGTTGTAGGTATTGAGCGTGAGGTCGTCTATCTGCCCGCAATTGTAGTTCGAACCGCTTACAATCCGACCGTTCCGGTGGATGGTCAACGGATTCCCATGCTTGTCGTAGTTGAAGGATTCGTCGTAGTTCCGGTTCCCGGAGCCGGTATAAGAAGACTGGGTCAACCGGCTAAGGTTATCGTAACTGAACAAATAACTCTGGGGTGCCTGATTATGGATATTCCAACTTACGGAGGCGATGTTCCCTCCGTATTGACCCTCGTAAGAGACTGTTTCCGAAAAGTGTTCTCCCTGAATTTGGGTCAACTGATTCCGGATATTGTATGAGTATGCCGTGGTTTCGATTCCACCGGTATTTTTGACCTCCAACTCTCCCAGGTCATTGTAACGGTAGGCGGCCATAAGACGCGGTTCTTCCTCATTGATTGCATAGTACTTGGAAGTCATCCGGCCGGCATGGTCGTAACGGTAGTAGTAATCTTCCGAAAGTAGAATTTCGTCGCCCGAATAGTGACGAAGAGCTTTGTAATGCACTTTCCCGTCGGCGCCGTATCCGTAATACTCGCTGTTCAATCCGTTGACCAGGTTCGAGGTGTGTTTTCCTACTATCCGCCCCAGGTAATCGTAATAATACGACTTGTACAGATTAACCGGGGGAGAGGTATTGAGTGTTTTTATTATACTTCCGGTCAGGAGACCTTTCGCGGAAGTAAACGCTTGTCCGCTATTCGAAAGAGCGCTCAAGTCACTCTGTCCCAAAGAGGCCGCAGGATAATAAGTATCGTAATAATTAGCCAGGTAAATCTCTGATTCCGAGGCTGGTAAGGCCAGCGAATTTTCATAGCCACGAACTCCGGAACCACGTTTGCTCGTGATTAACAGATCCTTGTAGATATCCATCAAACCGGAATGGCTTTGTCCCGTAAATTTCTTGATCCCGGATAAGATAACCCTCCCGAATTCATCGTACCGGTTAAAAGTCCAATCGTTAGTAGCCCGCTGCACTCCATCCTGGGAAAGGATCAACCGGTCGGAACGGTCATAGACATAATAAACCGGCTCTATGCCGGGAAGTTTCTTCTCAATACAGCGATTACGAGGATCGTATTTATACACATATCCGTATTTGTTGATACCATCGGTCAGGTCCGCAGCATCGACTGCCAGCGGAGGTAATACATAACTCAGGTTATTGAAATCGTCATAAACATAATACGTGTCATGATTTTCTTCCTCATTGATTCGACGCTGGAGTAAAATCCTGCCTTGCTTATCGGTAAATTCGAAGGATTCATTCCCGTCCTCGTCCGTGGTTTTAACGACAAAGAGTTCGTTCGGTGCATAATTATTGTCCGACTTGACAAGATTATCTCCGGATAGGTAGTAATAGGAGCAGGACTGTACTCCTTCAGAAGTATTAGTCAGGAGTTCCGTCCGGACAGGGTGGTCAGTCCAGGGTTCTCCCGGCCCACGGGTTTCTTCTATCCGGTTCAGGGGGGAAGCTTCGTAGATTATTTCCGAAAATGTCCGGGAATCGTTTCCGTAAGCTCCCGGTACGGAAGTAAAGATTTCTTCCGGGGTACGGAACGAACCGCAGGTTCCGGGATAATTAACCGGTAACCAACTCTTATACTCCCTCCCATAGCTATCATACTGGATGTAGGAAACCAAATCCTGGAATTTTGGATTTCCTGCTGCATGGACGGTTTCTTCCGGTCTTCCCAGTCCATCGAAATATTGGATGGTTACTATACTATTTCCGGTTGTCAACGGAACCCCTCCGTTGTAAATCAATTTCCGGGGAACTTTTTTCAGAATATAATTCCGGTTAGAACCCGGATTGACTGCGGGAGCCGTATAGGTTATGTCCGCCGGTTCGCTCATAACAAGGGATAAACCATTAATAGTCGTTGTGATATTCCCGTTTGCGTTATATCCTTCACAAACAATATAATAAGTCCCCGGTTCCAGACTGTAGGATAGGCCGGTAGGAGTAACATTCAAGACCCATGTAATCAGATTCCTCGAAGAATCCAGAAGATAAATCGAGGTGTTACTTAGTTCGGAACCTGCATGGGATACGGTGATATCCATCGTTGCAGGAACAATAATCCTGTAAAAAACATCGTTGGTGGTCATCCCCCTGTACTGGCTGGTATATTCCTGGGTATTCCGCGTATCCTGGAAATAGAAGAAAACTCCATCGTGATTCACCGGAACAGGATTAATATGACTGTCCCCCTGAAGGCTTTGGGCATAAGATTGCAAAGCATTGATCCAAAAAATGAGGAGCAGCGTAAAGTATATAATTCGTTTCATAACTTTATTCCTTTTTTGTTTATTGATTCTGATAATTGTATTCATAAGTTTCCACGATATATCCGTTATGATCTTTGATTGTTTTCAACCGACCGAAATCATCGTATTCATAAGTAGTTTTTACTCCCCTGGGGTCGGTAACCGATAATACCCCTACTAATGGCTTATAAGTATAAGTTGTGACCATAGAGTTGGATAAACTCGCGTTGGAACGCAAATTGTTAAGGGCGTTTAAATCGGCGGCAGAAGGAGTGACAGCGCCGGCAACCCGGTCAATCAGCGTTTGACCTACGATATTTTTCACATTGTTGTAAGTTACATTTTCAATTTTTGCTATCGGGTATTGGCGATTGTATCCCCAAAGGTAAACGGTAGATAATTCGCTATGTGTCTTTTGCGCTTGCAAAAGGCCGGTTGGATAATAGGTATTCCATAAATAAGGGGAAAAACTGTAAGGATTTTGATCATCGAACGGGATATTATCCACGTTTTCATCCAATCGGTATTTTATTTCTTCCAATCCTGCATTATTGTATTGTATCTGAGTCCCGGCTACCAGTTTGTTTCCGTTATACCTGCGTATATCGACAGGTTTTAGTATATTAGCGTCTTTCAGAGAGGAAAGAGTATTTCCATATTCTGTCGGATAATAATATTGCATCGTATATAATTCTCCCGAGCTATTCCATGTCCTGCTTTCCGTTATCTGTTTATGCAGAGGGGAAGTGTAATCATATTCCTGTATCTTACGTATGTTTCCTTGTCCCGGAATATACTGCAAGTTGACTTCCCTGGTCAGTTTCACCGATCCGCCGATCGTATAATAACGCGCGTATAAGTATTCATATTCTGAGAAACGGCGTACTTTGTAACCGGGAATCACATGAGAAGCCGCAATGCTGTACACAAGGGAATCCTCCGCAATCAGCGTATCGTCTTCACGATATACTTTTTTACAAGTTAAAAGCCTGTTATACCAGTCGTTGCTAATCGGTTCGGGAAATGGGAAAGAATAACTGTCGAATGTTCCCTGATAGCAATTTGCGGGGATATACGGATAATTAACGGCTTGTATCCATGCAAAAGTGAAAGCATCGTTTATGTTCTCTCCGTTTACAATAATACTACTGCTGGGATAGTCTGAAACATTATCCACACAATCATAATGATATTCGGTATAACCTCCTCCACTTATTGTTTCGGTCACTTTGGAGTAAAGCGCTTCCAGTCCCATCCCCAACTTTGACGGGGAAGCGGCATTGATACGGATCACATGGACATTTTCCTTCAGCGCCATTTGCTGAGGGACTCCAACAGCCATCAGAATTTGCGGCACGCTTTGCACGTCAACTTCGTCATAAGGATTATAATACAGTGTATGGTAAGGACTTATCATACCACGAGTATAATTGTAATTATTTTCTAAAGATGGTACGCTAGCCGGTTCATAAGTATATTGTTTAATGACTGTATTTTCGTTTCCACTGTACGATTCGATCTGCTTGATTCTTATACCGCCTGTGTACGGCAAATCGTTCGGATCCGCTTTGTGAGGTTCGAACTCAAATTGAGTATATCCTCCCGTAGGATATATTATTTTCTTTAATGTACCTGCCTTTACAGCTTCGTCGTCCGGGTCGCGATTGGCGCCTCCCGTAACTACGTTATGCGTCAAATATCCATAGACTCCGGATCCGACAAAGGGAGCTAGAGATTGTGACCGTCCGTAAAAATACCAGTCCAACCATTTGTCGGCTATAATCTGTCTACTATGCGGATTATTAGGGAAAATGGTTTGGTTATAACTGTGGTTATAATATCCCCAATGATCCTGGCATGGGGATAAGCGGTATGGAAGAGTGTAGGGATCGTCTGTCTCGGAATTGTCGTCCCCATAATATTCAAAATGATATGAGCCTCCGGGTTCTCCCGAAACGGACATTTCCTGTACGGATTCGAGACGTAAACGGTAATTGAGGTAATTGTAATTTGCCGGGCTTGTATTCTGCTGGGTCTTATACCGGCGGGGGGCTTTTGCCTCAAAGTAACCATATCCCAGGTTTATCTTTTTTTGAATATTATTCCCATTATCATGCAGGATGATTTCTTCCAAAGCTTTTCCTGTGGTGTTTTCCGCATCCATACGCGGCGTGTCCGAAAGCTTGAACTCAATATAATTTCCGGATTTGGTCGTTATCCTACTTAAAAGAAAATAATTACAATAGGCGCCATCCAAAACACCGGCATGATACATGTAATTATCAATTCCGTGCGTCGAATAGTTCTGTTGTGTTTCTATATAGCATACGGAATGCGCTCTCCTCCTTGTATAATCGCTATAACCGGATTCATAACTAAAATTGATCTCTCCACCGGAAGGACTTGTTATTTTCATTAATTTCCATGTGTTTTCTTCTGTTTGATTCCCTTCCTGAATTATATCCGTAATACTAAATTCATACCTTACTCCCAGGTTATCCGTTATTATGAAATTACCGTTAAATTCTACCTTGAAATCTTCGTATTTAAAAAAACAGGCGTTGGCATTGGCATCCAATATAAACTTGCCTGTTTTTCCACAAAAATTATAATAAAAGATATCCGGTTCTCCGTCGTAGTTCCGGTCAAAAATACCATTCAAATCAGGTTGTACATTATTGATATAGGTTAAAACAGGTTGTTGATAGTTGTAATCCGGAATAACCGGCCTTGTAATAAATTGTCCGCTGTTATACTTGTCCTGTTCGCCCCTCACCTGGCGGGTTATAATTCCACCGGCATTTAGTACCCATCCCAAACCGACCCAAGTTGCTTCCTGATCGACTTTAATTCCTGTGGCATGGTAAGACAGGGATAAATCGACTGTAATATCCCTGTCGGATATAGTCATCAAAGGAATGTTTATAGCCGGTACTCCGGTCGAATAATCTACCGGAATTTCTCCGTACCTTGCCAGAGCATAAACGTGGGGATCACATATTTGGAAACCATTGCTGTTTCCCGTACCGTACGACTGTCCTGAGGTGTTTTGTGCAAATAGCGGCACAAAACAAATTAAGAAATAAAAAATTTCTTTTTTTATATGATAACATCTCTTTTTCATTTTTTCTTCAAATTTTTATTTGTTATCTTTTCAAATAACAGGGGGTTATTGTTTTACTATCACTTTTCGTTCACTCTTATCCCCGGCCTGGACTTTGAGGATATAACTTCCCCTGGCATAACGGCTCATATCCATCGTGTGAACCACATCCCCGGTTTTCCCCGTAAAATCTTTACGAAGCAATAGTTGTCCCTGCAAGTTATAGAGGGAAACGGCAACCGGTTCCGCTTGCGACAAATGCAGGCTGATTTGCAAATCATGCACGACCGGGTTAGGATAAGCTCCGATATGAAAATCGCCGTTTATTACAATGTCTTCATTGTCGGCGGCACGGAGAGAGGGCTGTTTAGCTGCTTTTGCCTCCATAATGGCCAGATTGGCTTTGTCTTCCGGTAATTCCTCTTGATCCAGGGGATGTAATACATAAGTATTTTCCACCGGATTTTCCGTTTTACCGTTTATCACCTGTCGGGAACTTACCGTTTCCAATACCGGATAACGGCTTCCTTCGACGTACCACCGGTAAGTTTCCGTAATGGTATAAGCCGTATCCTGTTCCAGGCTGGTCAGGATATCCTCGTAGGATAGAGGGATCTCCCTTGGCGCATTGATATCGAACCCCGGAGTAAGAGGTCGAAAATCCGTCCGGGTGATTTTAGAGGAATAAACACGCAATACGTCATGAATAGTATCATTTTCAGGCAATATCAATGTTCCGTAACCATCTACCTGAATAGAAGTCAAACCCGAAATATCAAGCTCCAACCGGTCGCAATACTTTCCTTTTCCGTAAAACCATCCGGTTCTCTTATCCCCATATTTCAGGGGGAGAATCAGGATATCCTCCGGTTTTTCGAGCCGGACGAGGGTTAAGGGATTTTCATATCCTTTTATGAATAAGGAATCGCCTGAGAACGAATAATACTGCATGGATGAATTTTCAATAGCAGTCAATTCAGAATTGGGATGCGAGATATAATTCACATCATACTCGCTTCCGGTCAATCGAATAGTGTTGAAATCCCAGAGGATTCCCTCTCCTGAATCGTGAGACGGCAGAAGCGAGGTTCCCAATTTTATCAGGTAATCGCCGGTACGCGGAAAATTCAATTCCGCCCGCAATGAATAAAGATCGGCCTTTTTTGTTCCGGATACAGATGAAGGGAATCCGGATACGAGTGATCCGGTCTGAGCGTTCAAACTTCCTGTCGTTAAAAAAAGAATAGACAAGACAAGTAAAGGAATTGTTTTTAATTTCATACTTCTAAAATTTTAATTTGTTAATTACTACTGATGTACACCAGTATCAAAAGTATGAAACCTTAAAGGTTTTTTTCTGAAAAATCCCGTCATACCTATGGACAAAAAACATAGACAAAAATAATTAAACAACTGTCACACAAAGATATAAAAACCCACATCTGTCATATCAATGGACAAAGACAAGTTTAGTGTTAAAAATCACGTAAAAATTCATCAAGATCAACATTATTCCGAAGATTCATCTTGTCCAATTTTAACCTCGATTTTCTCTTAATTACCGAATCTTTACTGATTTTTAAAAACAGAGCGATATCCGAAACACTCCGTTGTAATTTCAACAGGCAGCATAATCGAATATCGTTAGCCCCAATATGAGGGTATCGGACTTTTAATCTATGAGTAAAATTATTGTAATGAACATCGAACTCAGAAATAAACTCGTTCCAATCATCATCGGTTATCAGATTCGGATTATCCAACAATGTTTTTGTTCCCGGATTGGATAAGCTAAAGGACTTGATTTTTTTACCAATCTCAGTCCCTGAAAAAATGACATCCTTCAACCGGTGTCTTTCACTCTTCATCCTGTTCAATTTCCTACTTTGCAATTCGATTTTATGGTTCTTTTCCTTCATTCCTAAAAAACGAAGTACAAAAACTACCATAAATAATAGAAAGGAAATAATCAAAAGATTTCTCAGAAACTCATTTTGTTGTTTTACGGAAACATGTTTGTTCTTAAATTTCTCATAGAGGTATTTAACTGCCAATCCTGAAGAGGCTACATTCATATCATATAAAACCACCGAATCCTTTACGAGCTTTAGTTGTCCGGCATGAATTAATGCATCATTCAAAATCCCATTTGATTTGGAAAGATAATGTTCTAAAGAATTATAACAGACAACACGATAAATCAATGAATCCCCGATAATAAAGAAATTATTTTCTCCTTCGGAACGGGTTATCAAAAGACTATAATTTACGTATTTATCCGGAGTATTCAGGAAAGAAAAATAAAGGGGTTCAAACATCTGGAAAGAAGAGTCGGAACTTACCCGGATTAAGCGTTCCGGATCAAAATCAAACAGAGATTCACCTGAATCAGTTTTGTTACAAGAATTTAAAATACAAAGTAATAATACCACATTAAAAAAATAGTTTTTCATATTGTTACAATTTTAAATTTAAAAATCAAAACGCACAATATAAAAACACTATTTAATATTATTTATAAATTAAAATCTCCATTATTTTTTTTATTCTGTGAAAAATAATGGAGATTTTAATTTTTAGGGAAATAATCCCTTACTAATACTAACCTACACTTAAGATTATTTACTACTAAACAACTTTCCGGAAGAAACTTTTACTACCTTCCCATACTTTTCCAGAGCATTCAAATCAACTAATTTAGGATCTCCTACAATACCGATTGCTACAGGACGCCCTTTCACATTTTCATTATAAAATTTAACGATATCATCGAATGTCAGGTTATTGATTTTACTCATATTGATTTCTGCCGGGGACTGCGTATAACCTCTTCTCTTCCATCCCTCATAAACCTGGCTGGCAATTCGGAAATGAGGTTTCTCAATAATAGCTGTTTCCTTCATGTAATTCCTGATCATCGGCAAGCGATCCGGATATTGAGGCATATCGTTGAGCAACCCCATAAAAACATCTACAGCTTCCACGGTTTTATCCGCCTGAGTACCCAGCATCCCGATAAGATAACATTTCTTCCCATCAACAGGAGGATTACGATAAGTAGCTCCCGCTGTATAAGCCATGGAACGATATTCGCGAATCTCCTGAAGAACCAGACCGCTGAAACCTCCGGCAAAATACTGATTAAAAGCCGTACGATATATGTCGTTTCCATGATTATATTCATCTCCCTGAATATAAAAATAAACGGAACTTTGTTGGGCATCGCCATTAGGCAGGAAATAAATTGTATTTTCCTTGTACTCCACCCGATCCTTCACTTCAGGAGATGTAGAAGTTTTTTCTCCTTGCTTCAAAGGAAGATTTTTGCTCAGAATACCATATACTGTTTCCATATCCAAAGAACCTACATAGTGAATTTCCGCTTCATAATCCGTAGCACGCTGGAACTCTCCGGTCAGATTACTAACCGTTATGTTTCCGATTTCTTCCAATGACAAGCGATCCAGATATTCCGACTTATCCTGATATAATAC
>BNXB01000055.1 GCA_025999255.1 Bacteroidia bacterium | reverse complement strand
GATCTTTCCTCAATAATTGAACGACCTGGTAAAGACGATTGTCACGGATAAAGATACGCAAATGCTCTTTCAGTATCAATACCGGTTGAAGAAAAGGAAAAACCTCCTCAATAAAAAATTTATGTATGAATTCACGATGGAAAGGTTCAACATCGGATCCCATATAAAATATTATCCCTTGTCTATCCAACTCGGGAAGAATACTCGACTTAAAAACAGAGAAAAACTTTTCCTGCTGACGGGTGACCTCTTTTTTAATTTCTTCCAGAGTTTGCTCAGCTTCCGCCGGATCTTCTTCGGAATGGATCTTACGCATAATTACACTCCGGTGTTCCGATACCCGGATTTTATAGAATTCTTCCAAATTGGAAGCATGGATAGACAGAAATTTTATCCGCTCATAGATTGGGAGATTTTCATCCTCTGCTTCCAGTAATACCCGGTAATTGAACGATAACCAACTGATATCCCGATTGAAATACTTGAAATCTTTTTCCATGGTCTCCGGTATTTTGAGTGTAAAAGTATTAATTTTGCGCCAAGAACAAAAGAAGAATGAAAAAAATCGGTTTACTTTCGGACACTCACGGTTATTGGGATGAAAAATTCGTATCCTATTTTTCTTCCTGCGACGAAATCTGGCATGCAGGAGATATCGGAAGTACGGATGTCTTAAACAACCTGGAATCAATCGTACCGGTTCGCGCCGTACACGGAAATATCGACGGATATCCTGTTCGTACACAATGTCCTAAGCATCTCCGTTTCCGGATAGAAGAACTGAATGTCTGGATAACTCATATCGGAGGATATCCGGGGAAATACGCTCCCGAAGTACGACCGGAAATATTCAATAACCCTCCCGGATTATTTATATGCGGGCACTCACACATCCTGAAAGTACAATATGATCCCTGCCTCAAATTATTGCATATCAACCCCGGCGCCGCAGGAAAACAAGGATTTCACCAAGTCAGGACTATCATCCGGTTTTGTATTGACGGGAAGGATATCCGCGACCTCGAAGTGATAGAGTTCTCAGGGTAATTTTTATCTCTTTTTACTTCTTTATCTCAAAAAAAAATCGTACATTTGTTAGCTTTTTCCGAAAACCGGAAAATGATATTTAATTAGATCCAACTAACAATGAGTGAAGAAGTTAAAAATGGCGCCAGCGATTATTCCGCCGATAGTATCCAGGTACTGGAAGGCTTGGAAGCCGTAAGGAAACGCCCGGCAATGTATATCGGCGATATCAGTCAAAAAGGATTACACCACCTGGTCTATGAAGTAGTGGACAATTCAATCGATGAAGCTTTAGCCGGTTATTGCAAAAATATCGAAGTAGTCATCAACGAAGATAATTCCATTGCCGTATCGGACGATGGTCGCGGAATTCCGGTGGACCAGATGAAGAAAGAAAACAAGTCGGCGCTGGAAGTCGTACTTACAGTGCTTCATGCCGGAGGTAAATTCGACAAAGATTCCTATAAGGTCTCCGGAGGATTGCACGGAGTAGGCGTATCCTGCGTAAATGCATTATCAACTTACCTGAAAGCTGAAGTATACCGGGAAGGAAATATCTATATGCAGGAATATTCCTGCGGAAAACCATTAGCGGATATCTCCGTAGTAGGTAAAACCGACAAAACAGGAACAACTATCAGTTTCAAACCCGACGGATCCATCTTCATCGTTACCGAATACAAATATGAAATTCTGGCTGCCAGGCTCAGGGAACTGGCTTATCTTAACGCCGGAATAAAGTTGTCTCTTACGGATAAACGAGTGGTAAAAGAAGACGGAAATTTCAAATCCGAAATTTTTTATTCTTCCGAAGGATTGAAAGAATTCGTTAAATTCATCGACGAAGCAAAAGAACCCCTAATCGACGATGTGATCCACATCATTACCGAAAAACAAGGAGTTCCTGTCGAAGTTGCAATGACTTACAATACATCTTACAATGAAAATGTGTATTCGTATGTCAATAACATCAATACGATTGAAGGAGGAACTCACTTGGCCGGATTTCGTCGCGGACTGACCCGGACACTGAAAAAATATGCCGAAGATTCCAAAATGCTGGAAAAAGTGAAGATAGAAATCAGCGGCGACGACTTCCGCGAAGGCCTGACTGCCGTCGTTTCCATCAAAGTTGCAGAACCCCAATTTGAAGGACAAACCAAAACAAAATTGGGAAATAACGAAGTTATCGGATCTGTCGATATGGCAGTAAGTGAAGCTCTGGGTTACTATCTCGAAGAACATCCCAAAGAAGCGAAAACGATCGTAGAGAAAGTAATTCTTGCCGCAACCGCCCGTCATGCAGCACGTAAGGCCAGGGAAATGGTACAACGGAAATCACCGCTTTCAGGTGGAGGCTTGCCGGGAAAACTGGCCGACTGTTCCGACAAAGATGCGGAAAAATGCGAAATATTCCTCGTCGAAGGAGATTCTGCAGGAGGTACAGCAAAACAAGGACGTGACCGTATGTTCCAGGCTATCCTGCCTTTGCGCGGAAAAATCCTGAATGTGGAAAAAGCAATGCCCCATAAAGTATTGGAAAGTGAAGAAATCCGGAATATTTATACCGCTTTAGGAGTTACCATCGGAACGGAAGAGGATAGTAAAGCCCTGAATATGGAAAAACTCCGGTATCATAAAGTGGTAATCATGACCGATGCCGATGTGGACGGAAGCCACATTGCCACTCTGATCCTGACTTTCTTTTTCCGTCACATGAGACCATTGATAGAAAACGGATATGTTTATATAGCTACTCCTCCGCTTTACCTGTGTAAAAGAGGTAAAAACGAAGAATACTGCTGGACGGATCAGCAACGGCAGTTATTCATCGATCGTTTTGCCGACGGAAACGAAGGCCAGGTACACACTCAACGCTACAAAGGTCTTGGGGAGATGAATGCAGAACAACTATGGGACACAACCATGAATCCTGAAAACAGAACTCTCCGCCAAGTCTCAATCGAAAATGCCGCCGAAGCCGACCATGTATTTTCTATGTTAATGGGTGAAGACGTTGCTCCCCGCAGGGAGTTTATTGAGGAAAATGCTACGTATGCCAATATTGATGCATAAAAACAAGTTACATAATATTTTATAAAAAAGGCTCCCAACCTTATCAATTTTAGGATCCATCAAAAAGGCAAATTCAGTAAATTCAATAAAAATTGCTTGTAGAATTTATTTTCTATAGGCAATTGTTGTTAGATTTCAGTACGAAATAAAGAGAAGTTATCTCCTGAATATCTATTTTTATGTCTTAATCGTCCGGAATTTGACAGATATGCGAGATATAACTCGTGGGGCAGTGCAAGGGAAGTCTTTAGTTATTCCGATATGTGCCAAGTGAAAATCCCGATACAACCGCTACCGATACAACAAAGCATAGTAGATATTTACAAGGCGCAATATGAACGGCAACAGATAGCCGAACAACTTGGCAAAATGCTGAAAGATATTTGCCCGATATTAATTAAAGATAGCGTAACAGAATGAATTTTTTCTGTAGAAAAGAATATATATCAATTTTATTTTGCATATTTGCAAAAATATTACAAAGATAAAGAATAAAATGGTACTCGAAATTCGTTTAAGTAACTTTTTCTCTATCAAAGACGAAATGGTTTTGGATATGCGGGCAGGAGGTAGCAAGTCGGCAAAAGCGCAATCGCTACAAAACAACGTGTTTGCTTACAAGGATGAGCAAATACTCAAATCGGTGGCTATTTACGGTGCGAATGCCTCCGGAAAAAGTAATATTATCAAGGCAATCCAACTTTCTGTTCAAATGATTTTACAATCGCATTTATATAATGAAAACGTTGTTTTCAGTATTATGCCTTTCAAGTTCGAGGATTTCCCCAAAAAGCCAAGCTGTTTCTTGATTCGTTTTGTAGTGAATGATATTAAATATGAGTATTCTTTTTCATTTACTCGTTTGAGTATAGAAACAGAAGAATTGTATTATTACCCAAATGGTCGCCGTGCAAAAGTTTTTACTCGCAACGAAAACGCCGGAAAAGAGAAATCGGAAATTTATAGTTTCGGTGCAGTCATTCGCAAACCACTTGACGTAGCCGAAAACACTTCACGCAAAACACTTTATATTTCTCGTGCAAGCCAAATGGACAGAGAAATTGCCAAAGAAATTTTTATGTTTTTTGCCGAAAAAATTTGTCTTGGCTTTGTGTTCGAGCCTCAAATAATTGAAAAACTATTTACTGAGAATAAGTCTCTTGTATTAAAAGCATTGCAAATAGCCGACAGCGACATTGTTAATATCAATTTGGAAAAAACAAAACAGCCACACAAAAATGTGACTGTTGATTTGGGAAACAAGCAGGTCATTGAGCAAAATATGACAATGGATTTATTGAGTTTTACAACATACCATAAAGCAAATAAGGCAATTCCTTTTAATCTCACATTAGAAGAGTCGACGGGAACGCAAATGTTGTTTTATACAATCCTGAATGTTATTGATGTAATAAAAAATAACAAACTTTTGCTGATTGACGAAATAGAAAACAGTTTGCACAGCAAAATTGTAGAATATATTGTAGAATTGTTCCACGTAAGCAGTTCGGCACAAATTATTTACACCACACATAATACCAATTTGCTAAATTTGGATAAATTGCGCAAAGACCAGATTTATTTTGTAAATAAACGTGATGATGGTTCGAGTGATTTATATTCCTTGTTCGATTACAAGGATTTTCGCGACACCATGGATGTAGAAAAAGCCTATCTACAAGGCAGATTTGATGCCATTCCCTATATCGACGACTCATTGGATAACCTTAAAACGCTTATTCAATGAAACAAAAAGGAAGACAGCCGAAAGGAAAATTGATAAAACCCACCTTTTTCGTCTTTTGTGAAGGCGAAACGGAAGAAACGTATGTGAAACATTTGCGTTCACTCTACCGTTTGCCTATTGAGATTGACCCAAAAATTGCAGGGAATCGGATTACAGACAAATATATCGCCAATCACAAGAATCACAAAACCGTACACCCGAAAGATAAAACTTTCTTGATTTATGATAGTGATGTGAAAGTCGTATTGGAGAAATTGAAGAAAATCAAAAATGCCTACTTACTCTGTTCTAATCCCTGCTTTGAACTTTGGTATTTATTGCATTTTGCCAATCAAAATGCAGAACTGACAAGCGGTGAATGTGTTTCCAAACTTATCAATAATGTACGACATTATCAGAAAGGGAATTTAGATGACAAATTGAAGGAAAAGCTGTGCGAAAATAAAGCCGAAGCAATTAAGAGAGCACAATCTCTGCCTAATTTTAATAACCCTTCCACTTCGATTTACAAATTTGTAGAAGAATTAGATAAAATCGCCAAATAATACAAAAGAGATGGCAAAATTTACAGAAAGCACTTACGAAGAAGCGTTTATAGAACTGCTGCAAAATACAGGATGGCAATGATGAAGGCACGTTCAGTAAATAAATAATTAAACCCAACTAACTCACAATGAATTAGTTGGGTTTTTCTTATCTTTGTCCATCACCCCGAAATTACGGATTAGAGAACCAAAATCGGGGTAATCTAAACTAAAAGACATGCGCAAGATACAAAAAATTTCCGATTTACAACCTACGATTGGGTTCACCGAGTTTGATATTTATAATCAGTACCGTCACAGTTTTGCAAGCAGCGAGTTGGGAGGACTTTACCAAAGTTTTCCCTTTAGCGCTTTAGCAAAGGAATTAGGATTGAAGGATCAGGATTCAGGCCGCCCTACTTTTCACCGGAGGGCAAGATAGGATTGATGGTATTGAAAAACTATAGTGGCCTTTCGGACAAGGATTTGATAGCTCAACTCAATGCCAATCTTCATTATCAGCTTTTTTGCGGAGTCCATATTAATCCCTTGAATCCTCTGGATAACTTCAAGATTGTCAGCGAAATTCGTTGTGAGATAGCCCGGAAGATGAATATTGACCAACTCCAATTGATTCTGGCAGCTCACTGGAAGCCCTACCTGGAAAATCCATCCGTTGTCTTTTCCGATGCGACCTGCTATGAGAGTCACCTTCGTTTCCCTACGAATGAAAAGTTGCTCTTTGAATCCATTGAATGGATACATACCCAGCTTGTCAATCACTGTAAATCCCTGAAGATACGCCGTCCCCGCAACAAATTTGACGACATCGCCAAGCGCTACCAAAGTTTTAGCAAAGCCCGGAAGAAGACGT
This sequence comes from Bacteroidia bacterium, assembly GCA_025999255.1. GTDB lineage: Bacteria > Bacteroidota > Bacteroidia > Bacteroidales > Azobacteroidaceae > BNXB01. Next base: position 2,755 of record BNXB01000055.1, on the reverse strand, counting down.
TGAAAAAGAAATACAAACTGCGCCGCAGCTTGATTTACTTGTTGGGTAAACTCTGCTCCCAGTTAACTGACCTTGAAAAAGCTCATAAATCCCGTCTTGACCTAAGCGGAAGCTACCGGAAACGTCGTCAGGTGATTCTCCGGGTGCTGGAACAGCAAGATCAAATGCAGCAAACCCGTAAAAGTTGTCCCGACCGGATTGTGAGCATCGATAAGCATTATGTGCGTCCCATTGTCCGGGGCAAGGAAACCAAGCAGGTGGAGTTTGGAGCTAAGGCCAACCTGATACAGGTTGATGGAATCAATTTTATTGAGCATATTGATTTCAAAGCATTCAATGAGGGAACCCGGGGGATCTCTTGTATCCAATACGCCCAAAGTTTGATGCGAAAGAAAGTAACCCTTTTTGCAGGCGATTGCATTTACGCTACCAATAAGACCAGAACGTACTGCTCCTCTCGTCAAACTCCAATCTATACCAGTTTCAAACCCAAAGGAAGAGCGGGAAAGGAAGAGGCGGAACGTCGATTGATGCGCTCGATGCTTTCCAAAGAACGCTCAACCCGTTTAGAGGGAAGCTTTGGCACAGAGAAGGAACATTACAACCTAAGAAAGATTAAGGCTCAAACAAAAGAAACAGAAATCCTTTGGATTTTCTTTGGTATTCATACCGCCAATGCTGTCAGGATGATACCCAAAATGGAACGAGCCTTGAAAGAAATAAAACAATCCGCTTAAGATAAAAGTAGAAATCATATTTTAATCAACCTAATATCAATCAATGGATTGACAGGGAGGATCATGTCTGGAAAAGACAAAAAAACAAGCTAAATGAAGACTTAGAAGCAAAAATAGCAAAATACAAACACCGTATAAAAAAATCGGTTGCCGAATTTAATTCAACAACCGATTTTATTGGAGTTTACTGAATTAGCCTTTTTATTAAATATCTTCTGAAAAAAGATTATTTCTTTCCTGCAGATTTATTATCAGCTGTAGATTTCTTAGCAGAACAACAGCTTTTTGAGTCTGCAGTCTTCTTTTCTGAACAACAACTCTTAGAATCAGCAACTTTTTTGTCTGAACAACAAGATTTACTTTCTTTTTTAGTACAAGTTGTTTCTGTCTTAGCCTTAGCTTCTTTCTTTGTTTTGTCTTGTGCCATAGCTGTTGAAGATAAGCAAACAGCACCCATAACAAACAATGATAAAATTACTTTTTTCATACCCAAATTTTTACATTTAAATTAAATTCAATTTCATTGATTGGGGCAAATATAAGGCTTATTCTTTGAAACACAAGATTTAAATTATTAATTATTCCTAAAAAAAGCAAGTATATCTACCGGTTTCTTATACTAAACATATATTAACGGGTATTTCTTCTTTCTCTGGAACTATCATTCTTTGAGTTTTTCATATTACCGGAACGAGACTCAGACTTTGTACTTTGTTTGTCTCTACTCTGCCTTTCTCCGGTAACCGATTGAGAACTCTCCCGCTTCTGTTTGTTATCATTATCCGGGGATACCCTGGTTTTGTTTTTGTTTTTATCACCACTTGAGTCTATCCTTTTTCTCTCATCCCTGGTATTTTTCCCATCTCTTCCTCCGGCATTATTACGGTCTCCTGCATAATATGTCCGATCCTTATCTTTATATTTTTTATCATGTGCATGGGAGTTGTAATAAGCTGAACTGCTGTGCCCTCTTCCCCGGTAATCCGGCCGGTGATCATAAGAATAAACATACACATGATGGTGATGATAATGATCCGGCTTGTGGTAATATACCGGACGGCCGTAATAATCGTATCTTCCTGTATAATAACCGAAATGCATCCGGTAATTCCTCGGCGCCCAATTTGCATTTATCCATACATATCCACGGTTAACTCTTTCCCAGTAACCGGGAATCCAGTAAGCTCCGTCGTATGGAGGACGACCCCAATAGCCGTCAACCCAAGCATATGTTCTACAAGAAGCATCCCATGTCCAATAACCGTCAATCCAAACGTAATGAGGAGCCGGAGGCACAATACGCTCCGTAGAAACATTCAGAACAATATTGGGCGCCAATGGAATCCTGGCATATACCGAAAAATTAACATGAACTTGGGCTGATACTTCAAAAGTAAATGCAATAAGCATCGAAGCAAAAAACGTCATAAACAATTTCGTTTTCATGGTCGTAAAATTAAAGGGTTAAACTTCTGTCTTTAATATATGACGAACAAGTACGGTAAATGTTTAATTAAAAGATTATAATAATTGTTAAGAAATAAAGTCATCTATTATAAAGACACAGAGTTTCACGGAGTATAATTAACACGGAGTTTTAAACACGGAACACAATAAAACTCCGTGTTAACTATACCCGTGTTTAAAAATCAAGATAAGCTTTTGTTTAAAATTTAAAGTACCCGTTTCCTCAATTCAAAATCCCGGCCTAAATATTTCTCCCGGACAACAGCATTAGCAGCCAATTCTTCGGCTGTTCCCTGGAACAATACTTTTCCTTCAAACAGAAGATAAGCCCTGTCCGTTATCCTTAATGTCTCATGTACATTATGGTCGGTGATGAGTATTCCTATATTCTTATTTTTTAATTTGCCGACTATTTGTTGAATATCCTGTACGGCAATAGGATCGACTCCGGCAAAAGGTTCATCCAACATGATAAATTTAGGGTCGATTGCGAGACAACGGGCAATCTCTACACGACGACGTTCTCCTCCCGACAACTGGTCTCCAAGATT
>BNXB01000054.1 GCA_025999255.1 Bacteroidia bacterium | reverse complement strand
GTCAAAAGGTAATTACAATGCTTTTGAAGACATCGCCCCAAAACAGGTATTCATCGTAACCCCCTCAACAGAAAGTTGGTCAATGAAGAAAGGAATTGATGTGGTTTCATTGACAGGTTTAAAGGCAACAATAGAAAAAATGTTGTAAAATAAATTTCAAATTCAATCAACAATGGGAAATAATACATCAAAAAATTATGAGCGAGGTAAATTTTTCAGAGATGTTCTCTTCTGGTTCTTTTCATGGGAAGAGATATAAAAAATCAGTTACGTTTCCGTGTCGTAACTGCTTCTGTTCTAAGCTCTCCCTCTTGGACTTGAACCAAGGACCCTCTGATTAACAGTCAGATGCTCTAACCGACTGAGCTAAGGAAGAATTTCCACATTTTTTCAAATGCGATGCAAAGTTAAATATTTCTTTTGTAAAATGCAAGAAAAATGTATATTTGCATTCAAAATCATTAATCCTAATACCCAATAAATCGTATGAAACGCAGAATTTTTTTTATGTTGTATTTTATGTTGATTACAACATTCATTTTTAGTGGTTTCGCATCTGAAAAAGAAACCGTTTCCGTCAAAAAACAAATTTATGAGTGGCGTATTTATACGCTTACCGGAGATGGGGCTACCCTTGACTCTTTTTTCAAGGAAACATTAATACCCGCGTATAACCGTTACAAAGTTTCCGTCGGAGCTTTTACTCCGTACAAAAAAGAAGAAAAGGAACAACGTTATCTCCTGTTCGTTTATCCTGACCTTCAGACTTATTATAAGGTGAAACAGGCTGTTTGGGCCGACAAGGATTTTCTCAAGTCAGCCCGTCCTTTTTTCGAAACAACCGCTCCTAATCCGGTTTATTCGGATTATGAAACTTATTTGTGTGAGGCATTTGACAAAATACCGGTGATGCGAATGCCCGACAAAAACCGTACTCTGTTTGAATTCCGGCTTTACCACAGTCCGAATGAAGATGCGAACTTTCGTAAAATTAAGATGTTCAATACGGGTGAAATAGATCTTTTCGACAAAGTCGGTATTCATTCCGTATGCTATGGCGAAATACTGGCCGGAACGCGTATGCCGGCATTGATTTACCTGACATGGCATAAAGATGAGCCGACACGTAACGATGCCTGGAAAGCTTTCAGCGCTCATCCGGATTGGGATCGCATGAAAAATGATCCCGAATACAAATATACGGCTACTAATAATCAAGTCAGGTTATTGTCTCCGATGCCTTATTCGCAGTTTTAGAGGGTATTTTATTTTGCTCTTTCGGGTATTTTTATTGTAAAAGTCCTTTCTTTTTTCAGCATACGGGCAGCTTCTCCTGCCATCCATAGATAGTAGTCGCTGCCCAGTTCCTTGTCGATAGGGAGAAAATAACTTTCTCCCGCAGGAACTTCCGTTGCACATTTGAATATGGCGGTTCCTTCGTCTATCTCGTCGAACATCGCCAGATAGAGCATTTCTGCGCCGTTCCCGATATAACCCGAAAGTTGTTTCCAGTAAAAGCTTCCTTTATTCCGTGGAATCGGTTTGGAATTTTTGTTCATGTTAATCCAGGAGAAACCGGGAAAAGCCAGTGGGGCATAATCCACTTTATTGGCTTTACACCAGTCGATATCATCTTTGACCAGTTGTTTGTACGGTTCAAAAGAATCTTCGTTGTAACGTCCTACCAACCAAGGCATCACAACATCGCATTTACGGATTATACGATGTAGTTCGGGGTCGTTCTGTGTATCTTTTTCCAACCGGCGCCAATTGGTGGGAACCCCGATTAAGATACTGAAACCCCTTTCGATCAGGGCGTCTATGATGTTTTCAGACTCTTTCAGTCCGTATCGTCTTTTGTCGTTGAATCCGACTCCCCATACTGCAACCAGCGGTTTCCCGTTGTGATATAAATAGGATGGATTATTTTTCCGTTCTTTGATATCATATTGGGAACAGATATTATCAATATCATCCAGAACAAACTGTTCATCGCCCGGAACCATTCCGCTCAGATCGTACATCACGCTGATTGCACGGTTATTGAGATTTGCAGCCTGGATGCCGGATTTGAAAACCTTATTGAGCTGATTGTAACTTTTGGGGCGTTTAATTTCCGAAACGAAACGTTGTACGAAAACACCATCGATACCGTATTCTCTCATCCACCGGAAATGAGTTTCCACCGTCGATTCGTCGTAAGAACTGAAAGTATAAGCCGGGCTTCCGTCGGCAAAAGAAAATTCGGTCTTGTAAATTTTGTCGTATTCGGAGACATCCGGCCACATATCTATTTTACAGGAACCGGGACGGAAGCCGTCTCTTCCCGTGTAGTGGTACCAGCCTCTGTCGGAACCGTCGCCCGGAGCGCTGAACCATCCCTGGTAACCGGCCATTGCCAGGCTTTTATATGAATCGTATTTTTTGTTTGACAGATAAAAATCATTGTTGTGGGCTTTCAGGATGAAATCGACAATGTAACCGGGATTCGGAAAACTGTGAGGATGATGTTTGAATCCTTTTTTTACGACGACAGTAATGTCTCCTCCCATTTCTTTTATATTCTTTTCGAAAGGAAATGCATTCTGGGAATTGACCGCCGCATCATCCAGTTCTGCGCAAAGGATGAGTATGGGATAATTACCTTTGACAATTTTATCCGTTTTATCGATCGGACTTTCTTTGAACTGAGCCATTTGTTGCCTCGTTACATGATAAGATTTCATGATTCCGACGCTGACCTCATTATCCGGTTTCACTTCTCCGTTCGGGCCTGTAAACATCGCTTTACAATCCAGGAGCGGATTATCGACATATACGGCGGCTACTTTATCCGGATTTTCCGCAGCCCAGTTGAAAACATACACCGCTCCGCGGCTCATACCCTCAAGGACAGCTTTCTTGCCTAATCCGGCTTTAGTCAATAAATTGTAGAACTTATTCCAGGAAGCTACGGCTTGTTTATTTCCCATCAGTTCGGACTGATCGCAATAAACCAGGTGAAAACCACGCTCCAACAAGGCAATATCGGTCTGAGGCTCATGCGCCCAAAACCGGGCGCGCCAGATCCATGGGTGTCCGGGGGCTGCTTTTTTAGGTTTTACAACTTTACAGTTTCTACCGTCTAATGTGAAATCGGCGCAGGCATATCCTTTGAAATTGGAAGCCGTATATTGTAGTTTGAGATTTTTGAAAATATCGAATTGATTATCGAAAGTCTGGGCGATTTGTTGAAATAAACGTTTGGCAATAATTCCGGAGCCTTGTTCCTCCGGATGGATTTTATCCGGAATCAGATCCGGACGGTCGATAAGCAACGGACGCAGATCTAATATCTCGATATTTTCCGCATAGGCTGCGTTCTGTAAGCGCGGGGATACTTCTTTAATGCATACAGGATCGTAAATTCCAGTCGTATCCGTTACGAAAAAAGCAGTAGGTAACAAAAGTATAACACGGGGGTGGGATGGAAGCGTTTTAAATGACCGGATCATATCGCGACAATCCTGTTCCAGTTCGTTGTAATAAGGCCTGTTTATCAATTTAGCATCATTTCCTCCCAAATCAATCAATACAATGTCCGGATTACTCTGAAGGGCAGACTGATAGGCTCCGGTGTTCCAATAAGGGGAGTTTCCTTTACGAAGCATTGTTGTTCCGCCTACTCCATAATTATTGACCTTATATTTGGGGCCGAGTAGCGACTGTAATTGTCCCGGGAATGAATTTTCTTTCGGGTCTTTTATTCGCGCTCCTTCGGTAATGCTTGCACCGACACAGGTAATCTTAATTTGAGGATGGATATCTGTCGTATATGCCAATAATACCATACACGCCAATATTAGTTTGAATATGCTTTGTTGCTTCATGATTATAAATTATAGTTGTATATTTAGAATTTTATATTTTGTAACAAATGAGATGTTTCCGTTTGTATCCAAATCAAAATAAATCGTCTTTTCTTTTTCCGGATCCAATTCATAATGATGAATTTCATCACTCAGGATGCCATTGACATACATTTGTACTTTTCCCGCATCATTCAAGTTTCCTTTATTTCTAATCTTAACGGCGATTCGTTTATTCTTATTAACCAGGTTTTCTTCAGAACCGGCATAACTCAAATCGAAATCAGCTCCGAAAGCCTGTGTATAATTGATACTGCCGTTTACTCCTTCCGACTCGTTTTTATATCCTATGCTGTCTTTGATACGATCTCCGGCTTTGTATGACGGACTGCATCCTCCTACCATAATTTTAAACTCCCCAGGTTCAACTACGCGATCCATTCGGTTGTTCAGGACAGATAATTCGTATGGAGTTAACGTGAAACTGACGGTTTTCGATTCTCCGGGAGTTAAAGAAAGCCTTTCAAAGTCTTTCAGTTCCATGATACGTGGGCGCACACGCCGGCTATGCACATGGCTGAATTGTCGGTTTACGGAGATGACAGATAGAATGTTTTATTTAATATAATTTGAAACATGAAACGAATAAATTTAAAAAATTCCCTTGCAACGGGAATCAAAACAATCATGATAATTATTCCGGTGTGCCTGTTGATTTTCGTTTTCTCGTGCGAAAATATGAACAGTTTGCATGAGGGATACCTGAACCGCGGCGAAACCATCTATATCGGCGCTGCCGATTCGATAAAAGTACATCCGGGATTAAACAAAATAGGATTCGACTGGATAATCAACGCGGATCCCCGCATTTCAAAAGCGGTAATTTACTGGAATAAGCGCGAAAACAACGTAACCGTCCCCGTTACAAGAACAAATGAAGGTCCGATGTGGCTGTCAGCCCTGATCTCTGACATTGCCGAAGGCGAATATGTCTTTGAATTTGAAATGCAGGACAATAGCGGGAATATTTCCAAATCGATCGAAATCTCCGGTAACGTACTGGGGGATATTTATGTGGAAAACCTGCGTAACCGGGGTATCAAATCATTGTCTAAATTAGTAACCGGTGATATGCAAATCACTTGGGAAGCCGTATCGGCAACGGCGGCCTCTCTTTTGTATTCGGTAGTGCAATACACCGATACCCATGGGAATGAAATGAAAATTGAAGTCGGGAACGATGAGGAAGTAACCCTGCTGCATGGCTTGGAAACCGGCAATGAAATTGATATTTACACGGTTCACCTGCCGGAAAACGGCCTCGAAACTTTTGAATCTATAAAACGGAAGTTTACCATGCCGAAATTTGAAAGGGAAATAGCGAAATCCCGATTTGTGGCGGCATTTAAGCCGGGCGACAACACGACGCCTCATCCGGGCGGCGGAGACCAGGACTATCTCAAGCCCATTACCGATTTCGGCGTAGGTCAACGCAGCCTGGCGAAAATCTGGGACGGAGGTTCTGCCAACAATACCAACGGCTCGACCATCCTCCATACCGAAGACCAATCCGGTAATGCTACCGCCCGGTTCAAATTTCCGCATCATTTCACTTTCGACATCGGCGTTCCGGCTTTACTCAGCAGATTGCATATCTGGTGCCGGACAGACAACGGCGCTTTCACCGGACACAGTCCCCGCTTCTTTGAACTATGGGCTACCGATGCTCCTAAAGAATTGGAAGACTTTCCGACCAAGGATGATTTTGAAAAATATTACCGGACAACATACGTTGTGCAAAAAGACCCCGGAAATTATCTTTCTTCCGGCGATCCGCTGTACGTCGATAAAGTAACCCAGGCTGCCGCTAATAGCCGGAATTATGTAACTCCCAACCCGGAACCGGGTATTCATAACTGGCAACAGGATTGGGTGAAACTGGGTGATTTTGAAATTGGAAAGCCTTCGGGTTCTAACTTTAATTCAAGTAACGATGCCGATAAAGCGCTTTGGTCGGCCGGTTCCGATTTTAACCTGAACGACGCAGGGAAAAAAGTACGGTATCTCCGGCTGGTCATAAAATATCCGAACTGGCAGAATACAAACTGTATCAACTTGGGTGAAATCACTTTGTACGGTGATGATATTTGAAATCACAACTATCCTATGACAAGTTCTAAAATAGTGTTAAACTTGTAACACTATTTTAGAATTCGTCAAGATACTCCATCAGGCAAAAAGACTTTTTCCCCTGAGATAATCGAATTTTTCGTGTGTTTGCCATAAAATTTATTTCACTTTAATATCTGGAGAGATCCGAATAAATCACGAAAAATAAAAACAATTTAATATGAAACAAAAAATTATCAACATCATCTGCAGTCTATTATTTCTTTCAAGCTTCTCCGCAGAAGCGCAACGCCTGACCGATTACGTAGATCCATACATCGGGTCGGGAGGACACGGACATGTATTTGTCGGAGCGAATGTCCCATTCGGAGCCGTACAGGTCGGGCCCTCCAATTTTTTCAAAGGATGGGACTGGTGTTCGGGATATAATTACAGGGACAGCGTCATTATCGGGTTTCCCCAGTTGCACCTGAGCGGTACCGGTATCGGCGATTTGGGCGACATCCTGATCATGCCTTATATGGGCGATATAAAATTGAATAAAGGAATCGAGACAAAACAATACAGCGGATATTCATCTCATTATTCCCATAAAAACGAGAAAGTAAGACCCGGATATTATGCCGTGAAACTCAACGATTACGGTGTGGAAGTAGAACTCACCGCTTCGGAACGGGTCGGATTCCACAAATATAAATTTCCGCAAGGCGAAAATGCCCGGATCATTATTGACTTAAAGGAAGGAATAAACGACAAATCGACCGACACATACATCGAACTGACTGACCCATATACTATCAAAGGATACCGATCATCTTCCGGATGGGCAAAAAAACAACAGGTCTTTTTCGCTATTTGCTTTTCCGAACCTGTCAAAATGTTTTCCGTGTACGAAAACGAAAAACAAATTGATAGTAAAAAAGGGAAAGGAGAAGCGATTAAAGGACTAATCACCTTTACTCAGGCTCCCAAGGAAATTTCTCTCAAGGTCGGAATATCTCCCGTAAGCGCCGATAACGCATTGGCAAATATAAAAGCCGAAATACCGGACTGGAATTTCGGAAAAGTGAAAGAACAAGCCATGGACAAATGGGAAAAAGAACTGGCTAAAATACAAATAGAAACAAAGAACGAAGCAGATAAACGTATTTTTTACACTTCATTATACCATGCGATGATGCATCCGTCGCTTTTCAACGATCACAACGGAGATTACAGGGGATCGGATTGGAAAATCTATAAAAAAGCGCCTTATAATAATTACACTATATTTTCTTTATGGGATACCTACCGGGCTGCTCATCCGCTTTTTACCATTACGAATCCGGATAGAGTCGGCGATTTCGTCAACAGTATGCTGGCTGTTTTTGATCAGACGGGAATCCTCCCTATCTGGCATCTGAGGGGATACGATACCGGAACGATGGTCGGTATCAACAGTTTCCAGGTAATTGCCGAAGCCTACCTGAAAGGATGTAAAGGATTTGATGCAGAAAAAGCATACGAAGCCTTGAAAACAACGGCAATGAGCGATATCCGGGGGCTGGATTTCGTAAGAGACCTGAAACCCATCCCTTCCGACGTAATGAAGAACCGGCCTGTGGCAACCGCGCTCGAATATGCCGTCGGAGATGCCTGTATCGCACTGATGGCTAAAAAATCAGGAAAAACAGAGGATTACAATTATTTCAAAAAAAGAGCTGAAAATTACAAACTGTATTACGATAAAGAAAGCGGATTCTTCCGGGGAATCATGGAAAACGGAGAATGGAATCCGGTGTTCGACCCGCTTAAGTCCAAACGGCCGTATGCCACGGATTATGCGGAAGGAAACGCCTGGCAATACTTATGGCTGGTTCCGCAGGATGTTTACGGATTAATCGAGCTTCTGGGCGGAGAAACTGCTTTCACAGACCGCTTGGATCAATTCTTTTCCCTCAACTCAGACCCGTCCGACCCCGATGTCCTGATCGACCTGACAGGCGAGATCGGTCAATACGCCCATGGCAACGAACCCAGCCACCATATCGCCTATTTATATGCATACGCGGGACAACAATGGAAAACGGCGCGCCTGGTACGGCATATCATGAAAGAATTTTATACCGACAAACCCGATGGAATTATCGGGAATGAAGACTGTGGACAAATGTCGGCCTGGTATATCCTGTCATCATTAGGTTTTTATCCCGTACTTACCGCTTCCGGAGAATACGTAATCGGAAGTCCTGTTTTCGATAAAGCAACCATCAACCTTGAAAACGGAAAACAATTCACAATCGAGGCAATCAATAATTCTCTCGAAAATATCTACGTTCAATCGGTAGAATTAAATGGGAAAGAATATCCATACACCTACATTACTCACCAGAATATCATAGACGGAGGAACAATGAAAATCCGGATGGGAAACAAGCCGGATTACGATTATGGAAAAAATCCGATCCATCGTCCGCAATCGGGAGGTAATGAAACGATTGCAAGCAAACCGTTCCGTCATCCGGGAATGGCGCAAAGCCGGGAAGACCTGGAATACATGAAACAACAAATCCTCGCCGGAAAACAACCCTGGAAAACAGCATTTGAAAACCTCAAAAAAGAAACTTCCCTTAATTTCAAACCGGAAGCATTCACGCATATTTCCGTAGGACCATACGGGGCTAACAGTATCGGAGGACGCCAATATGAACAAAGCGCATCCGCCGCATACAATCATGTATTGATGTGGCACATCACAGGAGATAAAGCCTACGCAGACAAAGCGATTGAAATTCTGAATGCCTGGTCATACCGCCTGTGGGATTTTGACGCCAATAATGCCAAACTGAATGTCGGCTTATTCGCTCCGCAATTCCTGAATGCAGCGGAAATTCTCCGATACACGGATTCCGGCTGGCAAGAAAAAGATATCAAACAGTTCGAACGACTGGTTCTGACCGTTTTCTATCCCACAATCAAAGATTTCTTTACAGAAGCAAATGGAAACTGGGATGCATCAATAATCCATACCATGCTCTGCATCGGTATTTTCACCG
>BNXB01000053.1 GCA_025999255.1 Bacteroidia bacterium | reverse complement strand
CTCAAGCGTACGAACATAGAGATGCAGGGCTGCTTACATATAGCGGCATTGCTTTTTATTGCCTGCTTTGTCGATAATACACGACTACAGGACTGCTTTAGAATACATTTATAGGAGAAAGATACAATAAATTGTAGGATAATACAATTATTTTTTGAACAGGATAAAGGGAACGCCCCTATGGTGGTCGGAATGAAAAAACCGACTATTTGTCAGCTCATTTGTCAGTGGAATGAAAAACGCCCGACATCCATTATTGAATATCAGGCGGTTATCATTTTTTTTGTTGTCCCACCAGGATTCGAACCTAGGCATGCTGAACCAAAATCAGGTGTGCTACCATTACACCATGGGACAATCCTATTACTTTTTAGAAAAGCGATGCAAAGATATTGCTTTTTGCCGAGATTGCAAAATTTTTCAATGTGATTTTATTTTACAATCAGTAAGAAGTAGTTTTTCTTGCCTTTCTGAACCAGAATATACTTGCCTCCGATAAGGTAGGATAAATCTATGATAGCATCGAAATCAACCAGTTTATCCTTATTAATACTTACTCCTCCACTTTGGACTAATTTACGCATTTCCCCTTTAGATGGAAAAACGCTTGCTTTTTCCGTGAATAAATCGACAGCTTTATTTCCTAAATCCGATTTAAGGATTTCGAATTGAGGAACTCCGTCGAAAACAGCAAGTAATGTTTCTTCGTCCAGTTTTTTCAATGCTTCTGAAGTTGAATTCCCGAAGAGGATATTGGAAGCCTCAACGGCAGTTTCGTAATCTTCCCTGGAATGAACCATAATCGTAACTTCTTCAGCCAGTCTTTTTTGTAAAGGACGCAAATGCGGGGCTGCATTTTGTTCTGCCACCAGAGTATCAATTTCTTCTTTGCTCAGCGCAGTGAAGATTTTGATGTATTTTTCAGCATCATTATCACTGACATTCAGCCAGAACTGATAAAATTTGTATGGAGAGGTATATCTTCTGTCCAACCAGACATTTCCGGATTCGGTTTTCCCGAATTTTCCTCCATCGGCTTTAGTGATCAACGGACAAGTTAAAGCAAACGCTTCTCCTCCGGTTTTCCGACGGATTAGTTCGGTTCCGGTAGTAATATTTCCCCATTGATCCGACCCTCCCATTTGGAGTTTACAGCCGTATTCGTTATATAAAAACAGGAAATCGTATCCTTGTAATAGTTGATAAGAAAATTCTGTGAAAGACATTCCTATATTAGATTCGGAACTCAGACGCTTTCTTACGGAATCTTTTGACATCATGTAATTCACAGTGATGTGTTTTCCGATATCACGGATGAAATTCAGGAAAGAGTAATCTTTCATCCAGTCGTAATTATTTACTAAAACAGCCTTATTCGGATGATTTGATTCAAAGTCCAGAAATTTGGATAATTGGGCTTTGATTCCATTTTGATTTTTTCTCAGAGTTTCCTCATCCAGCAAATTACGCTCCTGCGATTTCATCGATGGGTCGCCAATCATACCTGTAGCCCCTCCGACCAATGCAATCGGGCGGTGTCCTGCCCGTTGCAGGTGTTTGAGCATCATTACGCTTACCAGGTGACCGATATGTAGCGAATCTGCGGTCGGATCGATTCCGACGTAGGCTGAAGTCATTTCTTTCTGAAGCTGCTCTTCTGTTCCGGGCATCATATCATGAATCATGCCTCGCCATCTTAATTCTTCTACGAAATTCATAAGTAATTGAAGATTGAAGATTGAAGATTGAAAATAATTTTTTTACCGGAATTTACTTTCAATTTTCAATTCGTGTTAAATGAAGGGCAAAAGTAGTATTCTTTTTGTAAAAAATCAAAAGAAAGTACGTTTTAGATTATTTTCCAGGATAGAACTTTAAGGTACCGGATCATACCCTTGTCCTCCCCAGGGATGGCATCTCAGGATTCTTTTTATGCTCAGGTACCCCCCTTTGAACGGGCCATATTTTTTAACGGCTTCAATGGCATATTGGGAACAAGTTGGGGTATATCGACAAGTCGGAGGCGTTAAAGGGGAGATGCAATAACGGTAGAAGTAAACCGGTAACAGCACAATGAAAATTCCTATTTTCTTTAACAATTGCATCACAAGAGTTTTTCTTTCAATGTTACCAAAGCGTTTTGCATTATCGGTTCCAATTCTTTGAAGTCGCATATTCCTTGTCCGAGATAGATGAAACCAACGAGAAGATCATAATCCGTTTCTTTTTGTGAAGAGATTAATAGCTTTTTGTTTAGCCTGTATGTTTCCCTGATTAACCGTTTGATACGGTTACGTTGAACAGCTTTTTTGAATTTCTTTTTCGGAACGCTGATTAAAATGGAAACCCCGGTTCCGGAAGTCCGGGGATATTTTTTTTCGAATAATATACGCAAAGGAAAAATTTTGAAAGAATGACTGCTTCCGAATAACAGTTCAATATCTTTCAGAGAAGAGATTCGTTCTTTCTTACCGAATGTGTTTTTTGATTCGATTTAGCAGTTATTTTTCCCGTTTTTAGATAATTCTTTCAAGTATTTCTCAAGAGCTGCCGTCATCGATGGAGCTTCCGGGCCCGGAGCCTCAATATCCAGGCGTAAACCTGCATCACGGACAGCTTTTGCAGTAGATGAACCGAAACATCCGATTTTGATATCATTTTGCTGGAATTCAGGAAAATTCTTTAACAAAGATGAAATTCCGGCGGGAGAAAAAAACAACAGCATATCGTAATCGAATTTTTCTTCCGGGGTAAAATCATTACTTACGGTTTTATACATGGTAGCCTTGTTGTACTTGATTTTCTTTTCGTCCAGCAAGTGCATAAGATCGTCTTTATGAACATCGGATACCGGCACCAGATAAATTTCTTTATTATGCTTACCGATAGGGATTATCAGATCTTCCATTTTTCCTGACTGAGCAAAGAAAATTTTCCGTTTCCTGTATATCGTATATTTTTGAAGATATACGGCAATTGATTCCGTCACACAAAAATATTTCATGGTTTCGGGTATTTGTACCCGTAATTCTTCACAAAGCCGAAAAAAATGATCTATTGCTGTTTTGGCAGTAAAAATAACAGCTGTGTGTTCGAGGATAGCAATTCTTTGAGTCCTGAACTCCTTTGCTGTAACCGGTTCGACTTTTATAAATGGTCGAAATTCGATTTTTACACCGTATTTCTCAGCAATATCAAAATAGGGAGATTTTTCCGTCTCCGGTTTAGGCTGGGATACCAAAACTTTTTTTACACTCAAGACCATAAAGTGCTACCTTCCACTACGTTAAATAAACCAAGCCCTTATACAAAATCAATAAAGGGGCCATTTCTTGGGCGCAAAGGTACAAAAATAAATAATGCAATTGGCGGATATTATGAAAAAATAACACATGAGTTCTGTAAATGATAATGATTATAACAATCAGGAAACAAGAAAGAATGAAAAAATAGCAAAAAGAGTACACCCACTCAACATAAAACATCAGTAGTACAGGGACAAAAATTACGATTCCCAAAATACATATCAGGGATGTAAAATTATTGATCCACTGGGCAAGTGTCTCTTTAGAAAAAAAGATTGTTCCTACGACATTGTAGGAGACCCATTTATAGACGAAGAACAAGATAAAAAGAAGGCAAATCCTGCCGATGTTTTCGTAAAAATCGGATAAGGCAAAATTTTTACTGACTTCAGGATGGTTCGTAGATGCCAAATAGGTAAATATAGATAAGATAACCACTGTTTGAAAGAATAGCAATAATTTAACATATAGCTCGTTACCAACAGGCTCGGTGAAGATACTTTTTCTTTTTTTCAATCTGAATAATTCATCGGGAAGGGAAAGGAACATTTGGGCTTTACTGCTTAAAACCCGGGAAATGATAATGAAGCAAAAAAGAAAAATGATGAAAATACTATTCTGTAATTTTGGCTTTTCTGAAATTTTTTCTATCTGTGGAATAAATGCCGGGGATATGGATACGATGGTATCTTTTTGTATTACCGGATAATCCGGAAAACAATACATAAAATCATTGCTTACTACACCGGTTGATGTAGAATCACGGTATTCCGCGATTGAATCCTGGGATTCGGTCAACGTATTTTGATATATTACCGTTGAATTCTGATGATATGTTGATTCGTTTTCCTGCATGAATATGATTACAAGGCGGCGAATGATCGGGGATCCGGATCCCATTTGTGATTTTGAACGGCTAATTCCAGCGCCTCTTCCGGACTTTCGGCAACATTCCAGATTAACCGGTGTTTATGATGAATAAAATTTTCGGATGCCGATTTTTCCAGCATCCGGAGTAGAAAGTTATAATATCCGTTTGTATTGAGAATAATAATCGGATTTTTATACAATCCTAATTGTTTCCAGGTCATTATTTCCAGTAGTTCTTCCATTGTTCCGATACCTCCCGGAAGAGCGATGCAGGCATCTGATTTTTCGGCCATCAGTTGTTTACGGCTATGCATGTCCGGTGTTACAATGACTTCTGTCAGGGAATGGTTGAGCCAACCTTCTTCGATCATAAACTGAGGAATGATGCCGATTACTTTACCTCTATGAGCCAGCATCCCTTCGGTGACGGCGCCCATAACGCCTTTCTGTCCGGCCCCGTTGATGCATGCAATATTCTTTTTGGCCATCAGTTCTCCCAGTTTTTGAGCTGCGGCAGTGTATTCCGTGTCGATCCTTGAACTGGAAGCTCCGTAAATTGTAATTGTTTTCACTAATTCAGACATAAATACCTTTCGATGAGATTTTTTGAAAGTACAAAATTAAGAACATTTGATTTTATTCACTACTTTTGTGGTTTAATTAATTATAAAACAATAAAAATGTCAGAAAAATTCATGGAAAATCTGTCGTATAAAGTGGCGGATATTTCTTTGGCCGATTTTGGACGTAAAGAGATTGAGATAGCAGAACATGAAATGCCGGGCCTGATGTCCTTACGTAAAAAGTATGGGAAAGAAAAACCGTTAAAGGGAGCCCGGATAACCGGATCTTTACATATGACCATCCAAACGGCCGTATTAATCGAAACTTTAGTAGAACTTGGATCAGATGTTCGTTGGGCAAGTTGCAACATTTTTTCTACCCAGGATCATGCCGCCGCTGCTATTGCTATGGCCGGAGTCCCTGTTTTTGCCTGGAAAGGCGAAACTTTGGAAGAATACTGGTGGTGTACCGATATGGCTCTTCGTTTCCCGGATGGAAAAGGCCCGAACCTCATTGTGGACGATGGAGGCGATGCTTCTTTGCTCATTCATTGGGGATACAAAGCTGAAAATGATGCAAAATTTATTGATCGTAAAGGTGGAAATCACGAAGAACAGGTAATTCTTGATACATTGAATCGTATTCTGAAAGAAGACAGTCGGCGTTGGCATCGTACGGTGTCCGGTTTGAAAGGTATTTCGGAAGAAACAACTACAGGAGTGCATCGTTTGTACCAAATGATGGAGGCCGGTGAATTATTGGTTTCCGCTATCAATGTAAACGATTCGGTTACCAAGTCCAAATTTGATAATCTCTATGGTTGCCGGGAATCCCTTGCCGACGGGATTAAGAGGGCGACCGATGTCATGATTGCAGGAAAAGTTGTCGTAGTATTGGGATATGGCGATGTCGGTAAAGGTTGTGCCAAATCCATGCGTTCGTACGGCGCCCGTGTGATTGTTACGGAAATTGATCCGATTTGCGCTTTGCAGGCAGCCATGGAAGGTTTTGAAGTAACTACTATAGAAAATGCGCTGAAAGAAGGAAATATTTTTGTAACTACTACCGGAAATCGTGATGTGATTCGGATTGAACACCTGGAACAAATGAAAGACCAGTCGATCGTTTGTAATATCGGTCATTTCGATAATGAAATTCAGGTACATAAATTGGTTCATTATCCTGGAATTAAGCATTTGAATATTAAACCTCAGGTGGACAAATATACCTTCCCGAAAGGGAATTCGATTTTTCTTTTAGCTGAAGGCCGGTTGGTAAATTTAGGTTGTGCAACCGGGCATCCTTCGTTTGTGATGAGTAATTCTTTTACCAATCAGACCCTGGCGCAAATCGATTTGTGGCAAAAAAATTATGAGATTGGCGTGTATCGTTTGCCGAAATATCTGGACGAAGAAGTCGCCCGTCTGCATCTTGAAAATATCGGAGTGGAACTGACTGAATTAACTCCGGAACAGGCCGCATATATCGGGGTTGACGTAAATGGCCCGTATAAACCGGAACATTATAGATATTAATGAAGATTGCAATCCTTTCCCCTTTCTACCCTTATCGCGGAGGTATTGCCCAATTCAGCGCAATGCTTTACCGTGCTATGGAGGAAAAACACGAAGTCAAAGCATTTTCTTTTTCACGATTATATCCCGGATTTTTGTTTCCGGGAAAAACGCAGTATGTGGAAAAAGAAGATGAGGCTATTGAAATACCTTCGGAAAGGATTTTAGATAGTATTAATCCGTTCTCGTATCAAAAAACGGCAAAAGAAATCGGGAAATTTCAACCGGATGTTCTGATTATAGTCTATTGGATGTCTTTTTTAGGACCGGCATACGGACATATTGCCAGTCGATTGAAAAAGAAAACGGTGATTATTTCTTTGGTGCACAATGCAATACCTCATGAGCCTAAATTTTTTGACAAACCATTTGCCGGGTTGTTGTTCGACCGGTGTAAAGGCTTTGTAGTAATGAGTGATATGGTAAAGAATGATATCCTTTCAATGAACCCGGGATCTTCGTTTTGTGAACGCCCACATCCTTTGTACAGCCATTTTGGAGAGAAGATTCATATGCAGGATGCAAGAAAAAAACTAGGACTTGATCCGGACAAAAAAACTTTGCTTTTTTTCGGTTTAATCCGCGATTACAAAGGATTGGATTTACTGGTCGACGCCATGGCCGGTTTGGACGATGATTTTCAATTACTTATTGCGGGTGAGAGTTACGGTAGTTTTGGGAAATACGAAACTCAGATTTCACATTCGCCGGCAAAAGATTGTATCCGTGTAATGAACAAATATATTGAAGACAGTCTGGTTCCGGTTTTATTTTCTGCGGCGGATTTATTGATTTTACCGTATAAATCGGCGACTCAGAGCGGGGTAATTCCGGTAGCTTACCATTTCGAGGTACCAGTGGTAGCAACTGATGTCGGAGGTTTGAGGGATACGATCGAACGACCGGAAACAGGAATCATTTGCAAACCGGATTCGGAAAGTATAGCATCGGCAGTAAAACGGGTTTTTTCTTTAGGAAAGGGTCGGTTTATAGATAATATCAGGAAAGAAAAAGAAAATCTTTCCTGGGAGAAGTTTGCCGATAGTGTTATGGAATTTGCGAAATCATTCAAAAATTAATAATGAGTATATGCAGGCATTCCTTTATTTGATTCCCGTGCCGTTAGGGGAGACCCCGGTTGATCAGGTTCTTCCGGCTTATAACCGTGAAATTATTTTGAAAATACGTCATTTTATAGTTGAGAATGAACGTACGGCGCGGCGGTTTCTGAAAAAAACGGATGCTTCCATCAATATTGATGAACTGACATTTTATTTATTGAATAAACATACTTCTCCCCAGGTTCTTTCGGATTACCTGAAGCCTGTGATGGAGGGGAATCCGGTGGGGATCATCTCGGAAGCGGGTTGTCCGGCAATTGCCGATCCGGGAGCTGATGTGGTTGCTATGGCACAACAAAAAAATATTCGGGTGGTACCCCTGGTCGGGCCTTCTTCTATCCTGATGGCTTTGATGGCTTCCGGCTTCAATGGACAAAACTTTGCTTTTCACGGTTACCTTCCGATTGATGCCGATCAACGGACGAAAGCGATCAGACAATACGAACAAAGGATCTATTCGGAAAACCAGACGCAATTGTTTATCGAAACGCCTTACCGGAATGAAAAATTAGTAGAAGATTTTATCAGGACGTGCAAACCTTCGACCAAACTGTGTATTGCTGCAGATATAACCTGCGAAACCGAATATATTAAAACCCGGAATCTTGCGGAATGGAAAAGGCAAGCGCCGGATCTTTCGAAACGACCTTGCCTTTTCCTGATTTATAAATGAAATATGCAAACGAGAGTCTTTGAACTAAATGTTTAATCGTGAACTAATACCCATTCTCCATCAATGTATTCCCAATGTTCTCCCCCTTTAATTTTCGACATTTTGCTTTTATTCAATGCATATGTCTTAAGTTTTTCGTCATTTGTTTTTTGTCTTTGAATACGTCTATTCCATTTCATAACTATTGTTTTTAGTGAATTAAAATTGATGACACAAAGATAAGTTTTGTAAAGAAGAAAATATGTTATCAAAAAATGATGAAATGTTATTAAAATGTTATTATTTTTGTGAAAAATGGAAAATGGAAAATGGAAAAAATTACATAAAAATTTTTACTTGTACAGCCCTTATCTCTATTCTTATCTTACAAGGAATCTGGCTTAAGAATACTTATATACTTTTAGAAAAGGAATTCCATGAAAATGTCAGTAAAAATTTTATTACCTCAATAGAAAGAGAAGCAGCATATCGATTGAATGATTCGAACCGAACGGGTCAATGGAAAAACAAAATTATAGCAGGGTATAAACTGGATAATGATATATATGCCAACATTATAGCATTACAAAATCATTTGTATTTGGAAGAATATCCTTTATCATTAGAAAAATTAGATAATATTGTTGCCTTGTATTTAGAAAGAGATTGTAATAATATTAGTTATTCTTTAACATTAATCGATTCTTTAGGTAATAGAATAGCGTTTGTAAATCATGGGGGAAAAAATGTTTCTCCAAAATCCGGTTACAGAGAGAAGATACAACTAAGAACGATTGCCCCCGAATATATTGAAATAATGGTTTCTTCTCCTTATAAAGTTATTTTCGGAAAAATGTTTTTACTACTCATTGGTTCGGCTTGTATTGCAGTTATTGTAGCTTATTGTTTGTTCCTGCAATTCAGGATTATTATCCTGC
>BNXB01000052.1 GCA_025999255.1 Bacteroidia bacterium | reverse complement strand
ATAATTTCTGAGAAACAAACTTCTTTTTATCCAATTCTTCTTCGAATATGGGGGTCATGGAAACATACAACGTATCGGTGTAATTATTGTACATATCCCTGAAATAAAAAGCGAATTCCGTAGGTTTTGATTCCAGGCCGCGAATAGCTTTGTTTGCTGTTTTTTCGGAAGAATAAATAGTTTCAATATGTTTATATCCTTCGTCATCTTTAGCTAAAGCTCCGCAGACGATATCTTCTCCTATCGGATTTTCCCAGTAAAGTTTAAGTCCTCCAAACGCTTCATATAATTTAAATGTTTTGATAACATCGTATATGGGAGAGTCTAGAGGTTCTATTTCCACGTTTACCGGCTTCGATTCATTATAACTTTTATCTACTGATATAAGTTCTACTTTCGTCTTGGAGCTTTTTCCGAATCCTTTCAATTCTATGCTGTTGGAATAGGCCGAACTCGACATTTCTTTTTTCTTGCCGTTGAGTGAAATATACACTGCTTTTATAAAAAGCAGATCGTCTTCCTGAGGCAAAGTATATGTTATTATAGCCTTACCCTGAAGGTTTCCGACCTTTACGTTAGTTACGGGAGCCGGAGGGGTGCTGTCAACGGGATATTGCCCGATATATTCTTCCTTACAACCATAACAGATTATAAGGATTACAGATAAGATCAATATTATATTTCGTTTCATATTAATTATTAATTATGAATTTTAATTATCAATTATCAATTATCAATTGTCAATTGTCAATTATCAATTGTATTCAGTCCCAATAAGGATTTTGAATCAGGTTGATGTTTTTACGCAACTCGCTAACCTTTATAGGCCATAAGTATGATTTGGTTGAAAATTGCAGTTGATTAAAAACAATCACCTGATAATAATCCTGAGTCGTACTTTGGGTTACATTCCATCCTCTTTCCGGTTGGTTGTAATAAACATGCGCCAGTTTCCATCTTCTGACGTCCCAGAACCGTTTACTTTCAAAACATAATTCAATCATACGTTCCTGGCGGATAATGTCGCGCATTCCGGTTTTCGTAAGCGGTTTTTCCGGTAGGTTGGAATATTTTCTCCAACTATCGACAACGCCTTCCAATCCTGCCCGTTCGCGTATGAGATCCAAATACCCATATATCTCGTTGTTGGGCGCTTCCAGCGATTCGTTCAAAGCTTCGGCATAAAGCAGGTAAAGGTCGGCCAGCCGCATAATAGGATAAGTGTAACGGGTGGTGGACAAACTTCCGGTAGCTGATGCCGCCGTTTCGAAGTTGCTTGTCTTTTTTACGAAATATCCGCATCGGGCATAACGGATATCTTCCTGTCTTCCGCTTACATCGCCTGCCTTAGCCCTTATAATCCAGGATGTTTCGGATTCGTTACCGTTACCGACATCTTTTGTTCGCCCGTTACCGAACCAATAACCGCAATCGAAGCCGAGATTAGCGTAAAAACGAGGTTCCCGGTTGGTGTTTAAAATAGCGGTAGTCAATCCTTCCTTGATATAATAATAATGGTCTTTTCCTACAACAACGGTATCGTACCTCCCGGCGTAATTATAGGAAGGGTCTTCATTAATCGGAACTCCGTTTTTAGAGTAAAACAATTCGGCCATTTTGAAAGAAGCAGACAGCTCAGGATTTCCTGCCCCTCCCTGCCTGTCGGCAATTTTCATATACGGAAGAGTTCTGCTCTGTAATTCACCGACGGTATTGACGGGATTTCCCCAGATAAGTTCCTCGTTCCATTTTATCGAAACAGCTCCGCGGATACTCATCCCTCTTTTTGTTTCTTCGGATAATTGAAAACGGCTGTCACTGAATTGAAATAAGCGAATACCGGCTTCATGTGAAATATCGATAGCTTTTTTACATGCTTCAGCCGCCTTGCTCCATTTACCTTGGTCTTCCGTCTGACTGAACAGTTTTATTCCCCTGTTGTCGGTAAACGTGCTGAAATCGCTGTTCCCATTGAATAAGGGACTTGCGCCCAACACTAAAACTTCGGCTTTCAGCATCGCCGCCGCAGGTTGAGTTATTCGTCCGGCTTCGGCGGCTATATTGGTTATCGTTAACGGTAAATCCGTGATAGCTTCGTCGCATAATCCGACAATGTAGTCAACACATTCGTCGAAAGGCTCACGATAGACTTTCACATCTTCAACACCCGCCGCCGTCGATTTGTTTTCTTTGATAAGAGGGATAGGACCATACATGCGTAACAGGAAATAATGATAGAATGCTTTGAAAAATTTAACTTCGGCAATCCATCTTACTTTCTCCGATTCATTCAGATCAGGCCCTACGTTATTGATGTTTTCCAGGAAGATATTGCACTCCCGTAAGGCGACGAATATCCCGCGACCGCCATTTTCTCCATCCCAGAAGTTGAGTATGGGGGTGTTCGTATTTTGTTCGCCCAGCTTTATACGATTTCCCATGTAATAGGAACTCCAGGAGTAATAACTGTTTTCTACAACTACGAATTCGTCGCTTGTTTGTATTGCCGGATCGTTTGCAAAATTTCCTATTCTCGGCATGTAAGAGTATATGGTAGCCAGAAAGCGTTCTGCGCTTACCCTGTCGGAGAATGCATGTTCGATTGTCGCTACGTTATCCGGAACAATATCCAGGTAATCGGCGCATGACGATAATAACGCCGTGATAATGAATAGATATATTTTTGATTTTTTCATTTTTGTGACTGTTTAAAATGATAATTGAACTCCAACGTTTAATACTTTTTGTATAGGATATTTCATGCCGTCGCCGGCCATTTCGGGATCCCATAACTTAAACTTGCTGAATGTCAATAAATTTGTTCCACTAAGGTATAAGCGCAGATTGGAAACATACAATTTTTTCATGTATCTGTCCGGTACTTTATACCCTAGTTCCAATGATTTTAAGCGAAGGAATGAGCCGTCGCGCATAAACCAGGTACTGGTTGCAGTATTGTTATTAAGTAAATTCGCTGTCAACCTTGGCCAAAGAGCATGAAGGTTCCGGTTATCTTCCGACCAGTGATTATCTGCATATACTTTCAGTAATGCATTCTTTGAGTTAACCGAACTATTGTCGTCGGTATCAAGGAATGGGGATGTCTTTCTTGCATCAATCCAGAAAGATTCGCGTCCTAATCCCTGGAAGAAGAATGAGAAATCAAAACCTTTGTAACCGGCGCTTAAACCAAAGCCATAAATAACTTCCGGAGTGGTGGGATAGCCGATAGGAACCCGGTCCAACTCCGTAATCTTATCGTCTCCGTTTATGTCTTTGTATTTGATATCGCCTCCTTTATAATTGCCGAAAGATTGGGTTGGAGAATTTAATACATCCTTTTCATCTACAAATAATCGTTCGGCCACATATCCCCATTGTTGATTCACCGGAACTCCTACATGTGATAACCAGGGAGTTAAACTATTATCAGGCTCTTCGTATATTTCCCATTTCGATTTCGCATAGGTAAAGTTAAAGCGTCCTGTTACCCAGAAGTTATTGTTGAAATAGTGATTCAGATCGACCGACAAATCCACGCCTTTTCCTTTAGCCCGGCCTATATTCGCTTGCGGAGTTACAAGCAGTCCCATAGTAGCGGGAATATCCGTACGTGTCTGTAAAATATTATCACGGGTTTCGGTATAGAAATCCGCCAAAATATCTATTTTTCCGAACAAACCCACTTCCAGGCCTAAATTCATTTTTTTTGCTATTTCCCATGTTATAAACGGATTGGCATACCTGTTTATACTCACGCCATTAACCGTATAACCGAAATTCTCACCCCAGGTATAAGCCCTGTCCTTGTTATCGACGTTTACATCCGACTGATAGAAGAAACGGTCTTCTTCCTTGCCGATAGCATCATTTCCGACTAAACCGTATGTCGCTTTGAGTTTAAGGTTTGTTATATTCTTTTTAGTATTTTCACTCAATCCTTCCCAGAAGGGTTCGTTTGTTATCAACCATCCTGCACCGATAGAAGGGAAAAAACCGAAGCGATGATTCCGTGAGAAACGCTCAGAACCGTTATATCCGAAATTTGTTTCCAGGAAATAACGCCTGTCGTAGTTATAAGTAAAGCGACCCGATAATCCGATATTTCGTTGAGGCAATGATAACAGGAGGGATCCGGCATTCCCTTTCAGGTAATTCCTGACATTGGATACTAACAATCCGCTGACACCGTGTTTTTCATTGAATGTACGGTCGTAATTAACAACCCCTTCAAAATAGAGGCTTGTACTGACTTCCTTTGTGCCTTCGGTATAACTGAGCCATTCCGAACCGCTGTTCGGGTTCAGGCAAGCGAGCAAATATTCATCTTTGATTTTATCATATAGACTGACGGTATAGAAGAATGGATTATAAGAACGTTGCAAATCGAAATATGAGTACCTGTTTGTACTGAATAAAGCTCTTAAACTTAAACCTTGTGTAATGAAATTCAAATTTTGTTTCAATTCAAACTGCGCCAGCATTGTACTTTTGGAATATTCTTTATACCCTTTTACCATGTCGGCGTAAGGGTTGATGAACTGTCCCTGGTCTGCATTACCGAATAAAATATGTTTTTTATGCTGGAAAGTAACGTCAGGGGCAAAATAAGCGGGGAAAGCGACGGGATCGCTTCTCATAACTTTGCTGTATAATTCGCTACCGCTATCGAGCGGGCCGCTGTAATCGTCGAATGATCCATGCAAACGAACAACGGCTTCCGTCGTTTTTGTTATATTGATATTAACGTTGGTACGTAGCAGGTAACGCTTGAGGTCTATGTTGTTTTTACTGTCTTTGGCTGTTTTGATTACTCCGTTATCCTGATTATAGCTAGCGGCTATATAATAACGCGCCACACTTCCTCCTCCGCTTACGTTGAAATTGAAACGGTGGTTTATCGCTTGATTTTTGAATAAAATGTCATACCAGTCGTTAGCAGGGTAAACCAGAGGGTTAATACCTCTTTCCGTATTTTCTATCTTTTCAATGGAATAAGGTACGGATTGCATCGGATCGCGTGTAAGTACCGCTTCGTTGTTTAAACGCATATAAGTAATCGGGTCTGCTAATTCTATCTGTTTGGTAGGCGAAGAAAGCGAGGTTTCGTACCTGAAGGAAATAGAAGCTTTACCTTCCTTCCCTTCTTTTGTAGTAACCATAATCACCCCATTTCCGCCACGCGCTCCGTATAAAGCTGTTGCAGCCGCATCTTTCATGATGGAGAAACTGGCTATATCGTCTGTCTGTAACCGGGCTAAGTCGCTGGAGGTCATTTCGACTCCATCAATAAGAATCAGAGGTCCAGCCCCATAAGTAAGTGTTGTTACGCCGCGTACGAAAAAGCTGGCATCGTCTTCCCCCGGCTCGCCGCTGCGTTGATAAGAAATCAATCCCGCCATTCTTCCGGCCAGAGCTGTTGTTAGGTTAGAGCTTGGCACCTTAAGCTCCGAAGGTCTTATGGTAGTGATGGCGGCCGAAACGCTTTCTTTCTTTTGTTTACCGAAAGCGACTACCCTGACTTCGTCCAACTCATCAATTTTTTCTTTCATGATAATAGTCAGCATTCGCTTATCACCAATGGCTACTCTTTGTTCCTGCATACCCAGGTATGAGAAATTGAGTTGATCGGTAGGCAATATATCTATGGAAAAGGTACCATCCACATCGGTTACAACACCGCGGGTACTTCCTACGACAATGATGTTTACGCCCGGTAAAGGCTCGTTGAGTTCGTCCTTAACGATCCCTTTGACTGTAACTCTTTGTTGGGTTACCGCCTGGGTGGACGAGATTCCTGTATCTTTTACTTCGGTTTCTTTCTTTACTATGTATATTTGTCTACCATTGATTGTATAAGTAATGTTTTTCCCATTCAGGACATTATCCAATACCGTATTAACAGACTTTTCCGTAGCTTCCATGCTTATCTTGCTGTTGTCTATTAAACTTTCGTGGTAAAAAAAGATATATTCGCTCTGTGCCTCTATTTCCCGGAAAACATCTTTCAATGTGGCATTTTTCAAATTAAGAGACACTTTAGCAGATTGCGAAAAGCTATATGCCGGTACACTCAGGTTCAATATTATCAAAAATAGCATTAGTCTCATTAATAGGTCCAGTTTTAATTTATTTGCGTAAAATATGCAAATTTTTCGTGTTTTTATCATACTTTTGTAATGATTTTAAGTTTAACGAATTGAATTAGTGGATTTAAAATCTCAAGTCGGGCGAGTACGGCAATACTGCCCGGCTTTTTATTATGGTTTTCCTGTCTTATCTCATAGGCTGTATTATTTTGATTGTTTAGACATAAAATGATATTCTTCCTTTTTATCTATCTCATAAGTAACGGGGGCTGTTGATGATAAGACATTCAATACGTCCCGGATGTCCTCTTTCAGATCCAGTTTGCCGGAACAAAGTAATCCGGAAGCGTCTTTATCAATGGAGATTTTTATATTATAATATCTGGAAAGGCGTAACAAAATACTTTCCAGATTTTCATTATCACATATGTACATCCCGTTGACCCAGGAAATGAACTCCGATGCTTTCACTTGTTTAATATTTACACGATTGTCCTGTTTGGAGAACATATCATTTGGCTTCAACATATAGGGTTTCTTGTTGTCTTTACTTCTTACTTGTACCGAGCCGTTTACAAGAACCACAGAACTGACGTTGTCGGATTTATAAGCTGTTACGTTAAACGACGTCCCAAGTACTACCACCTGCATGTCGGAGGTTTTTACATGAAAAGGCCTGTTTGGTTCTTTCGCGACATCCATATATATTTCTCCGTCCACATATATTTCCCGTTTATCATCGTCGAATGTTACAGGATATACGAGAAAAGTACCGGCATTTACCCAAATGTGCGTGCCGTCTTCGAGTGTCAATGACGAACGCTTTCCATATGGAACCGTTAGAGTATTAAATTCTTTCTCTTTCTTTCCTTTTTTTACCGTTTTCGTGTTCTCCTGAGTTTTATCGATAGCCTTTTCGTTGATTTTTATCACGCCTTCTTGTCCGTGATCAATGGATGCATCCTCTCCCACGATGGTAACACGCTCGTCGTCCGGGAGTATCAGTTCTACATATTCCGGATTGATTTTCGGATTTTGGGAATTGGCGAATACAATAAGGTCTTCCTGATTTTGCTTCAACAGGGAAAAATAAAAAGAACCGGCTAATACCAAAAGGATTGAGGCCGCCGCACTATATAAAAATATTTTTCTTCTTTTCCGTAAACGTATGACAGTATCAACTTCTATCCTTTTGAATAAAGAATTCAATTCAATATCCGATATCCGGTTTTTTTCTACATTATACTTGTCGTGATCTATCATCTTAATACATGTATTTTAAAATAAATACATGAGTGGGTGTTTTATACTCACTTTTTTAATAATAATTTGCTTAGAAAGAAATATTTTTGATTATTTGGCTTATTGTCAGATATTTATATCTTTTGTAGATGTGTTTTGTTTCCTTATTTTTTGTATAGAGCGTTGAATCAGATTTTGGACGGACTTGGACAGTTATGATTTTTTCCATTCACCAAAATATTTGTTCACCATTTTCATTCGTCAATAAATGGTTAATACTCGTCTCGTATGTAAAAATCCGTTCCAAACGTTTTGTCTGCCCGGCATCCAATAACCAATACAATGTACCCGATGGAACTCCTTCAAAGACAATGAGTGAATCCTGTTCGCTTTTTTTGGTTTGAAATAAAACCCAATCGCTTTTTTCTCCGGAATAATATAAACGATAATCATGCCCCTTTTCTATCCATGATTTAGCGCCTGTATTCAATTTTGATAGCCGAAGATTTATTTTTTTATTCCGTTCCGGTTTGAAAAAAATCTTATTCCCTTTTTCATCCAAAAGAAAAGCCGGACTTATTATTTCATAAGTATCTTTTCGCGGAACGGCAATCCTGTATAGTATCCCTGTTCCCATATTTTCAAAACGGATTTTTTTATTGTCAACCCTACCCCAATAAACCGGATACCATCTCCCATAATTAAAAACGCAAATATAGGCAAAATCGGAGGAAGTATTGTAGTTATAATCGACTGCTGCGGTTGAGGTATGCTCATGCGTAGCATCCAACCAATGATCGTGTTGCAGGAAATCCGTAATAAAAGGGGCTCGTTTTACTCTCGGCTGAATAGAATCCGTCCAGATGTTTTGTTTCCTGAATGTATATCTCAGAACCTTGGCCGGAAATTTAAAATCCCTTCCGGCCGCCGTCATAAACTTTTGTTGTTTATTGTCCCAGAATACTTCGGAATAATGTGTGCCGTTTTTCCGTCCCCAAAACGGGACAAAATCAACACTAGAAGGGATTCCTAACGAGCGCAGGATCATTACACTCAAGTAAGACCAATCAAAACAATCTCCCGATTTCAACATCATCAGTTCATTAAAGCCGGGATACTTCGTTAACCTGACCGGATCGGATTTATATATAAACCATTGACCCAAATCATTCACTAAAAAATGATAATAGATCTCATTCGTAGATCTCATCAAAGAATCCATATCCACTTTCCTCATCATTGCATTAACAGTATCTTGATATTTTTGGCTAAAATACGAACGCCAATGGGCAGGTTCTTCCCCATATACCTTATAAGGTAACAAATAATTCAGGAAAATATCAAAAGGTACCTGATCAGCCCAGGGATATCTATTCCAATGTTCAAAAGCTAGATCAATATCTTCCAACAAAAATTCATTGTCTATAACAGAACCGTTCGGAACTATTTTATAAAAAGGAATGAGGATTTCCGATTTCTGATCAATCATATTATCCGATAAAAAAGATACCGCCTCGCGTTTAAGAGAATCTTCCGGTTGATTATAATGATTCAACAGCGCTTTTTTATCCGGTATAATTCTATCCCGATTACAGGAAATAAAGAAAAAAACGCTTAATATTAAGATATAATACCGGATAGTTCTTCCATGTTTGACTATCTGCTTTTTCATTAGTTTAATCCGTATCAATCCGTTTTGTTATAATTGGTAATTATTTTATTTTCAGACTCAACTCCTTCGAGTATTTCCGTATGAATACCATCCGAAACTCCTGTTACAACTTTTCTTTTTACTGGTTCTTTTCTTAATGTATCCAATACATACAGGT
>BNXB01000051.1 GCA_025999255.1 Bacteroidia bacterium | reverse complement strand
ATAGTAATAAATAGAGCCATAAATACGAAAATTAAATTAACTATTCCATTAAATGAGATTGAATTTGAATGGGATACAGACCTTGAAATATATGATGACAAAGAGGAAGAAAACATTTATATTAGTGAGTTAGAATTATTGCAAAGGCATAATATTACAACTTCTGATGATTTTCTATCAAAAGAAAAGTCCGTTTTTGAAGAAGATTCTTTTCACGATTTAATTGACGAAGACAAATACAATGAAATTAAGAAGGCAATAATGGCACAAATAATTATTTCTAATAAAATCAAATAGCGAGATGAAAAATTATTTTGAATGGTATGAACGCGAAAAATCATAATTATGCCTAATTTCGACAAATTTATTCATTTTGCCTCAATCGGCAACGAAGAAACCCGCAAAGAACTTGCAGATAAAACTTTCATATCGTTGCAAAATTCGGCTTGTTCGCCTAATGTTTCAAATGAACAAACCGACAATTTTGCTGATGCAATCAATTCTATTTTGGGCAACAGCACAATGAAAGAAATGTGCCGCGATAACAAAGAATTGTCAGAAAGAATCACAAGCGATATTTTGGATTTTGTCAATAAAACGAAGAAACATATTGACAAAACCGAAAATCCGTTTGCGAATGAACGCCATTTGTTGAAACATTTTGAAAAAGCCACAGAAAACGCCTTTAAAAACGATTGGAAACAGACAAAAGATTTTATTTCAAAAAACTACGACAAACAAACATTAGACTGTGAGTTCTACGAAAAAGAATTTAGTAGCAGTTTGGACAAAGAAAATAATAACAAACCTGCGTTTGAAAGTGTAAAAGGACATTTTACGGAAAAATGGGATGAACAAATATTCAAAAAACAAACAGCATGGGAACTCGAAATCATAGACCGCGAGCGTAAAAAATTCTGCGAAGAACTATATCGAAAAATCGAAGAACTGAAAAAGTTGCAGGAAGTTTTGTCGCCTTTTACCAATGAATTGGGACGGATTTGGGATATGAGCAGCGGAAGGTGGCAAAACACGAATTTCGATATTCTGAAACGTTACGCCGAACTTATGCAACGCGACAAATCGTTGCAGGAACTCGCCGAAATGCTTGGGCGTATGCAACAGGCTGAACAGGAATACGAGGAAGAACTTTTTACCGATATTCAACTGAAAACCAAATGGGAAGTGGAAAGTGCGAGTAAGTCCGATATTGTCGGAATCCACGAAAGCGACGATATTTCTTCGCTGCTGCCTTCGGAAATTGCTTTACTCGCCAATCCCACAACCGAACTGATTTTTTACAAGAAATTTGCGGAAAAGAAACTGCAAACTTTTGATTATCAGGCGCGGATTTTGGCTTACGAAGAAGAGCAGTTCCAAAACCGCAGAATGAAAGCGAAAGAAGACAAAAAAGGACCGTTTATTATCTGCGTTGATACCAGCGGTTCAATGCACGGAACACCCGAAACAGTTGCCAAAACACTGTGTTTCGCTATTCTTAAAATCGCAATTCGTGATAATCGGAAATGTTATCTGATTTCCTTTTCAACAAGCATTGAAACCTTAAATTTGACCGACTTAAAAAACTCGTTGAACAAAATAATTGATTTCCTTTCAATGAGTTTTCATGGAGGAACAGATGCCGCACCTGCAATGCACGAAGCGTTGCGAATGTTGGAAACAGAAAACTACAAAAAAGCAGACATAATAATGGTTTCCGATTTTGTGATGTCTGGCTTTGATGCAGCAACAAAAAAGAAAATCACAAAAGCCAAAGAAAACAAAACAAAATTTCATAGTTTGGTTATCGGAAGTTCTCAAAATCAGCAGGTTATCAAAGAATTTGACAATAATTGGGTGTGCGATGTGAACAATCCAAATAGGGTGTTAGGGTTAGTGAAAAACGTAAGAGAAATATGACAAAACAAAAATTGCCAGCCTGTAACGAGCGGTTTTTTGCTATGCTTGCCGTAGCCCGCAGAAACGTTAGTACAAATTTGCAAGTTTATCGCCCGCACAATCATTAGTGAAAGCAAGCACAGCATAAAGCCGCCAACACGTTAAGTGCAGGTGTGGATTGTTGTTTCAATTAGTTCGTAATTCGTATTTCTTCCTCCACCTTCTTCTTGTCGTAAAATACCTTTTTCTATCAGGCCTTTTATGTCGCGGATTGCAGTGTCTTGCGAACATTTACAGATTTTTGCCCATTTTGACGATTGCAACTTTCCTCGAAAATCTCCGTCAAGAAGTTTGTTGAGCATTTTCTTTTGCCGTTCATTGAAAGATAGTTTAGCGTTATTTGTCCAAAAATTTGCCTTATATAAAACGCTCTGCAATATCTTTTCGGAAGCAATTAAAGCATTTTTCAAACAGTTTAAAAACCATTCAAGCCAAACAGTAATGTCGCTGTCTTCGGTTCGGTGTTGAACTTTTTCTATTGTATCATAGTATTTTTTGCGTTCTTTGTTGATTTGTGCCGACATACTGTAAAACCTTTGTTTGCTCTCATCGCTACGAGCAAGTAACATATCGCAAATAGCACGAGCAATACGCCCGTTGCCATCGTCAAAAGGATGAATTGTCACAAACCACAAATGCGCTATTGCGGCTTTAATCACGCTGTCGTGTTTGTTGTCGGTATTGAGCCAATTCAAAAAAATATCCATTTCAGATATAACATTATCTGCTGTTATTGCTTCGTAATGTATCTTTTCTTGCCCAAAAGCGCCGGAAACAACTTGCATTTCGCCTTTTCTGTAACAAGCAACGTCAATTTTATACGAACCGCTATATCCTGTTGGGAAAAGTGCCGCGTGCCATCCAAACATTCGTTCTTCTGTCAATGCATTTTCGTAGCGTTGCGTTGCATCGAGCATCATTTCTACTATTCCGTCAATGTTTTTCGCAGAATTTACAAGCCCTGCAACATCAAGTCCCAAACGGCGTGCAATAGACGAACGAACTTGTTGTTTATTAAGTTTTTCCCCCTCAATTTCAGACGATTTTATAATGTCAAGCGTGATATTTTCAAGCGTAGCCTCTGTTTGATAGCCGAAACCGAGAGAAGTCATTTTACCCAAAAGTCGTCCTTGCAGATTACGAACCTGTGCAAGTAAAATGCTGATTTTCTTGTCATTCCAAGTGAAGTCAGTCCAATTTTTATGCTGATAAATGTATTTTGCCATATCAATTTAATTTTGAATGTGCAAAGATACAATTTTTGCGGAGAATACGCAAATTATTTTACGCAATTTTTGCGGAAAATAAATACTTTTTTCTCAGCAAAACTATTTTTTCAAACTAACTATGAATTTTTCCTCCAAACATTGCAATTTAGACGCAATTATTTCGGTTGGTTATCGTGTTAATTCGGGGCGTGCTACACAATTCAGACAGTGGGCAACTTCGGTGCTTAGAGATTTTGCTATTCGTAGTTATGTGCTAAAATGCCGCCACGTTGGCTGCAATGATTTCGGGGACAGTGCGTAACTAAAACGAAACGGTAACACAAAATCGCATTCGACTTTGAATCAGAACTTTGGAAAATTTATCGAAAAGAAAGCGGAATCTTCAAAAAAGTATTTTTGAAATAAATAAATTCACTTTGAGCCGAAAAACAGTTATATTTGGCTCAAAAAAGACGTATCTTTGCACCGATAAATTTAATTAAAGAGCTCAAATATGTATAATTGGCAATTTGAAAAATGGGCAGAATTCGTTTATAACGAAGATATTATAAGCAATAATGCGTTGAAATTCGCAGAACTTTCGGGCGAAATATTTGGTATTTTTAAGACCTTTAATTCTGCAAAACAGCAAAACGAAATCCTTGACATTATGATTTCGGAGGCAATAAAAACGTCTGCAATAGAAGGCGAAATGCTGTCGAAAGAAGATGTTCGCTCGTCATTTCTGAAAAAACTTGGGCTGACAACAACCATAAAAAACATTAAGGACAGGCGAGCCGAAAATGTTGCCCTGCTGATGTTGGATGTTCGCAACAATTTTCAAACAAAACTGTCCGAAAAACTAATCAAGCAGTGGCACAGAATGTTATTTTCAAACTCAAAGTACATAAATGCAGGCGTTTATCGCAGCAGTGAAGAGCCGATGCAAATTATTTCGGGCGCAATGGGCAAGGAAAAAGTGCATTTTGAAGCGCCGCCCTCAAAACAGGTTCCGCAAGAGATGAAAAATTTTGTACAGTGGTATAACTCATTCAAAACCAAAGAGAACATACAAAAAAATATTATCAAAACGGCAATTACACATCTGTATTTTGAGAGTATTCACCCGTTTGAAGACGGTAACGGACGTGTTGGCAGAGCGTTGATAGAAAAATGTTTGTCAGAATCTCTTGGACGACAGATAATTATGTCTATTTCGCAGATTATTGAGAAAAACAAAAATCGTTATTACGATGAACTCAAAAAAGTACAGTCAACACTCGAAATCGACAGTTGGCTACTCTATTTTTCAGAATTACTGATTGAGGCACAGCAAAATGTAATAGATATTTTGGAGTTTTCGGTAAAAAAGACACATTTTTTCGACAAATTCAAAGCGCAACTCAATGAACGACAGACAAAAGTAATCAACAAAATGCTTGATGCGGGCAAAGACGGCTTTGAAGGCGGAATGACAGCGAAAAAATACATTTCAATCGCCAAAACCACCAAAGCAACCGCCACCCGCGACTTACAGAAACTTGCAGAACTCAACATTTTAACCCAAAACCTCGCAGGACGAAGTACAAACTATATTCTAAATATATGAATATCAATTACTTACTTTCAACGAGCGGTTTGGCGCAATGGTGGGTAATTGACAGCAAAAAGAAAACAAAACAGAAGAACAACCGAGCCTCGCATAACGGTCCGGAATTGTTTACACCTCTAATAATTTCCCGATTCCCGGTACACGGTTCACGATGAAAAGCGAAAGGTTGTTTTGTACCGTTGATAAAATTCTTTTTCGCAACGTTATATGCCAGTTTTATTCCGGCTCCTCCGGCTGTTGAACCTCCGGCCGTCAGGTTGTCCAAAGCTTCCCGTATTTTTTGTTTATCATTCCCTGGAGTAGAAGGCAACACCTCTCCTGCCGAACCGGCATAAACGACAATGGCGACACAATCTTTGTCCCTGAGATTATTGACAAGTAATTTCAAGGATGATTTTACTAATTCCAGGCGTGTCGGTCCGTACGTGGATAGAGGTTCATCCAATGCCGGTTTAAAACGGTTTTCCACAAAGTTTCCGTACTCTTCATTACTCATCATGTCATATGAGGCATGACCATAAACCCGCACTTCCCTTTGAGGAGAAAGTCCTCTGATATACCTTGCAACACTCCCTGTAACACGTTCTGTCAGGGAGTTTTTTGTACTTCCGTATCCAGTTACCACCACTTCTTCAAGTAACCGGTTATCAGGTTCAAGCTTTACATCATGAACATCTTGAGATACTACAATTTCCATAATCAATATCTATTTTTTTTCATTCCATATTGTTTCCGTTACAATACCAAATATTAAAAAAAATTTGCATGTACTTAAAAAAGTACTTATATTTGCAGGAAAGAAAAACAGTTTTATTATGAAAACAGCAAGTTATACGGATTTCAGAAGTAATATGAAGCTTTATATGGATTCGGTTATAGACAATTCCGATACGGTGGTTATTAACCGCAAGGGAGGAACAGGCGTTGTGCTTATGTCGCTGGAAGAATATAACTCTCTGGTTGAAACTGAGTATATTATGTCGTCTCCTGAGATGGTACGGCGTATAAATGACGCTAAAAATAGCATCTGTGAAGGAAAGGGTAAAAAAATAGCCACAAAAGACTTATGGAAGTAATTTACTCGGAACAGGCGCAGAAGGATATAGAGTATTGGAAAAAAAGCGGGAATAAAGCGATAATGAAAAGAATTAGTACACTGATAGAAAATATTCAAAAACACCCTTTTACCGGTATTGGTAAGCCGGAACCGCTTAAATATGATTTATCAGGTTCATGGTCAAGACGTATCAATTCGGAGCATCGAATAATATATGCAGTACATGAGGGAATGATAGAGATTTATGTCCTCTCCATGCGATACCATTATCCGAAATGAACTCAACGGTTAAAATCATATCTCTAACAAATTACACTATATGAAGACTAAATTTGTATTGTCAATCCTAATACTGTGTACGTACACGGTTTCTTTATTTTCTCAAATACCTGCGTATAAAAACACTTCTCTTCCGGTAGAACAACGTGTTAACGACCTTGTTGGGCGTATGACATTAGAGGAAAAAGTAGGTCAGATGATGAACAATGCTCCGGGAATCGAGCGCCTGGATATTCCGGCTTATAACTGGTGGAACGAATGTCTTCATGGGGTAGCGCGCGCCGGTTGGGCTACCGTTTTTCCTCAAGCTATCGGATTAGCAGCCACATTCGATAAAGATGCCGTATTTAGAACAGCTTCTATTATCTCCGATGAAGCCCGGGGCAAGTATCACCATTCGGTTTCTCTGAATAATAAAGCAATTCCTCAGTATTACGGGCTGACATTCTGGACTCCAAACATCAATATTTTCCGTGATCCTCGTTGGGGACGCGGTCAGGAAACCTATGGAGAGGATCCTTTCCTGACCGGGGAAATGGGAGTCGCTTTTGTTAAAGGCTTACAAGGCAACGATAATAAATACCTTAAAACAGTAGCTACAGCCAAGCATTATGCCGTTCACAGCGGGCCGGAATACAACCGACATTCTTTCGATGTACGTCCGGACATGTATGATTTATGGGATACTTATCTCCCGGCATTCAAAAAACTGATTAAAACAGGCGAAGCTTATTCGGTCATGTGCGCCTACAACCGTTACGAAGGAGAGCCTTGTTGCGGAAGCGATGAACTTTTAGTAGATATCCTGCGTAATAAATGGGGATTCAAGGGCTACGTCGTTTCCGACTGCGGCGCTATTGATAATTTTTACAGAACTCATAAGACATCCAAAGATGCTGCGGAAGCCTCAGCCCAGGCCACAATTGCGGGCACCGACCTGGAATGTGGAGGAAGTTACAGACGTTTGCTTGAAGCCGTAAAAAGAGGAGATATCGCCGAACAGGAAATCAACATAGCCGTCAAAAGATTATTCACTGCCCGGATGAAATTAGGAATGTTCGATCCGGATAACATGGTCAAATACAGTGAAATTCCATTCTCTACCGTTTGTTCTCCGGAAAGCCGGAAACAATCGCTTGAAATGGCCCGGAAATCCATTGTTCTATTGAAAAACGAAAATGAGACCCTTCCTCTGAAAAAGAACATAAAAACAATTGCGGTTTTAGGTCCTAATGCCAATAATCCGACCTGTTTGCTGGCAAATTACAACGGTTCTCCATCGTACATAATAACTCCTTTAGATGGAATTCGCCAAAAATTGGGAAATAAAGCCAAAATAATTTATGATCAGGCTGTCGGACTGACCAATGACACGGTTTCCATTCCGTTAAATATCTTCAATCAATTGAATATCGACGGAAAAACCGGATATAAATCAGAATTTTTCTACAATAATAAATTTGAAGGAGAACCTGTTTTAACACGGTATATTAAAGAAATTGATTTCTTCGGCGCCAAACAACACGAACAAATGAAAGGATTACGTCCGGGGAAACTATCTGTTCGATGGACAACAACTTATTCTCCGAAATCGGACGGACATGTTTGCTTTGAAATGACCAGCGACGATAGCGGATTCCGTTTGTTTATCAACGATCAAAAGGTTATGGATCGTTGGGGATCTCAGGAAACCCGTGTGGAACAGTACCGTTTGGATATAAAAACAGGACAAAAATATAATCTCCGGTTTGAATTTTATCAGGAGAATGAAGGTGGCGGGGTTAGTCTGGCAACTGTGGATCGTCAAAAAAGTAATCCGGAGTCGTTGAGAAATAAAATAAAAGATGCAGATGTAATCGTTTTTGTCGGAGGGATATCCCCCTCTCTGGAAGGCGAAGAAATGCCTGTTTCCGTCCCCGGGTTCAACAAAGGAGATCGCACGAATATCAATTTACCTCAGGCGCAGACAAACATACTGAAGGAGCTTAAATCAACCGGAAAACCCATTGTTTTTGTAATGTTGACCGGAAGTGCACTAGCTGTCAATTGGGAAAATGAAAATTTACCGGCTATCATCAATGCCTGGTATGGAGGCCAAGATGCCGGAACGGCTCTGGCAGACATCCTTTTCGGAGATTACAATCCTGCAGGACGTTTACCGGTTACTTTCTACAAAAGCGATTCCGATTTACCACCTTATGAAGATTACAGTATGCATAACCGTACTTACCGTTATTTCACCGGAGAACCGCTTTACAAATTCGGACATGGCTTGAGTTATACTACTTTTACCTATAAAAACCTGAACGTTCTGCCGGTGAAATACTGGAAATTAAAGGGAAAAATGCCGTAGTAGCTTTTGGAACAATTAAGTCGATTTTGAAAATTGATCAATTGGAAAAATTCAGTAAAAACCAAGTTAAGAAAGAAATACCTAAAAATACTTTTGTCAGCGCCCAGACCTTCGATTCCATGTCGGAAAAGAAACTACACTTCAAGATGGAAATCGATGTCCGGGGAATGCGCGGAGAAGAAGCCTTGCAGGCTGTTACTTATTATATCGACGATGCCGTCCAGTGTAATGTAGAGCCTGTCCGTATCCTACATGGAACAGGAACCGGAGCGTTACGGCAAATCATCCGGGATTACCTGAAAAACATACCCGGAATCCGACGATTTCAGGATAAACATGTACAGTTTGGCAGAGCGGGAATTACGGTCGTGGAATTTGAATGAATCATTCCAATATTAATTTCTTCCCTGTTAATATGCCATGTCCTTGTATAACCTGTTGATCTTTGAATGCCTTTTCATCCGGTTGGCAACCTCCAACGGAAATAATCATTTTTCCCTGAGTTACGCAACATTGAGTCAAAGCATCAATGACCGACATATTTTCCGGAGTCAATGTAAATTCTACCTTGCGGGTTTCTCCTGCTTTGAGGAAAATACGTTGGAATGCCTGTAAGGAATGAATCGGGGCGGTCGATTTCATATCGGGATGGGACAAGTAAAGTTGTACGACTTCTTCCCCGTCTTTTTGTCCTGAATTTGTAACTTCTACGGATATTTTTGCGGATTGGCCGATTGTAATTTCCTGAGGAACGTTCAGGTTTTTATAGGTAAAAGTAGTATAACTCAAGCCATGTCCGAATTTGTAAAGCGGTTCTCCGGTGA
>BNXB01000050.1 GCA_025999255.1 Bacteroidia bacterium | reverse complement strand
ATTCTCTGAATTATCATGAAAAATTATTGCCGGAATATCTTTCAAATGTGCTTCAGTTGGAGGCTGTAGCTTGTAAGGATTGGTTGACAAACAAGGTGGATCGTTCGGTAACCGGAAAAGTAGCCCGTCAGCAATGCCAGGGTGAAATTCAGTTGCCCTTGAGTGACTTGGGCGCTGTAGCTTTGGATTATAGAGGAAAAGCCGGGATTGCCACTTCTATTGGTCATGCGCCTCAGGCAGCTTTGGTTGATCCCGCTGCCGGTTCGGTGTTGGCAATTGCAGAATCCCTAACAAACATTGTTTTTGCGCCTCTGAAAGACCGTTTGAAAAGTGTTTCGTTGAGCGCTAACTGGATGTGGCCATGTAAAAACCCCGGTGAGGATGCTCGTTTGTACCGGGCTGTTGAAGCTTGTTCCGGTTTTGCATGTGCATTGGGAATCAATATCCCTACCGGAAAGGATTCCTTATCTATGACTCAAAAATACGGAGAGGATAAGGTTTTTTCTCCCGGAACGGTGATTATTTCCGCCGGGGCGGAAGTGTCCGATATCCGTAAAATTGTATCTCCGGTAATTAAGAATAAGCGTAAAACCGGAATTTATTATATAGATTTCTCTTTCGATGAAATGAAGTTGGGAGGTTCGGCT
This sequence comes from Bacteroidia bacterium, assembly GCA_025999255.1. Lineage (GTDB taxonomy): Bacteria > Bacteroidota > Bacteroidia > Bacteroidales > Azobacteroidaceae > BNXB01. The sequence goes on along the minus strand of BNXB01000050.1, from coordinate 8,680 downwards.
TTTGCCCAATCGATCGACCGGTTGGGATCGGAAGCGCCTACTGTGAAGGATCCTGAGTATTTTGTTACGGTATTTAATGCTATCCAGGAATTGATTGAAAAAGGGTTAATCCTCGCGGGGCACGATGTTTCAGCAGGAGGTATGATTACTACTTTGCTGGAAATGTGTTTTGCCAATGTTGAAGGAGGATTGGATTTGAACCTGGATAAAATCAAAGAAAAAGACCTGGTAAAACTCCTGTTTAGTGAAAATCCGGGAATTATTATTCAGGTACAGGACAAGAAAGCCGTTGAAACTTTTCTCGGTCAACATGGGATCGCATTTGCCGCTATCGGGAAAACAAGCAAGGATCGTAATATCAGGATTAAGAAAAATAAACAGGATTATAGTTTTGATATCGATCATCTGCGAGATGTTTGGTTCAGGTCTTCTTATCTTCTGGAATGTTCGCAAACTCCTGCGAAACAGGCAAAAGATCGTTTTGATAATTATAAAGTTCAGCCTTTACAATTCCTTTTTAACAGGGGGTTTACAGGAAAACTGGAACAGTACGGACTATCTGCCGACCGGAAAGAAACATCGGGCGTGAAAGCTGCAATTATCCGTGAAAAAGGGACTAACGGTGAACGTGAAATGGCTTATTCTCTGTATCTTGCAGGGTTCGATGTAAAAGATGTCCACATGACGGACCTTGCTTCAGGCCGCGAGACTTTGGATGATGTGAATATGATTGTGTTCTGCGGCGGATTTTCCAATTCCGATGTATTGGGTTCTGCTAAAGGATGGGCGGGAGTATTCCGGTACAATAAAAAGGCGAAAGAAGTTTTGGAACGTTTTTATAAACGTAAAGATACGTTGAGCCTGGGAATTTGTAATGGTTGCCAGTTGATGGTGGAATTGGACTTAATCTGTCCCGAACACAAAAAGAAAGCCGGAATGTTGCGTAATGATTCCCATAAATTCGAATCGGAATTCGTTTCCGTGAAAATTCCTAAGAATAAATCCGTGATGTTCGGTTCGTTATCGAAAAACAAATTGGGTATTTGGGTGGCGCATGGAGAAGGAAAATTCAGTTTGCCTTACGAATCCGGAAAATACAATATTGTAGCAAAATACAACTACGATACATATCCTGCAAATCCGAACGGTTCGGATTATTCTGTCGCCGGTATTTGTTCGAAAGACGGACGCCATCTGGCAATGATGCCTCACCTCGAAAGGGCTGTATTCCCATGGCAATGTGGGTATTACCCTGGAAACAGGGTTTTGTCGGATGAGATTACTCCGTGGATTGAAGCGTTTGTGAATGCAAGGAAGTGGATTGAAAATCACACCCGCTCGAATTCATAAAAAGTAAATGAATAAGGATTCTTCTCGTCGGCCGGCTGGGTTTCGCGGGAAGTTTCCTGCCATTTGGACCAGTCGATCACAGGGAAGAAGGTATCGGCTTCCGGAAATTCGGCATGTACCCTGGTCAGATATAGTTTGTCGGCTAAGGCCAGGGCTTGATTATATACCTGACCACCCCCGATTATAAAAACCTCTTCTTCATTGATTGATTTAATCAAAGCGGCGTCTAAAGACGAATACATTTCGCAATTTTCATATGAAACGTCGGTATCACGGCTCAATATGATATTCCTGCGATTGGGAAGCGCTCCTTTGGGTAACGATTCAAAGGTTTTTCTACCCATGATAATGGTGTGGCCGGTTGTTAGTTCTTTGAAACGTTTTAGATCGGCAGGAAGCCTCCAGAGAAGGTCATTCCCACGTCCTATTTCATTGTTTTTTGCTATGGCGACGATGATTGAGATGATCATACGGCAACTTCTCCTTTGATATGGGGATGAGGGTCGTAATTTTGTAGCCGGAAGTCCTCATATTGAAAGTTAAAAATATTTTTTATATCCGGTTTGATTATCATATCCGGTAAATGTCTGGGTTCGCGGCTCAATTGCAGTTTTACCTGTTCCAGGTGGTTGAGGTAGATATGGGCATCTCCTAAAGTATGTACAAAATCGCCTTCTTTGAGTCCGGTTATCTGAGCCATCATTTTCAATAACAAAGCATATGATGCGATGTTGAAGGGAACGCCCAGGAAAATATCGGCGCTACGTTGGTAAAGTTGCATGCTGAGTTTACCATCCGCCACATAAAACTGGAAAAAAGTATGGCATGGAGGGAGGTTCATGTTTCTTAAATCTCCTACGTTCCAGGAATTGACAATGATTCGACGGGAATCCGGATTATTCCTGATTGTATGAATCACTTCTGAAATCTGGTCGATATGTCCACCGTTATAATCCGGCCAGGATCTCCACTGGTAACCATAAATATGTCCTAAATCACCCTTTTCATCGGCCCATTCATTCCATATCCGAACACCGTTGTCATTTAAATATTTGATATTTGTATCTCCCTTCAGAAACCATAATAATTCGTAAATTATTGATTTGAGATGGAGTTTTTTAGTGGTCAGTAATGGAAATCCGTCCTCCATACCGAACCGCATTTGATGACCGAAAATACTCAATGTACCGGTTCCGGTACGATCTTCCTTTTTCACGCCTTCCGATAATACACGGTTCAGTAAATCCAGGTATTGTTTCATTGAAATTTTGTTTTTGGAATTCAAATTTGAGAATAAATCTTCAGATTTCCAAAAATGTTGTACATTATATGTTATGCGTTTTACGTTTTATTGTGCATAGGCTTGATATAAAACATATTCCGGTAAAGAGGCTAAACTGTAAAGTTTGAGGCAATAGTTTCCAGGTTACTAACCGATTTGGCGATTTCTTCATCGGACAATGAATAATTACGCATTGTTCCTGCAAGGTACTGATCATAAGCCGACATATCGATTAGTCCGTGACCTGAAAGGCAGAATAAGATTGTTTTTGCCTTTCCTTCTTCTTTTGCTTTCCTGGCTTCCCGGATAGCTGATGCAATAGCATGTGTAGATTCGGGAGCGGGAATAATTCCTTCCGTATTGGCAAATAACATTCCGGCCTCGAAAGTTTCTAACTGGGGAATGTCTTGTATCTCGACGAAACCGTCTTTACACAGTTGACTGACAAGAGTTCCTGCCCCGTGATAACGTAATCCTCCGGCGTGGATATCAGCCGGTTGAAAATCATGACCCAAAGTGTACATGGGGAGGAGGGGAGTCAGACCGACTGTATCCCCGAAATCGTATTCGAATTTTCCCCGGCTTAATTTGGGACAGCTGGCAGGTTCTGCTGCTATGATTCGCAGATTTTTTCCTCCCGTTAACTGATGACGCAGGAATGGGAAACTTATTCCTGAAAAGTTAGATCCTCCGCCGAAACAACCGATCACTATTTCCGGGAATTCTCCTGCAATCTCCATTTGCTTTTCTGCTTCCAGTCCGATAATGGTTTGATGCAGGATGACGTGATTCAAGACACTTCCGAGTGTATATCTTGTTTCCGGGTCTCTTACAGCCATTTCTACTGCTTCGGAAATAGCTATTCCCAGACTTCCGGAATTGTTCGGATCCTTTTGCAGGATCTTTCTCCCGGCTTCAGTCAGGTTACTTGGAGAAGCAACCACATCTGCTCCCCAGGTTTGCATCATACTTCTACGGTAAGGCTTTTGTCCATAGCTTACTTTTACCATGAAAACATCCAGTTCCAGGCCAAAAAGACTACATGCAAAACTCAGGGCAGCTCCCCATTGTCCGGCTCCCGTTTCTGTAGTCAACCGTTTGATACCTTGTTTTTTGTTATAGTAAGCTTGAGGTAACGCCGAATTGAGTTTATGCGAACCGACGGGGCTTACTCCTTCATTTTTGAAATAAATATGAGCGGGAGTATCCAGCGCTTTTTCCAGGCCAGTTGCACGTACTAAAGGAGTAGGACGCCAGATTTTGTATAATTCGCGGACTTCCTCCGGAATTTCGATCCATTTATCCTGCGATATTTCCTGTGAAATAACTTCTTTGGCAAAAATAGCTTCCAGATCTTCCGGATTCAATGGCTGTTTGGTTGCAGGGTTCAAAGGAGGGAGAGGCTTGTTAGGCATGTCCGCTACTATATTGTACCAAGCTTCTGGTATTTCATTCTCACTTAAAATAATTTTTTTGTTAGCCATATCAATTTAAAACTTTAAAATTGCATGCAAAGTAATAAAAAATATTTCAATTTATCAAATAATTTATTGATTTGTACCCATTCATGGAATTTTTGGCACGATTTTTTCTTGTTATAAAAAAATATTATATTTGCAAGCAAAACATATATTCTAAATGCAGCTTACTTTCGCTAATCTTTCGAATGAATTTTTAACTAAATTTAACACTTTAAATTTGGTTGATTTGATATTTATATTAGAGAGAGAGAGAGAGAGAGAGAGACTCATCTAGCCTCCCTCGCGCGTCAATATAATCGAAAATTTCTAAAAAACAAATACATAGCTTTCTTAAATTCTTTGAATTTAGGGAAGCTTTTTTTATTGACAATGAATTTTCATGCGAAGTTCATTATCAATTATCAATTGTCAATTGTCAATTGTCAATTGCAATTGTCAATTGTCAATTATAAAGTCTGCCGATTTCCCCGGCGTTATTTCCCTTGTTTCATTAGAAGAATCTTATTTGAAGTCGGTATTCCCGTTTGTGAAAACAGGACGTACTATGTTTATTCAAATCGGAAAAAGTATGTGTGTGTTTGTGAATGTTTGCGGGAGAGTGATGTCCGGGGATTGGCAGAGTTTTCATCAGGCTGAAAGCCCAATATATTCCAGCCCAAGGCATCGCCTTGGGGAATGGGATGATCATTAAATTTATTTATTATTTATATATATATAAGCACATGAAACAAACACTAACAACACGACACAACACGACCCGGATGAATCAGCTACGGTTGTACGGGTTTCTTCTGATGTTTGTCCTGTCAGGTTTTATCCTGCAGGCGCAAACGGTCTCCTGGACTTCGACATATCCCCTGTTGAGTCCGGCGACATTGACGGCCTTGGACGATCCGGGCTACCTGGATGTTTACTTTACCCCGACGGTAGCCGAGATTGCGACTGCCAAGCTGGAAGTAACTCTTCCTGCCGGAATCAGCTATGGTGGGATTGAAAACGGTACTGGACATACAGGTTCAATAACTTATGACCCCCCGGCAGTTTCAGGCCAAAAAGTTACGGTGAGCTTCACCTCGAACACTAACACGCTGAAAGTCGGAGAAGCGGTATTTATACGATTAAAGGTGAGTGCAGCCTGTTCGGCAGTGAATAATTCCACTGCGACGGTAAAAGTATTGTCAAATACGATTCCGGTAACCACCGGTGGAGAAAAAAATGTTACAATCGGAGTTCAGGTACCGAATATTCGGGTACAGAGCGATGCCCCGGTACAAAATTATGTTGACGGGAATGATGAAAAATACTTTGAATTGAAGCTGGACGCCCAGAACGGAGAAGCTTCGTCCTTTATTGTGACGTTGACTGCAAGCCGGTATGCGACATTCAGTGATTTTACACTGGACGGAGCCCCGATAACACCAACCTCCAATGCTATCAGCGGGACATCGATGGTAGCAAAGATAACGCTGAGAGCTGCCACGAATATGTCAGGGAAACTGGGCAGTACCCCCAAGATACTAAAATTCAAGGCGAAAAGCAGTCGTTGCGGCGCAAGACCTATCACGACTTCGGTACAATATCCGGCAGCGAGTAATTGTGTTACCCACGCAGGAACTACCCTGACGATGAATATTCCGGGAATAGCAGGGTTACCGACTTTAGCACATGTAAAGTCTTCCTATATTAGTCCTGTGACGGGCGCTGATACAACTATTTACGGAGTTCCTATCGACGGAGTTACCCCGGCAAAAGTTTATCAGATTTATAAAAATACAGGTTCTGCAGATGCTTATGATTTACAGATTGTATTGTATCCGAGTTATAATGTGTATTGTTACACGGATACGAGTGATGTCTATTATAGCATTAATAATGGTCCGGAGGTAAAGGTAACACGTGATATGTTTAGTGTAATTAGCAGAATAGGTAATACAAATTACAGGAACCTGAAATCAACAGCTTTGAATCAACCATATCAGGTTACGGTTAATATTCCGGATATATTGCCGGTTGGAGAAGAAGTGAAAATACGTTGGGGGATAATTCAGGGTAATATTTACGATCATGCAGAAAAATCTATATGGTATACTTCTGGAATGCAACTTTATGGGGTTGGAAGGGGAGCCACCGCCAATAATAAGTGTGGTATAGCCGGATCCAATGTAGTAACACAACCTGCTACTATTACTTATTCAGTCCCTCCACTCTTTTTCGGACTACCACAATCAGTTTCTTTCCGAGCAGGGGAAAGTATTGTTCATCAATTACAATTATATACCGGTGGAGATTCGTATGCAGCAAGAAATTCCTCGACAGATGTTTATATACAACTTCCTTCCTGGGTAAGTCTTGACGGAGCAAATATTACGGATGCCGTGAAGATAGGAACTTATGATGCTTCCAGCTTTATCAATCCGATTAGTACTACAGATCATGGTAACGGCTTATATTCTCTAAGATATCAAACCTCAGGATATAATGGTTGGTTACAGGTAAAACTAAAAGCGGGAACCTGCCAAAGCACTACGGCGAATGTCGATTCTGTCGCTACTTACTGGTTAGACTATAATCCGAATAACGGAACAGACCCTTTGCGGCCAAGTATGCAACGTATTTCGCAAGTATTTCAATCATTGACCATGCTTTGCAAGCAGGATGGAGTGATGTTGAATGACCTGGTATTGACCCGTACAACCAAAGGTTTGAAAGATTCTAATAATGATAGTCGTCCGGATGACGGTACAATTGCTTTGGATGGAGAAATAATTCATAATATCTACATGGTAGGGGATTCCGGTTATGTTAAATGGAAAGGAACGATTCTTGGTCCTCCGGCAACGATATATAAAAACTTGTATGCTTTACTTTCTGTCGAAGGGATAAATTTTGGTACAAGTATTTCTTTCAATGAACCAGAGGCGCAAATAACAATTGATGGAATTACTTACCCGGTATCTTATACTCTTGTCAACTCAAAAAAAGTATATCTCCGCTATAGGGACGATGTTGCCAATACAATTAAAGGAGGAAGTAATTTTGAGATTACTCTTCCATTTAAAGTTACTAACACGGGTAATACAAGATATTCTATAACAGGAGAAGCATATGTAAGTGAAATTGACGAAACGGATCCGACCCAGCCTGCACAACGACATGGAGAAGATAAGTTGCATACCTCAATCGGTATCTATGATCTAGATCCCTGGATTGGATTCTGGGGAGGAGACCAGAGGGTTGTTTATTTTTCAACTCCCACAGTTAGTACACTGCTTAATGGTATTGATATTTTCCATCATAATTACTTACCCAGCCCATATTTTAAAAATGAATACAGGAATCATCGTTGGCATAAGAAAGCAATTTATACCATGCCTGACGGATATGTTATTGAGCAGGTAAGAATAAATCTTACAGCCAGGGATTCTTCTTATCAACGTACCCGGATTGTAGAACCCGAATCTGTTGTTGGTAATGTCTATACTTATGATTTCACCCGGTTTTATGATCCTGATTATAAAGGAGCCGGTACTATGGCTCCCGGTTTATGGATGCTTCCGGACGATCGTTTTGACATGAACTATGCCGTTAGTGTCCGGGCTACTCGTGGAGCCCCGTTAGGGACTTCTCTGGCAAATCAACAAATCATCTATGATAATAATATCGTGGATGGTGAGAAGAATGTGGTATCATCTGGAAATTCTCAACTTATCTACTCGGGGGCTTCCACAAGTCTAAGTCTGAGCACAAGCAGTTTACCGGCGTATGGATCTAGCTTGAGTATTCCGGTAGTTACGGTCGGTAATCCGAACAGTATCGACCTGAAGCAGGTCTGGTTGTATGTCACGGGCAATGTGAGCAACCTGTCGTTGACCCCTACCGGAGGAGGCGCGGCTGTTGCAACCGGCGAAGGCTTCGAAGGCCGCTGGATAAAAGTATCGGATTTGATGACTTCCGGTTCTACTTTATCCTACACGTTGAACTTCACGTATGGGGGCAGTAACGACTGTTCGACTACTGACAAGATAAAAATCTATACGGTAGCCGATTTCGACGATACCTCCTGGACACCGACCACGGGTTCCGCCCTGAACCTGACAGATTACGACCATGTGGGTTCGAACAAGGAATTGAGCATCACTTCCGCCCCTGCTACTATCGGCGGTTCGGTATCGGTATCGAATGCTATTCTGACGTACAATACTCCTTATACGGTAACCGTAGGATTGAATTCCTTGAGCAGCCAGGGAGCAGTGAAAGACCCGGGCCTGAACCTGACGATACCGGCAGGCCAAGAATATACGGCAAATTCGGCAATGATAGAATATTCTGCCGGTAGTCCCCTTGTCGCTGTTCCGGCTGCTCTGGAGAGCGCCCTTTTGGCCATCAACAGCACTTTGGGAACGACCAACACGGTTTTCATCAGTCCGGGCGCAGACTTCCTGTTGCCGGGTTACCTGGCCCCAGGTAGTACGGATGTCGACCGGGAAATAAAGATAACGATGGAATTCACCCCGAAGTGTGAAACGGTACTCACCGGTATCCGTTACAGCGGAACCCTGAGCGGACT
>BNXB01000049.1 GCA_025999255.1 Bacteroidia bacterium | reverse complement strand
GTTTTACGCAATTCATCACTAGTGTCCGTTTCAAAATAAAGCGTGGTTACATCGTAAAACACAAGTCCGATTTTGCCTCCCAATATCTTCCGCGTATGCTCAACGCTGATTTGCTGAATTTTATCCTTTTGCCTGTCGTGCAATTTATCCAAATAGCGATAAATTTTGTGCAGTTCCACATCTTCATCATAATACGACTTCAAGTAATCAACCGTTGCCACCTTGCTGCGTGGCTGACAAATGCGAGATACAACCAAATGTTTCAATATCTCATCGTCAATTTTGTCAAAACCAACCAATTGAAACACTCGATTTAAGATTAGTTGAGTCCCGTTGAGCAGTATGTTCTCAATATTGCACAATAAACGCTCGGTAACTTGCTTTTCTTCCTGTTCGCGCGTATGTTCGGAAAACATATCCCGTTCGCCAAGGTAAGCCGACAGCCATTTTTTGCCTTGCTGATACAAGTTTTCTATCTCGGATGCATCTGAACTGCTACCGATTGTTTTTACATAATTGCTTTTGCCGTTACATTTGGAAACGATTACTACACTTGTCGTCCCTGACCGATTTTTCTTTTTCTTTACAAACATAGTGCAAATATAGCACTTTTTACGGCTTGCGACCCCCAAGTGGGGGGCGCATATTTTGTAAATACAACAAAATCAATTAGTTGCAAAATATGCCATTGGAATGTGTCAAAGTCAGGAAATGTTGTACCTTTGCGGCACCAGTACCCGCCGAGCCTCTTTACAATGCTTAAATAGGCGGGTCGTTTTATTTTATTAATTATGAAAGTCAATTATTCCAAAACTTGTACACTCCCGCAGGATTTGATTCCTTTATTGAAAAGTCGCGGTTTGTCAATTGCCGATGAACAAAAAGCCGTCAGTTATCTTACCAATATCGGCTATTTCCGTTTGAGTGCGTATTTGTATCCATTGCTGAAAGACCCAAAAGAAGCCCATCTCTATAAACACGGTGCTACTTTTGATTTGGTAATGAATATGTATCGTTTCGACCGTAAATTGCGGATATTGCTTTTCAACGAAATCGAAAAAATTGAAGTTGCCGTACGCAGTGCCATGAATAATTTAATTAGCGACTCTTTGAATGATGTTTTTTGGATAACAGATGTAAAACATTTTAACAGCTATAATTTATGCCTAATACAATATTTAACTCAATCCTTCTATAAAACCGTTTACAATATCGATATTCATAGCCTGCGGATTTTTGGGTAATCCGGGCATGCGCATAATTTCACCGGCAATAGCCACAATAAATTCTGCTCCATTATTAATTACAATATCGTTGATTTTTAATTTGAACCCTTTAGCTACCCCGTATGCCTTCGGATCGGCCGAGAAAGAATACTGTGTTTTGGCGATGCAGACAGGGAAATGTTCGATGTTCATATTTTGAGCTAATTTCAGGATTTTTTCCGCACGTTCATTGAATACGACAGTGTCGGCGCCATAGATATTCAGCGCTATTTTTTCTACTTTCGTACGGATTGGATCACTGTCTTCGTAAGTAAATTTCAGTTTTTCCGAAGGATTATTTGCGATTGTTTCCGTGACTAACCGGGCAAGTTCTACCGCTCCTTTTCCTCCCTGAGCAAATGCGTTGTTTACTGCAAATCCGGCACCGATTTCCTTACAGTGTTCTTTTAGAAGATCGATTTCTTCGTTTGTGTCCTCTGCAAACCGGTTGAATGCGACAACTACTTTTTGTCCGAATTTTTTTAGATTTTCAATGTGTTTATCCAGGTTGGCAAAACCTTTGACCAGTCCTTCTACATTTGGTTTTTTGATATCCTCGACAGAAACGCCACCATGCATCTTTAATCCTTGAGCGGTTGCTACGATAACCGTCAACTTCGGATTCAGTCCCGCTTTTCGGCATTTGATGTTAAAGAACTTTTCGGCGCCCAGATCTGCAGCAAATCCGGCTTCAGTAACCACATAGTCGGCAAAAGTCATAGCCATTTTGGTCGCCAGGGTCGAATTACATCCGTGGGCGATATTTGCGAATGGGCCTCCGTGAATAAAAGCCGCCGTATTTTCGGTAGTTTGTACCAGGTTAGGATGAATAGCATCCTTCAGTAATACCGTGATTGCTCCTTCGATTCCTAAATTTTTGACTTTAAAGGGTTTGTTGTCAAAATCAAATCCCAACAAAATTTCTCCAACACGACGCTTCAGGTCGTTGATATCTTTGGATAGGCAAAGAATAGCCATGATTTCCGATGCCGGAGTAATGTCGAAACCGGTCTCTGTGGTGATTCCGTTTGTAGAAGCTCCTAATCCGGTAACAATCTTACGTAATCCACGGTCGTTGACATCCAATACCCGTTTCCATAGTATTTCTTTCAGGCCCATACCACAAACACCCAGGTTCTGATATAAATAGTTGTCTAAAAGAGCCGTTATCATATTGTGGGCGGATGTGACGGCATGAAAATCTCCCGTAAAATGCAGGTTGATGTTTTCCATAGGAAGTACCTGAGCGTACCCGCCTCCTGCGGCTCCTCCTTTCATGCCGAAACAGGGGCCTAAAGATGGTTCCCTCAGGGCAACGATTGCCTTTTTGCCGATTTTATTCAATCCGAGCGCCAGACCGATCGATACGGTAGTTTTACCGATGCCGGCTTTAGTAGGGGTGATAGCTGTAACCAGAATCAAATTGCTCAGATTCACTTTCTTTTCATCAATCAATTCTTCCGGAATTTTAGCAATGTATTTGCCGTAATTCATTACTCCTTCGGCCGGAATATCAATACTTTCGGCAATTTTTTTGATTTTTTTCAGTTCAATGCTCCTTGCAATTTCAATATCACTCTTCATGATTTTTTAATAATTCTTCCAGTTTAATTAATTCATCTCTATATTGTGCAGCTTCGAGAAACTCCAATTTTTTTGCAGCGTCCATCATTGCTTTCTTTGTCTTCTCAATTGTTTTTTGCAACTGGTTTTTACCCATGTATTGAACAACCGGATCCGCAGCAATGTTTAATCTTGCCGGTTCGATATATGCTTTTGTTTCGTTAACCGGTTGATTTTTAACCAGGGTCGATTTAGTTGTTTTGCGTATTTGTTGGGGAGTAATATTGTTTTTGACATTGAAAGCCAATTGTTTTTCCCTTCTTCTCTCCGTTTCTTCGATGGTTTTTTGCATACTATCGGTAATTTTATCGGCGTAGAAGATAACTTTCCCGTTAATATTCCGTGCGGCACGTCCTGCTGTTTGGGTGAGAGACCGGTGGGAGCGAAGAAAACCTTCTTTATCCGCATCCAGGATTGCAACCAGGGATACTTCCGGAAGGTCGAGTCCTTCACGAAGCAGGTTGACTCCGACCAAAACATCGAATTCGCCTCCCCGCAGTTTTTCCATGATTTCAATTCTGTCGAGGGTTTCTACATCAGAATGGATATAAGTACAGTTTAATCCCATTCTCGTAAGATATCCGGTCAATTCTTCCGCCATTCGTTTGGTGAGGGTAGTCACGAGAGTCCGTTCTCCATGTTCCGTACGTATCCGTATTTCTTCCATTAAATCGTCGATTTGATTCAGACTGGGTCTCACTTCTATAGGAGGGTCAAGTAAACCTGTGGGTCTGACAACCTGTTCGATGATAATTCCTTCGCTCCTTTCCAGTTCGAATTCTGCAGGAGTAGCGCTTACGTAGATAGTTTGAGAAGTTAACGATTCGAATTCTTCGAAAGTAAGCGGCCGGTTATCCATTGCAGCCGGAAGCCGGAATCCATATTCAACCAGGTTTTCTTTCCGGGAGCGATCTCCTCCGAACATGGAACGTATCTGAGGCATTGTGACATGACTTTCATCAATTACCGTCAGAAAGTCTTTCGGAAAGTAATCTAACAGGCAAAAGGGCCGGCTACCTGCCGGACGACCATCGAAATATCGCGAATAATTTTCTATTCCTGAGCAATAACCGAGTTCCCGTATCATTTCAAGATCGTAAGTAACTCTTTCATATAAACGCTTGGCTTCAACTATTTTTCCCTGGGAGTTGAAAAATTGTATGTGTTTTCCCAAATCTATTTCAATCTCTCCGACGGCTTGATTTATTCGTTCCCGTGTAGTGACAAATAAATTGGCAGGATAGATATGATATTCGTCGTAAAGGCTGATTGTAACTCCTGTCAGGGGGTCGAAACTATGGATGTCTTCTATTTCATCTCCCCAGAAAAGAATGCGGATTGCATGATCCAGATAGGCAAGATAGACATCCACTGTATCTCCTTTTACCCTGAAATTTCCACGGTTGAATTCAACCTGGTTTCTGGAGTATAAACTATCTACGAGTTTTCGTAGAAATGCATTCCTGGAGAAAATCTGACCCCGTTTGATTGAAATCATGTTCTCTTTGAAATCTTCCGGATTTCCTATTCCGTAAAGACATGAAACGGAAGATACTATAATGACATCTCTTCTTCCCGAAAGGAGAGCGGACGTAGCTGATAGTCTCAATCGTTCGATTTCATCATTAATGGACAAATCCTTTTCTATGTAAAGATTGGTACTTGGAATATAGGCTTCCGGTTGGTAGTAATCGTAATATGAGACGAAATATTCTACCGCATTTTTAGGAAAAAAACTTTTGAATTCGGAATAAAGTTGAGCTGCAAGAGTTTTATTGTGGCTCAATACCAGAGTCGGCTTCTTTACCTCTTCGATGACATTGGCTATGGTGAATGTTTTGCCTGAACCTGTTACTCCGAGTAATGTTTGGTATGGTATTCCTTGCTTTATTCCGGAAACAAGTTCTGAAATAGCTTCCGGCTGGTCTCCGGTGGGTTTGAAATCGGAAATAAGTTTAAGATCCATGTCTTGAGGATTTTTTGTTAGATAGCCCGCAAATTTAATTAAAAATAATTTATTTCTTGAAAAATTTGTAATACTTAAACTTTCTTTGCAATTTTGTATGTTTATTCTATAAAAAATAATAAATGAATTACGCAATTATAGCAGCAGGAGAAGGTTCCAGGCTTGTAAAAGAGGGGATTGATCAGCCAAAGCCATTGGTTTCATTGAATGGAAAACCACTTATCGATAGGTTGGTTGATATTTTTCTTGAAAATGATGCCGAGTCTGTCAGTATAATTGTTAATGAGGAGATGATACAGGTTCAGGAACATCTTAAAAGGAAAAAAATGAATGTTCCTTTGAATCTGGTCGTAAAATCGACACCCAGTTCCATGCATAGTTTTTATGAGATCAGCCGTTTTTTGAAACAGGGTAAGTTTTGCCTCACTACGGTCGATACTATTTTCAAAGAAGAGGAATTTTCCGGATTTATACAATCGTTCATAGCTGATAAAACTTATGATGGAATGATGGCCGTAACAGAATTTGTTGATGATGAGAAACCATTATATGTAGCTGTTGATGATAAAATGGAGATTACAGGTTTTCTGGATACGCCGGATGGTTCTGAAAAATATATTTCGGGAGGTATTTATTGTTTGTCCGGTAATGCTTTGCCGGTTTTGAATTATTGTCTGGAATATGGGATCGAAAGAATGCGTAATTATCAACGGGAACTAATACATAAAGGTTTGAAACTCAGGGTATATCCGTTTGGTAAAATACTGGATGTGGATCATGCCGGTGATATCATAAAAGCAGAACAATTTCTGCTTTCTTTATGAAGTAAAAATAAGAGCTTATGAAGTTAAAAATAGCAGGCATACGTCGAGGTAGCCAATATTCTCCCAATCACGTGGGGAATGACGCTGCAATTTTTAATCTGACCGTCGAGCACCTGAAGCGGAAAGGTTGTTTGGTGAAAGAATATACAGAACAGGAATTCCTGAAATTCGATATTAAGGAAGGTATCATCTTTGATATGGTAAGGGATAAAGATGCTATCCTGAAATTGAAACAAGAGGAAGAAGGAGGAAAATTAGTTATCAATTCCGGTTATGGGATAGATAATTGTACCCGTGAAAAAATGACACGCTTATTGGTCACGAATGGGATTCCCCATCCTAAAAGCCTTATAGTGAAAACATGCGATCCTCTTCCGGTGAGTATTGAATTTTTAGCCAAACGTTATTGGATAAAAAGAGGCGATTTTCATGCCATCCATCGTGAGGATGTAACCTATACGAGGAATATTGAGGAAGCGGAAAGCGTTTTGAATGAATATGCCCTGAGGGGTATTGAAACCGCAGTCCTGAATGAACACCTTGTAGGTGATCTTGTTAAATTTTATGGAGTTGCCGGTAGTGATTTTTTCTATTGGTTTTATCCTAATGATTTGAATCATAGTAAATTCGGATGGGAAAAGATTAATGGACAGGCTATAGGAATACCTTTTAACCTCGAACATTTGAAATCTATCTGTGATGAGGCAGCTAAAGTTCTGGGAATTTATATTTATGGAGGAGATTGTGTTGTGGAAGCAAATGGAGATATGAAGATTATTGATTTTAATGATTGGCCCAGCTTTGCACCTTGTCGTTCCGACGCAGCATCTTACATCGCACAATGTATTTATGACCAGGCTGTTGCTCACATCAAGCATAAACACAGCATCTTTCATAACAGATAACAAACCAATGTCAGAACAAAGACCAACATTAGAATCGACCCTGAAATCCAGGGATACCGAAGAATTTATAGATATTCATTTTTATCGTCCCATTGGTTATCTGTGGGCTTTATTTTTTAATAAATTGGGTGTGACTCCCAATCAAATTACCATTGCATCCATATTTATCGGAGTTGCATCCGGTGTTTGTTTTTATTTTAATGAATTTTGTATTAAGCTGTTAGGCGTTTTTTTATTGATATGGGCTAATTCTTATGATAGCGCTGACGGTCAATTGGCCCGTATGACCGATCTGAAATCAGAACTGGGACGGATCCTTGATGGAGCTTGTGGTGTGTTGTGGTTTATTTCCATTTATATAAGTCTGATATTGAATTTGTTTCCTTCATGGGAAGGTTATATTTTGGTTCTGGCTCTTTTTGCCGGATTTTGTCATGGTATGCAGGCACGCATGGCAGATTATTATCGAAATATACATCTACTTTTCCTGAAGGGTAAAAAAGGGAGTGAATTGGATAATTCAAAAGAAGTCTTGGCCAGATATAAGTCTATGAATTGGAAGAAAGAGTTGGTAAAAAAGATTTTTGAGTTGAATTATTTCGATTATACAAGGCAACAGGAAAAAATGACTCCCCGTTTTCAGAAAATGATAAAGAAAATAAATAAAAAATATGCAGGAGAGGTCCCGGAGTGGTTTTGTAAGGAATTTAGAGAAAAAAGCCTTCCATTGATGAAATATACAAATATGCTTTCATTCAATTTACGTGCAATTGTTTTGTGTATTTCCGTATTGGCCGGATTTCCCTGGGTTTATTTTGTTTTTGAACTTACCGTGATGAATATTCTGCTGGCCTATATGGTTTGGAAGCATGAAAATATATGCAGGAAATTTACAGAACAATTATAATCTGCTTATTTCCTGCATAAAAATACTATGTAATTGATTGTGTAATAATGAATTATGATTTAGTGAATTTCCCTATATATTATTACCAGGCAAACAACGGGTAATCCATCATTATCATGTTTACTTTTTCTCTTACTGTTTTGATTGTGGATTCATTTCCTGCATTTGAAAGTACGGTATCGATTAATTCCACGATTTCTTCCATCATAGGTTCCTTTAGTCCGCGGGTGGTGACGGCAGGAGTCCCGAAGCGAAGACCTGAAGTCTGGAATGGACTACGGCTATCGAAGGGAACCATATTTTTATTTGTTGTAATATCGGCGGCAACCAATGATTTTTCAGCCTCTTTCCCTGTTAATTCCGGAAATTTGGAACGTAGGTCAACCAACATCAAATGGTTGTCTGTTCCATCGGAGACAATTTTATACCCTTTATCCATAAAAGCTTTTGCCATCGATTGGGCATTTTTTTGTACCTGGGCTTGATAAACTTTGTAGGACGGATCTAATGCTTCTCCGAAAGCAATAGCTTTAGCTGCGATGATATGTTCCAGAGGGCCTCCCTGGACTCCAGGAAATACAGCCGAATCAAGTAATGCCGACATCATACGTATTTCTCCTTTGGGAGTCGTTTTTCCCCACGGGTTTTCAAAATCTTTTCCCATCAGGATAACTCCTCCACGGGTTCCACGTAATGTTTTATGAGTAGTTGAAGTGACAATATGGGCATGAGGCAATGGATTATCAAGTAATCCTGCTGCAATTAATCCTGCAGGGTGGGCCATATCGACCATAAAGATAGCCCCCGTTTTGTCGGCGACTTTCCGTATCCGGGCATAATCCCATTCCCTGGAATAAGCCGAAGCCCCGGCGATGATCAATTTGGGTTTTTCCGTCAGGACTACATTTTCCAATTGATCATAATCTACATAACCCGTATCTTCTTTTACGTTATATTCCAGGGCATGATAAACCAGTCCTGAAAAGTTAACCGGAGAGCCATGACTGAGGTGACCTCCATGGGATAGGTTGAGTCCCAGGAACTTATCTCCCGGATTCAGACATGTCAGAAAAACAGCCATATTAGCTTGTGCTCCGGAGTGGGGTTGTACATTGGCCCATTCTGCTCCGAAAAGTTGTTTCAAGCGATCGATGGCAATTTGTTCGCTTTGATCTACGACTTCACAACCTCCATAATAACGTTTACCGGGATATCCTTCTGCATATTTGTTCGTCAGGCATGATCCGGCAGCCTGCATTACCTGTTCGCTTACAAAGTTTTCGGAAGCGATGAGTTCAATACCTTTCAATTGGCGTTGATACTCTTTGTCGATGATGTCGAAAATCAAATCGTCACGTTTCATATATATCAGGTTTAAATGAGTGAATTAATCAATACTCTACAAAGGTACTCTACAAATTTAAAATTACAAAAAAATCTTATGTTTTCGAAATTACAAGGAGTTATAGGGAGTTACAAGAAGTTATAGGGAGTTACAGGGAGTTACAGGAAGTTACAAGAAGTTATAGGGAGTTACGGGGAGTTATAGGGAGTTATAGGGAACTTGGGAGCCAAAATATTCTTTTAACTCCCTTTAACTCCCTTTAACTTCTTGTAACTCCCTATAACTCCCCGTAACTCCCCGTAAAATTAAAATATCATTCCACAGCAAAAACTTAAAATATTTTCATTTTTTTTGACAAGAATATCTTTCAGGTATTCGGGAGAATCTGATACTTTTGCGAAGTTGAAATCGGTATTCGGACGATTAATTTCATATCTGAAATCAAAAAAAAGATGAGATATGTTAAGAGATAGTCCGATAATACCATTGATACTGAATTGAGGCGATTTATCTTTGAATGGTGTTCCCTCCAGGTCGAATGAACTCCTGTAACGGTATTGAAAATCCGGTCC
>BNXB01000048.1 GCA_025999255.1 Bacteroidia bacterium | reverse complement strand
TTCTACAACAGGCCCCCGATTGAATGCAACATTATCTTTATAGGCCGATACCAACACATTCGGATTCGTTTGAGACGTCTTTTTTATCAATTGGAACAAAGTACTCTCTTTCTCCTTCCCGTCAATAACAAAAATCCCATTAAATATTTTGTGGCGACAATGTTCCGAGTTTACCTGAGAGAACCCAAACACCTCGCTATCAGTAAGCTTTCGCCCCAATCGTTTACTCACGGCATTCAAGTAATCAATTTCATCCTGACTCAAAGCCAATCCTTCTTTTTGATTATAAGAAGTAATATCGTCAATCCGGATAATCGGATCCGGTTTCCTGTTAACAGTAAAAATATCCTGTCCAATACCATTGTACAATCGTTGAAGCATCGGATCATGCTCAGCATCTTTTCCTTTTACAACAAAAAATTCTTCAATACGTACAATACCTTCAATTCCCATATTTTGGGTAATTTCAACGGCATTTGTACTCCACGGGGTAATCATTTCCCGCCGGGGGCCAACAAACCAATTATCTATATGGGTCTTTGTAACCAACTGTGCGCCACTAAATAACCACACCAGTTTATCGGTATCTTCCTTGGATAATTTGTTGTTCGAATCAACAGCAATAACTGTTTTTGACTTCGTTTGAAAGAAAAGAATCATATTGAAAAATAGATATTAATTGAGCACGCAAAGGTACCGATTTTTAAGATAAAAAACAAGACAAAAGTTTTAGTACCGGCTGACCTGTTTCACACCTTTCACCGCCTTGATTTTTTTAATCAATGAATCCATTGCATCCGTATTATTGAGCATTACCGTGATATTTCCTTGAAATACCCCGTCGGCAGAATCAATATTAATGGAACGAATCGACATCCCGTTTTCCTTGGAAATAACAGAAGTAATATTAGTCACTATACCGATATCATCACGACCTATCACTTTAAGCGTCACCGGATAATTAGCTCCGGATTTCCCCGACCAGCGCGCCTTTACCACCCGGTATCCAAAACGGCTGAACATAGCCGGAGCATTGGGACAATTCATCCGGTGGATTTTGATTCCCTGTGATGAGACAAAACCAAAAATATCATCTCCATATATAGGGTTACAACATTTGGCTAACTTGTATTCAATACCGGTGAGATTTTTATCAATTACCAGCACATCTTCTTTAGAAGCTATTTCTTCTCCGGGGATCACTGCACGATAGCCTTCGGTACTCCTTTCGGAATGTTCGGCCGTCTCTTTTTCCCGTTTTTCAAGTTCGAGGTATTGTTCAATCACCGTATTGACATCCAGCTTTTCATCAGCAATATCAGCATAAAAATCGGTAACCGTTTTATAACCTTTTTTCTTGATCAGACGCATCATCATCGATTCGTCTTCCTCAATTTTTTTATTTTTAAATCTCCGCTGAAGTAATTCCTTGGCAAATTCTACCTGTTTGGCAGCTTGTTCTTTCAGCGATTGTTTGATTTTTACACGAGCCTTGGAAGTCACGGCAAAATTCAGCCAATCCTGCTTCGGAGACTGATTCGGTGATGTAAGTATATCCACCTGGTCGCCATTACGCAATTTATGCTTAATAGTCACATTCTTTCCATTGATTTTGGCAGATACACATTTCGATCCTAATTTGGTATGGATGGCAAACGCAAAATCAAGTACTGTTGCATCTTTAGGCAATTTAAACAAATCGCCTTTGGGAGTAAAAGCAAAGATCTCTTCATCATAAAGATCCAGTTTGAAATCATGAATTAAATCCGAAGGGGGAGTATCTTTATTTTCAAGTACTTCCCGTACCCCATTTAACCACTCATCCAATCCGCCTTCTCCCTTGATTCCTTTATATTTCCAGTGAGCGGCTAATCCACGTTCGGCAATTTCGTCCATCCGCCGGGTACGGATTTGTACCTCCACCCAATGACCTTGCGGTCCCATTACCGTTGTATGTAAAGACTCGTAACCGTTACTTTTGGGAATAGACAACCAATCCTTCATCCGTTTCGGATTGGGTTGATACATATCCGTCACTACCGAATAAACCTGCCAACATTCTGCTTTTTCCTTTTCCGGAGGAGTATCCAATACCACACGAATCGCAAACAAATCGTATATGGACTCAAATTCAATCTTTTGCTTCAACAATTTATTCCGGATGGAATGAATCGATTTTGTCCGGCCTTTAATGTCGAAATGAAGTCCCATTTCCTGAAGCCGTTTTTCCAACGGAGCAATAAATTTTTCTATATATTCATCCCGTGAACGTTTCGTTTCATTCAGTTTCCCGGCAATGTAACCATACATTTCCCTGTCTTGAATTTTCAATGAGAGATCTTCCAGCTCCGATTTGATTTTGTACAACCCTAATTTATGAGAAAGCGGAGCGTAAAGATAAGATGCTTCCGCCGCAATTTTAAGACGGTGTTCATCTTTTTTAACCTCTTTCGACATACGCATCAGGAGAAGTCTGTCTGCAATCATAATGAGAATTACTCTCACATCTTCGGCAAAAGAAATCAACAACTTCCGGAAATTTTCGGTTTCAATAGCCGCATTCATGATATATAATTCGTGAGTTTTTATCAAACCCTTAACAATACCGGCCACATCGGAACCAAATGTTTTTTCAACTTCCTGAAGCTCCAGTTTTCCTTCCATTACCGGATTAAAAAGCAAAATTGCAATGACGGACGCCCGTTTCAAACCGATTTCATCCGATACAATGAGCGCTGTACGCAAATTCCTCAACCAAAGATTAAAACCATACATATCATGTACTGAAACTCCGGCTTCCGTCACACGATAAATAATCTGTTTCAAATCTTCAATATCTTTCCGGGAAATCGAATCCCCCATCGATTGCAACAACCGACGGTACAGAGAAATCAATTCTCTACGCTCTTCTATTGAAAAAATCACATTCTTCATAACTATACGGGTTGTAAAATTACAAACAAATCCCTTGTTTTTAATCACTATTTTCCATAAATTTGCAAAATAAGAATTTTTTTATAATTCAAAGCCATGTTTAATTCAACCGATCTGTCAGTACTAAACCAAAAAGGAATAAACATTTCTCAAATCGAAGAACAGTTAGAATATTTCAAAAAAGGGTTTCCGTTTCTCCCTATCGTTGACTCCGCATCCATCAACAAAGGAATTATATATATTCCGGAAGAAAAACAATCCCAATACCTGAACGAATGGGAAACTTATCGGGAACGAAACAGGCAAATATTGAAATTTGTTCCGGCATCAGGAGCTGCCAGCCGGATGTTCAAAGATTTATTCGAATTTTTGGATGTGTCATATAACGAACCCAAAACTTCATTCGAAAAGAAATTCTTCGATGAAATCGAACATTTTGCCTTCTTCGAATCTCTGAATAAAGCTTGCATTCAGAACGAAGAGAAAGATGTCAAACAACTGGTATCGGAAAGAAACTACAAAACCATTGTAGCTAATTTATTACAAGTGAAAGGACTGAATTATGGTTTTTTGCCTAAAGGATTATTGGAATTTCACCGTTATCCTGAAGAATCCCGCACTGCGATGGAAGAACATCTGGCTGAAGGCGCCATGTACGCAAGCAATAAATCCGGGATGGTACACTTACATTTTACCGTATCTCCCGAACACCGTTCATTATTTGAGAATCTTGTTAAAAACAAAAAATCATTTTACGAAAAACGATTCGGAGTAAAATATGATGTCAGTTTCAGTGAACAAAAATCAGGCACGGATACTTTAGCCGTAGATGAAAACAATCAACCGTTTAGAGAAAACGGACTACTATTATTCCGTCCGGGAGGACATGGTGCGTTAATCCAAAACATGAATGATCTGGATGCTGATATCGTATTTATCAAAAATATCGACAATGTGGTTCCTGATCATTTCAAATCGGCAACCATACTATACAAACAACTGATAGCCGGAATTTTAGTTTATCTACAACGAAAGATATTCAACTACCTGCACCTGATCGAATCCGGGAAATATACCCACGACCAATTGATGGAAATGCTTTATTTCTTACAAACAGATCTTTGCATTAAAAATCCGGAAATCAAGATGCTGGAAGATGTGGAACTGGTTTTGTATATTAAATCAAAACTGAATCGACCTTTACGCATATGCGGCATGGTTAAAAACGAAGGAGAACCGGGAGGCGGCCCTTTCCTTTCGGTAAACCCGGATGGGACCATCTCTCTTCAAATACTGGAAAGTTCACAAGTCGATCTCAAAGACCCGGTAAAAAAAGAATTGTTCGATAAAGGAACACATTTCAACCCCGTCGATCTGGTTTGTTCTCTGAAAAATCATCATGGAGAGAAATATGATTTATTGCAATATGTCGATAAAAACACCGGATTTATTTCCGGTAAATCTAAAAATGGTAAGAACCTGAAAGCTTTGGAGTTACCAGGACTATGGAATGGTGCAATGTCGGACTGGAACACCGTTTTTGTAGAAGTTCCAATCCAGACATTCAACCCGGTAAAGACAGTTAATGATTTATTAAGACCTGAACATCAGTAAATTAAAAAATATCAACATCCCCAGTTTTCCCGATCCAGATTCCGGTAATTAATCGCTTCACCCAGATGGTGTGAAAAAATATTTTCCGATTCATCCAAATCGGCAATCGTCCGTGCAACACGAAGAATCCGGTCGTAAGCCCGCGCCGACAAATTCAGTTTTTCCATAGCAATCTTAAGCCTCTGTAATCCGGAAGAATCAGGTTGGGCATGTTTGTGCAGAAGACGTGTGTTCATCTGGGCATTACAATAAATTCCTCTTTCACCGGAAAATCGTTGTTCCTGGATACTCCTCGCCCTGATAACCCGATTCCGGACTGTTTCACTCGACTCTGAAGGACGAACATCAGAAATCTTGTCGAAAGGAACAGGAACAATCTCTACCTGGATGTCGATCCGGTCAAGTAAAGGCCCGGAAACCCGGCTCAGATATTTTTGAACCTGCATCGGAGAACAAACACAAGCTCGTTCGGGATGATTGAAATACCCACAGGGACAAGGATTCATAGAGGCGATCAACATAAATCCCGCAGGATATTCTACTGTGAATTTAGCTCTCGATATTGTTATTTTCCGATCTTCAAGCGGTTGGCGCATCACTTCCAACACTAAACGGGGAAATTCCGGCAACTCGTCCAGAAACAATACGCCATTGTGGGATAAACTGATTTCTCCGGGTTGAGGATACGAACCTCCTCCAACCATAGCTACCGTAGAAATGGAATGATGAGGACTACGAAATGGCCTTACAGCAATCAGGGAACTATTGTTAGCCATTTTTCCTGCTACCGAATGAATTTTTGTAGTTTCAAGACTCTCACTTAATGTTAAGGGAGGTAAGATAGATGGGATCCTTTTGGCTAACATGGATTTTCCGGCTCCGGGAGGCCCGACCAGAATCAAATTATGTCCTCCGGCACAAGCAACTTCAATCGCCCGTTTCACATTTTCCTGTCCTTTAACCTCCGAAAAATCCAATTCAAATTGCAATTGATTCGAATAAAAATTCTCACAGACATCAATTCTTACCGGCTCATATCGTTCTTCGTCATTAAAAAACCGGATAACCTGCCTGATATTATCCATACCATAAACTTCCAAATCCTCGACAACAGCAGCCTCATGAGCATTTTTCGCAGGTAAGATAATTCCTTTAAAACCGGATTCTTTGGCCTTGATCGCAATAGGCAATACTCCCTTCACCGGTTTAAGAGCTCCATCCAGAGATAATTCTCCCATCATCATGTAATCTCCTATCTTATCCGCTTTGATTTTTTCCGCACCGGCAAGAATTCCGATAGCTAAAGGCAAATCATAAGACGCTCCTTCTTTCCGGATATCGGCAGGAGCCATATTAATCAGAATCTGGTTCCGGGGAAATCTGTACCCACTCTCACTCAAAGCTGAAGTAATCCGCTCATGTGATTCTTTAATACTAACATCAGGCAATCCGACCAGAAAAAAACGAACCCCTTTCGCACAATTCACTTCGATGGTGATAACAATAGCGTCAACACCCTGCAGAGTTGCAGCATAGACTTTTACTAACATAAAATCAATTCTAAGTTATAGGTTTTTTAAAAAAGTTTTACGTTATACGTTAAGCTTACGCACGCCACCAACGTAAAAACGTAAAACTATAATTTCATAATTTTCTTTATACTATCCGTCGGTAGATTTCGTCCGACAATAATGCTTTCTTTGTTAATCAAAACACTGGATGGAATTTCTGTGATATTGTAAAGCGAAACCATATCCGAACCCCAACCATCAGTATCTACAACCTGATTCCACACCAATTTCTTTTCTTTCACAACATTGCTCCAGGCCGTACTATCTTCATCCAGTGAAATAGTCAGCATTTCAAGCTGCTTCCGGTCAGATTCCTTATGAAGCGAAGCAAGTTCCTCATTATCCTTATCGCAAGTTTCACACCACGAAGCAGCAAAAGTAAGCAGGAAATATTTACCCCGGTAAGAACTCAACCGGATAGTATCGTTATTGGTATCCAGAACAGTGAAGTCCGGAGCTTTCGATCCGGGCAAAGTCTGACGAAATTTATCATTCACTCTCACAAGTTTTTTATATAACGTATCCCGGATTACATTACCATCCATTTTCGACAGATAGGTCTGAACCAATTCGGGATCATTACCATCCATCAGATAATCCTGTATCAAAACCAGACTTGCAATTGAAGAAAGATAATTGTTGATAAATTTTTCAGCTTTTTCTTTCAACTGATGGTCAACGTTTAACAGTTTTGATTCATACTCCGGATAATTCACATTCGTACCTAAACTGTCATTCATTTCAACATCGGAATGATGATGATCCATTAAATTCCGCCTTTCCTGAAGCAAAGATTTATTTTCGATTTTAAATTTAGTCAAAAGATCATTGACTTCACCCCCCTTTGCAATAATCATTTCCGGGAAATGAACATCTCCCGATAAAGACAATTTATCTCTATCCTGAACCCAAACAGTAGTCCAGACATTTCCATCTTCCAGGTATAAGATAACCGGGATCAATCGCTGAGAATTACCCTTATACCGGAACTCTCCTCCGGGTCGCGCCTGAATCGTATCAATACGTATCCTATTACCATCCGGATTCTGAGTAACAAAATACAATGACGAACTCTGTAAACCGGTTATCTTTCCTTCGATGACATATCCTTCTTTTCCCTTACAGGAAACAAAGAATATGACAATCAAAACAACATATAAAAATTGCTTCATCTTTTTGCCTTTGTTATGAACTCGTTTTGATCTCTGTATAAATAAAACAACTATAACATTAAGACAGTAAAGGTAAACAATATTTTTTAATAATTAATAACATTTTTGTTAATTTTTTTCAATTCGAACTCTGGCATCGACAGCGATAATGCCGTTCTCCGTGGCCAACAAAGGATTAATATCCAATTCTTTGATTTCTGTTGCAAACCGAAGCAAAGCCGACAAACGGACTATAATCTCAGCAAACTGATGCTCATCAATACCTTTTTGGCCGCGGGCTCCCTGAAATACCTTATATCCTCTGAGGGATCGAATCATTGAAAGAGCTTCCTCGGTCGCCAATGGAGCGAGTCCGGAAGCTACATCCTTGAAGATTTCGACAAAAATACCGCCCAAACCACAAAGAACAATGTGTCCGAATCTTTCTTCATATTTCGATCCGATAAACAATTCCCGTCCTTTTAACATCGGTTGAATCATTACAGACTTAGCATCAGGAATACTCATCAGACGTTCAAACTCAATCGCCAAATGTTCTTCCGAACGGATATTAAGTACCACACCGCCTACATCCGACTTGTGAATTGGTCCCACACATTTGGCAACCACAGGGAAATGAACCTGACCGGCAAAATCCCTCACCTTATCCCATTCGTCGGAAACCAGTTCCGGAACAAAAGGAATACCGGCAGCCACAAACAAGTCCTGTACTATATAAGGAGCAATATATCCGGATTCGGGAATATTATCAATGATCCGGCGTATTTTAGGAACATCAACACCCTTCAATTCCAGATTATTAGCCAACGGATGAGGTGTTTGGATTATTTTGGTCAAAGCTGTCGCCAAACCGACTTCATCACTAAAGTTGACATGACCTTTCTTTACAAAAAAGTCGGTTTCGTCCCAAGCTGTCGTAACGGAAGGCAGGATAGGAAAAATCGGTTTATTACAGGTACGCATTTTCTGATCAAGGACATCATATGCCTCGTAAACACGGGTTAAACCGGGACTACCGAAAATCACGGCAATTCCATCCACATTTTCAAATTTCTTGTCACAATATTCAATGGCTATATTCAGATGTTCCGGGCCTCCTGTTCCCAGAATATCAATCGGATTACTAATCGCCGTTCCCGGAAGAAGATGTGTTTTCAATTCTTCGGCGTCAGCATTTCCCGACAGCTTCGGAATCTCCATTCCTCCTTTTGACAAAGCGTCCGTCAGTATAACCGCCGGTCCGCCGGCATGGGTCACAATTGCGATATTCTTTCCTTTCAACTCTTTGAGGGTAAATACGGCAGCAACCGTTGCCAACTCCTCGCGGCTGAAACAACGCACGACACCCGCTTTACGGAAAAGGGCTTCGACCGCAAGATCCGGATTGGCCATCGCTCCCGTATGAGAAGAAGCGGCGCGACTACCGGATTCGGAACTACCGGATTTAATCGCCGCAATACGGCAACCTTTCCTGATAAGAGAAGTCGTATGTTCCAGCAGCTTATCCGGATCTTTAATACTTTCTATATACAATATTTTGATTTTAGGATCAGTGTCCGGATTAAAATTCCGATCCATATCTTCCAGAACATCTTCTACGGTAATTTGCGCCCCATTCCCGATAGACCATACCGAATTGAAACGCAATCCCATCCTCATCGACGATTCCATGATAAACAATGCCGTTCCTCCCGAACTGGAAATCATGTCCACCCCCATAGAATCCATTTCCGGAATCGGTAATGTAAATAAACTGTGATGATAACGATTGAGTAATCCGATGCAGTTCGGGCCTATCAGACTCGCACCGGCTTCATTGATAACCTTCACAATTTCTTTCTCCAGTTTCCCTCCTTCTTCCGTCTCTTCCCCAAATCCGGCAGTAAACATAATAAAAGCTTTCACCCCTTTCTTTTGGGCCAATATAGTAACAGTCTCAAGACATGCATGAGCAGGAATGGCAATGACTGCCAAATCAGTCTGAGGGATTTTTGAGGCATGGGAATAACTCTTCAAACCCTGTACCTCCTTTTCTTTCGGATTAATTACATACAACTCTCCGGCAAACTTACCGTTAATCAAATTTCTTACGCAGTTTCCCCCAGGTTTGGATGTTGTATTCGAGCCCCCTACAACTACAATACTTTTCGGGTCGATCAATTCTTTGTTAATCATACTATTTTTGTAATTTAAATGATGCAAAATTTATTTTTCACATGTCTTGCGGTCTGTTTTTTCGCAAAAATAGATAAAACAACAGACGAAAAAGGTTTCTACCGGATAAAAAAAAATAAAAGTTTCAAATAGCTAAAAATTTATCTTTTAGATATTTAACTTATTTTATTAAAAAATGAAAAACAAGAATGTGTTTTTTTACAATAGTTCGTTCAAAATTTATTTAACCTAAGCAGCTATCGCCCCGAACGTCAATAGTTCTTGCAAATACATCTGATTTTTTCGTGAGTTAGGCGGATTACCGAACACGCTAAAAAATCGCATCAAT
>BNXB01000047.1 GCA_025999255.1 Bacteroidia bacterium | reverse complement strand
TCATATCGAAAGCATCTGATTGTGAGTCAATGCTTTAAAGGTACTAATTCCTGCGGTTTTTTCCAAATATTCCTAAACTTATTTTGCTGTTATTCAGCAATTTATCTGATTTTTGAACGAACTATTGTTTTTATAAATACGTCGGAAAATGAATGATTTTAAAATAAATTTGTGAAATTTATGAAATCTGTGTGAAACATATTAAATTTGTCCGAAATTCATTTAATAAAGATTATCATCATGAAGACATTTTTGATTTCCTGTTTCGTAGTAGTCTCTTCATTTTCTTTACATGCCCAGAAAACAATCGATTTGTTCAACGGAAAAGATTTGAGCAATTGGGGATTTGTTTTACAAGATAACAAAACCAATACCGGAATTTTTTCCGTGAAAGACGGTGTCATCCATATAACCGGAACTCCATTCGGCTATATGTACACCAAAGAAAAATACAGTAATTTCCGGTTGCATGTAGAATGGAGATGGCCCCAGGAAGCCACTAACAGTGGCATTTTCCTTTTCGTTCAAAGTGACAACAAAGTCTGGCCGAATGCCATTGAATGTCAGTTAAAAGCCGGAAGTGCAGGCGATTTTGTACTCCTTGGAGGTTCGGACATTGCAGAATTTAAGACAAAACCCGGAGAAGAACGCCCGAAGTTCCCCAGTGTCGGTAAATTCAATCCGACCCCGGAAATGACCACAGGAGAATGGAATAACGCCGACATCACTTGCAAAGACGGTACCATTACTGTGTATATCAACGGAGTACTTCAAAATAAAGGTACAAAATCAATGCATAAAACCGGGCATATTGGCCTGCAAAGTGAAGGAAAAGATATCCAGTTCAGAAACGTCCGGTTAACTCCTTTAGCAGAATAAGAGTTTATCTTACATGCAAAAACTTTCACGAAATTTTTTCAAACAGGATGTTTTAACCGTGGCTCCTGCTTTATTGGGAAAATTCCTTGTCCGGAAATTCGAAGACGGACATATCGAACGTTATCGTATCACCGAGGTAGAAGCCTGTCGCGGGGAAATGGTGTTACTGTCTTGTCAATTTATAATATTTGTAGTATATTTGCATGCTTTGGAATTTTTCAATTAAAAACAAATGTCAATAATAATAAAGGAAGTTGGAACGGAACAGGAACTTAAGCAGTTTGTGGAATTCAATATTAAGTTATACGAAGGTTGCCCTTATCATGTACCTGGCCTGATATCAGATGAAATGATGACTTTGAGCAGAAAAAAAAATCCTGCATTCGATTTTTGCGAAGCAAAATATTTTCTGGCTTACAGGGAAGGGATGATTGTCGGCCGCATCGCCGGAATTATCAATCATGAAGCAAACAAACAGTGGAATGAAAAAAATGTCAGATTTGGTTTTATTGACTTTATCGACGACGAAAATGTTTCTGCAGCATTGATAAGCGCGATTGAAAAATGGGGCAGGGAAAAAGGGATGACAGCTATCCACGGGCCTCTGGGATTCACAGATATGGATCATGAAGGCTTACTCGTATGGGGATTCGGAGAAGTAGGCACTATGGCCACTACTTACAGTTATCCGTATTACAAAGATCACCTGGCTAAACTCGGATATGAAAAAGATCAGGATTGGAACGAATTCAAAATCAACATACCTAAAGAAGTTCCGGAAAAATATGCCCGTATTTCACAAATAGTATTGAAAAAATACGGTTTAAAGATAGTGAAGTTCAAAAAGACAAGAGAAATATGGCCCTATGCTCAAAAAATTTTCGAACTCTGGAATGAAGCATACAAGCCTCTTTATGGTTACTCCAGGCTAACACCAAAACAGATCGAATATTACATCAAAATGTATATCCCAATGCTTTCATTGGACTTGGTAACATTAGTTGTGAAAGAAGAAGACGATAGTGTGGTAGGAATTGCAATCACTTTACCCAGCTTGTCCAAAGCATTGAAAAAAGCGAAAGGAAAACTCTTTCCGATTGGATGGATGCATCTCCTGCAAGCGCTTTACGGAAACAACAATGTGGTTGACCTGTATATTATCGGCGTGGCTCCGGAATATCAGAATAAAGGGGTTAACGCATTAATGTTCAATGACCTGATCCCAATTTTCAATCAAAAAGGATACGTTTATGCGGAAAGTAATCCCGAATTGGAATTAAATACCAAAATGCAATCTCAATGGGAAGACTATGATGTCGTTCATCATAAAACCCGTAGGGCATTCATCAAAAAATTAAATGATTGACATCGTAGTAGGGGCTTAAAATTTTAAGCCCCTACTACGAATTTTAGGCCCCTACGTAACAAAAAAATGTGCAGTTCAAAAAACAAAATGGAAGACAATATCAATTCAATACCAACACAGGAAGTCCATTACGGAGAAGATAATATTAAAACCCTCGAATGGTGGGAACATATCCGCCGTCGCCCGGGAATGTATATCGGCAAATTAGGCGACGGATCGTATGCCGACGATGGTATATATGTACTTTTGAAAGAAGTCCTGGATAATGCCATGGACGAATACATGATGGGATATGGTAAAAGTATCGATATCACCATCGATGAGGGTGTTGTAACCGTCAGAGACTACGGTCGCGGAATTCCACTCGGAAAAGTAGAAGACGTTTCGTCCAAAATGAATACCGGAGGAAAATACGATTCCAAAGCTTTCAAAAAATCGGTGGGTTTAAACGGAGTCGGCATCAAAGCGGTCAATGCGCTCTCTTCTTATATGTTAGTCCAAAGTTTTCGCGACGGGGAAAGTAAATGTGTGGAATACAGCAGGGCCCACATCACAGAAAACAGCCCGATAGAACGTACCGATAAGCCTAACGGGACATTGGTAAATTTTATTCCCGACGAAGAATTGTTCAGGGATTACCAATACAAAGACGAATATGTTGAAAGCCTGCTTAAAAATTATGTCTTCTTGAATGCAGGCTTAACAATCAACTATAACGGGAAAAAATACCATTCCAGAAACGGGTTGGTTGACCTGCTCAATGAATACATGACTTCGGATCCGCTTTATCCGATCATACACCTGCAAGGAGATGACATCGAATTAGTTATCACCCATGCAAATCAATACGGAGAAGAATATTATTCTTTCGTCAATGGTCAGCATACAATACAGGGAGGAACTCACCTGTCGGCTTTTCGCGAAGCAGTGACCCGGGTCATCAAAGAATATTACAACAAAAATTTCGAATATGCCGATATCCGTAGCGGAATCATCGGAGCCGTCAGTATAAAAGTGGAAGAACCCGTTTTTGAATCCCAGACAAAAACGAAACTGGGTTCCAAGGAAATGGGTCCCGGTGGTACTTCCGTAGCTAAATTTATCAGCGATTTTATTAAAAAAGAACTGGATAACTATCTTCATAAGGCAACAGAAACTGCAGATGCTTTACTGAAAAAGATCCTGGAATCCGAAAAAGAACGTAAAGCAATTGCCGGAGTTACCAAATTGGCCCGTGAACGTGCTAAAAAGGCAAATCTACACAACAAAAAATTGCGGGACTGCCGCTTGCATTACAACGATACAAAAGGAGAAAATCTGGAAGAAACCTGTATCTTTATTACCGAAGGAGATTCTGCCAGCGGCTCCATTACACAAAGCCGCGACCCAAATTATCAGGCGGTGTTCAGCCTTCGCGGCAAACCACTGAATACCTTTGGATTAACAAAAAGAATCGTCTATGAAAACGAAGAATTCAACCTACTACAAGCTGCGTTGAATATTGAGGACGGTTTACAGGATTTACGTTATAACAAAGTAATCATAGCAACTGATGCCGACGTTGACGGAATGCATATCCGCCTGCTGATCATCACATTCTTCCTGCAATTTTTTCCGGATCTGATTAAAAATAACCATGTGTTCATCCTCCAAACACCTTTATTCCGTGTCAGGAATAAAAAAGAAACAATTTATTGTTATTCCGAAGAGGAAAGATTGGATGCAATCCAAAAATTAGGTCCCAATCCGGAAATTACACGATTCAAAGGTCTCGGAGAAATTTCTCCTTCCGAATTTAAAAATTTCATAGGAAAAGACCTGCGACTCGATCCTGTTACGATGAAAAAACAGGATGCCGTAAAAGAAATGCTGGAATTCTATATGGGCAAAAATACCATGGAACGCCAGAACTTTATTATTGATAATCTCGTTTTGGAAGAAGACGTTTAGAAATGAAAGAATGAAAAAAATAGCTATATTTCCGGGTACTTTCGACCCTTTTACCATCGGGCATTTGTCTCTTGTTAACAGAGGTTTAAAATTAGTGGACGAAATTATCATCGCAATCGGTATCAATCCGAACAAAAAAACATTTTTTTCCCTTGAAGACCGGATGGAGATGATCTCCCGAATTTTTAAAGATAACAAAAAGATAAAAGTAACCGGTTATGACAATCTGACCGTTGATTTTGCTCAAAAAGTAAACGCAAATTTCATTCTCCGCGGAATTCGTTCCGTCAATGACTTTGAATATGAAAAAAATATTGCCGATGTAAATCGTAAGATTTCCGGTATCGAAACGTTTGTTTTATATACGGAACCCGAGCACACACATATCAGTTCGTCCATCGTGAGGGAGCTTCTTTCGTATGGAAAAGATGTGAGTGAGTTTGTACCGGAAACGATGCAAATAAATAATTATCTTAAATAATAATATAAAAAAATGAACAAAGTATTCTATTCATTGATCTTGTCTGTTCTTTTCTGTTCCTGTTCTTTCGGACAGAGAAACGACAATCAGAACATGCGTAAGCTCAATATGGCGCTTTATGCAATACAAAATCTGTACGTGGACACTGTCAATGAAAATAAATTAGTTGAAGATGCTATCGTGGGTCTGCTGGAAAAGTTGGATCCTCATTCAAACTATCTCAATCCGGAAGAAGTGAAAGAAATGAACGAACCTCTGCAGGGAAATTTTGATGGAATAGGAATCCAATTCAACATGTTGACGGACACGTTATACGTAATCCAGGTTATATCCGGAGGTCCTTCCGAAAAAGTGGGTATCCGTGCGGGAGATCGTATCATAGAAGTTGACGATACCCTCATAGCCGGAGTAAAAATGAAGACCAACGATGTCATGCGGAAACTTAAAGGACCTAAAGGAACTACGGTAAGAGTAAAAGTTCAGCGTTCCGGAGTGCCTGGTTTAATAGAATTCAAAATTGTCCGCGATAAAATACCGGTTTACAGTATGGATGCTTATTATATGCTTAATAATAAAACCGGTTACATCCGTCTCAACCGTTTTGCAGCAACCTCTCACGAGGAATTTATAAAGGCATTTAAAGATTTGAAATCCAAGGGGATGGAAAATCTTATCTTTGACTTGCAGAATAACGGCGGAGGTTACCTCAATGCAGCCATCGACATTGCCGACGAATTCCTGAAACAGCGAGAAACAATCGTTTATACGGAAGGGGAACATCAACGCCGCGAAGATGCGCAGGCGACAACGAAAGGGAGTTTCGAAAACGGGAAATTGATCCTGTTGGTCGATGAATACTCGGCATCCGCCAGTGAAATTGTCGCCGGAGCCGTGCAGGATTGGGACAGAGCTGTTATTGTCGGCCGCCGTTCTTTCGGAAAAGGCCTTGTACAACGTCCTATCCCATTGCCCGACGGTTCAATGATACGCCTGACTACCGCCCGTTATTATACGCCAACAGGCCGTTCCATTCAAAAGCCTTATGAAAACGGAAATCTGGAATCATATAACAAAGATTTAATCGAAAGGTATAATCATGGAGAAATGGTTAGCGCAGACAGCATTCATTTTCCTGATTCACTGAAATATAATACCTTAATAAACAAACGTACCGTTTACGGAGGAGGCGGTATCATGCCTGATTATTTCGTACCCCTGGATACGACATACAATACCGCTGTTTGGCGCGAAATATACGCTAACGGATTCATCTACCGGTACGCCATGAATCTGGTTGATAAAAACAGGGAAAAATATAAAAAAGAGTATAAAAATTTCAACGATTTTAAATCCAGGTTTACCGTTACCGACAATATGCTGGAAGAAGTGTTCAATATGATGATCGATGATCGGAAAACAAGCGAACCGGATGCCAAAGATACGGGAACCAGTGAAAA
Source organism: Bacteroidia bacterium (assembly GCA_025999255.1). Lineage (GTDB taxonomy): Bacteria > Bacteroidota > Bacteroidia > Bacteroidales > Azobacteroidaceae > BNXB01. The sequence continues at coordinate 3,742 of BNXB01000047.1, read as the reverse complement.
AGACCGGAAAGAATTTAATATCTCCAAATCCGTAATCGCCCTGCAAATCAAAGGTCTGATTGCACGGGACCTTTGGGATATGAACGAATACGTTCAAATTGCCAACCAACAGAACGAATCTCTCAAAAAAGCATTGGAAATCATTGAAAATCAAACAGAATACGATAAACTACTAACCGGTAAATAAAATGATTTTATCCTATATACACTGGAATGTCCATCCCGAGATTTTTAAAATACTCGGGATCTCGCTCCAATATTACGGTATCTTGTTTGTAGGAGGATTAATCTTCGCTTTTTATCTTATCAAAAAGATTTTTGCCGAAAACAAGATTCCACTCGACAACCTGGAAAAGTTAACGTGGTACTGCTTTTTCGGAATTTTTATCGGAGCCCGTTTGGGGCATTGCCTGTTCTACGAACCGGAGTATTATTTAGCCAATCCTCTGGAAATGATTTTTCCTATTGCTCCGAAACCGGGAGGAGGATACGAATTTTCCGGTTATAGAGGATTAGCCAGTCATGGAGGAGCTATCGGACTGGTGATCGCCTTGGTTTGCTACTCCTTGAAAACGAAACAAAACCTGATAAAAACCCTGGATATCATTGCAATCGTAACTCCGATCAGCGCTTTTTGCATCCGGATGGGTAATCTGATGAATTCGGAGATTATCGGAAAACCGGCCGAAGTTCCCTGGGCATTCGTTTTCGAACGTGTCGATAACATTCCAAGGCACCCGGCTCAATTGTACGAGGCAATTGCATACCTGATTATATTTTTCATCAACAGGTATCTGTACAAACGAACCGGTTTGTTTCAAAACCGGGGATTTTTCTTCGGTTTAACGATTACATTAATCTTCGGATTCCGGTTCTTCATCGAATTCATTAAAGAACGTCAGGTTGAATTTGAAAAACTCATGCAATTAGACATGGGACAAGTTCTCAGTATTCCGTTTGCCGTTATCGGAACCGGTTTTATTATATATTCTTTATCACAAAATAAAAAAATCGAAAAAAAATGAAATGGTATTTCCCCCTCATTTTGCTAACTGTACTTTGCAATTTCGAAGTTTTTGCACAAACACAGGTCATTGCTCACCGGGGTTATTGGGATTGTGAAGGTTCCGCCCAGAATTCGGTCTTTTCTCTTAAAAAGACCCAGGAAATCCATATTTACGGTTCGGAATTCGATGTTTCAATTACTTCCGACGGAATTCCTGTCGTAAATCACGATCCGACAATAAAAGGTCCGAACGACCGTTTATTGACCATTGAAAAAACGCCTTTCAATCTCTTGAAAGACCTGAAGATTAAAAACGGAGAAACATTGCCTACCCTGAAATCCTATCTCAAACAAGGGAAAAAGGACAGGAATACGAAGTTAATACTGGAAATCAAACCTCACAGCACCAAAGAAATCGAAGATAAGGCTGTAAAAATCATCACTGAGATGGTTTCTAAATCCGGGATGGAAAAACAGACGGAATATATCTCCTTCAGCCTGAATATCTGCAAAGAAATACTTCGATACCAACCCAAGGCAAAAATTGCTTACCTGAACGGCGATTTATCTCCTTCAGAAATCAAAAATGCCGGATTAACCGGTCTGGACTACCACTTTAAAATATTCCAGACACACCCCGAATGGATAACAGAAGCGAAAGAATCAGAGTTAACTACTAATGTCTGGACAGTAAATGATCCTGTAGTAATGAAGGAAATGATTGACCGGAAAATAGATTTCATTACAACGGATAAACCGGAAATCTTAAAATCATTATTACCCCAATAAAAAAGCCGGGTTTGCTGAAGTTGTTCATTAAAAAATCTGCTTATCATTGAACTTCGCAAACCCGACAAACTTTAAGACAAAGGCCTAAAGCTCTTCCTTCAGGAATATTTCTTTACCATCCGGGATTCTGAACAAGACTCGGATCTTTTTGTAATTCGGATTGCATAATCGGCCAATAATAGTGTCTAGGAGTATCGAATACCCTTATTTCGACACAATACCGCTCCATTCTGTATTTTTTATCGTTTATTACAATCTTACCATCCGGATCTTCTTCCGGTCTCATACCATTAATCATGCGTTGACATTTCGGATACGATTTATGATATTGACTCCAGTAATTTTTTGAACGTTCGGAATTGGTAGAACCGGCTGTCAACCACTGTTGTTCTTTCTCTGTTTCCGGTTGACTTGTCGATTCCAGATATAAACGGCAGTCAAAGGCTCTCTTGTTCTCATAAAAAAATTCGACACGACGTTCCCGTTTAATATAATCCCTCATCAGTTCTTTGTTTGTTATACATTCGGGAGGCATTGGAGCCATAAATGAACGCTCTCTCACGGAATTCACAAGATTATAAATCTCCTGGTTAGGGCCGGTAGTCTCATTGACGGCTTCCACATAAATGTATATGAATTCCGGTAATCTCCAGATCGGCGGACAACTTATTGAAACGCTTCCGTTTCTATTCCAGGCTTCATGCAGGTATTTACGCAAATAATATCCGGTAGTGGTGGCATTACTCGCTCCTATCCTGTTTGCTCCTTCCGCCGTGTTTACCAAAGAAGGATTATTACTTCCGTCACGGAAAGTTGCTCCGTGGAAAACAATATCACGATAAAAACGCGGATCACGCTTTACGGAAACATAGGGATCCCCATCGTCGTATCCGTCGGAAACAGCTCTGTCGCTATAAACCGGATAACCATACCCATTAGGAGCAATATACTCATACTCATCTACCTGTTCCTGTACCGGTTGTTGGCGTGATCCGCCGCCACGACTGGGAGGATACACATCTCCGAACCAACCTTCGGATTTATCTTTTGTAACAAACCACACAAATTCGTTCCTGAATGCATCCAGATCATAATACATCTCCCAGAGACGCCTATATACCGTCGAATTGTTACAATCCTTCCCTCCGCTATCGTTAAAATCCGTAGCAGTATATTTAGAATATAATGTATAACGTGATTTCCCGTCATCGCCCTTGAGATCGAGCAAAGCCTTGGCCGCATCACGAGCGCTTTGCCAACGGGAAACATTATATGAATATTCGGACTCAAACACGCGATTACCCTTATAACCATACTGCGAAGCTCCGTTATACAATGGCGTTGCAGCTGTCCAACGGGCAATGGCAATAAGTCCCAGACAGGCGCCCTTATCGGCGCGGGCGAATTCAATACCCCAATGATTCGAAGGTAAATACTTGGCTCCTTCATTGGCATCCGCTATGATTTTCTCAACTATCGCATGTACCGATTCTTTCTTGAAATCCATCGAATGGTTGGCATTAACAACATAATCCAAGTACGGAACTTCTCCATACATACGTACCAGCAAGTAATGCAGATATCCTCTGATAAAATAAATTTCGCCGATTCTTTTCTGCAGATTACCCGGATTAAGCGGATCATCGGGAGTTTTATATTTTTCAATTCCGGCAAGAATTACATTTGCCCGGCGTATCGTATTGTATATGCCTTTCCAGAACATATCAGTATTCGGTTGAGGCATACTGGTAGGGCTCCAGTCTCCGGTGTTATACCTGTTTGTTATGTTTCCTTCCACATTTGTACCTTCCGCTTCATCGGTAATGGCAGAAGAAGAAAAGTGAGACAACCAGACCAGAGGTGCATTACATCTCTTTGTTCTCAGATATAAATCAGTAACCAATTGATTGACTTTTTCATAGCTTATGAATGTTTTTTCTTCCGATA
>BNXB01000046.1 GCA_025999255.1 Bacteroidia bacterium | reverse complement strand
GGCCACCCGGACTATCGTGGTACAATACCCGACAGGTACGGATGACATTACCTCAACCACAGTACAGGTTTCCCCGAACCCGACTTCCGGCGTAGTAAAAGTTTCGAATACGGAAGCGAACCAAACCGTCCGCATCATGGATGTTACCGGTTCGTTGAAGGGAACTTACCCCACGCAGGAAGGAATAACGACGATCGACCTGACGGGCTATGCCAAGGGTACGTACATGTTACAGTACAACGGTAAAACGTTCAAGGTCATCAGGAAATGATGATTAAATGAAAGAATAAATGAAAGGAATGAAAAAATAGGCTTCGTACGAAACAGTTATTTTTTCATTCCTTTCATTTTCTTCATTTAAGAAGCAACGAGAGGAGATTGATGGTTTCGTGCGAAGCCTACTCTCCACTCTCCACTAAAAAATTCCTCCGGTTTAATAATTTTCAGCTATTTTTTTCGTTTCAATAGAAATGAAGAAAATAGTTTTTGCTACAAATAATTTGCATAAACTTCAGGAAGTCCGTGAAATTCTCGGTAAGTCCTGGAATGTTGTATCTTTGCAGGATATCGGTTGTACGGAAGATATTCCAGAAACAGCGGATACGTTGGAAGGTAATGCATTGATGAAGGCCTATTATATAAAAGAACATTACGGTTACGATTGTTTTGCCGACGACACCGGACTGGAAGTTGCCGCATTGGATAATGCTCCCGGCGTGTATTCTGCCAGGTATGCAGGTGAATCGAAAGATTCTAAAGCCAATATGCGGAAAATTTTGAATGAATTGGAAGGAAAGTCGGATCGTTCGGCCCGTTTCAGGACTGTGATTGCTCTTCTTTTGAAGAATCGGGAAATCCTGTTCGACGGAATTATTAGTGGTACTATCATTGAGTTTCCTCGTGGAAATACCGGTTTCGGATATGATCCGGTGTTTGTACCGAAAGGTTATTCGGAGACATTTGCCGAAATGGGAAACAGCATAAAAAATACGATTAGCCATCGTGCTTTAGCCGTTGAAAAACTAAAAAATTATCTGGATGAAACGAATATTGACCAATAACAAGATTTTAAAATTCTACGCCTGCTTTGTTTCTTGCTTTTTTGTCTTTACAGTCAATGCCCAGCGGGCTGTCGGAACATGGAAAGAGTACAAGGCATATCAGGAAGCTTTTATTGTTTCGGAAACTGAAAATAAAGTTTTTGCTGTATATGATGGAGGAATTATTGATTCCAATGATAAAAAAAGATATGGTTCTCTTTTATCCTATTCTCCTGAAGATAATTCTGTAAAATTATATGGAAAGGCTGATGGGTTGAATGATGTCGGTATTTCGTACATGGCTTATAGCAAAGAGGCCGGAGCACTGGTTCTCGTTTATGGTCAGAATTCGAATATTGATATTCTGACAAAAGATGGATTTACCAATATCGCTTCTTTAAAAGACAATGTCAATTATCAGAATAAAACGGTCAATAATCTCGAAATCGACGGATCTCTGGCTTATTTATCTACAGCATTTGGTATTGTTGTAATTGATTTGAGAAAATTAGAAATAAAAGCGACATATAATCTGGATAAAGAAACCAAATCAGTCTGCCGTTTGGGGTCATATTTGTACTCCGCAACTTCGGATGGAGTTTTACGTGGATTGACAAACACAAATCTATCGGATAGAAAAAATTGGGAACCTTATCTGATAGTGTCTTCCGAGGAAGATAAAAAAGTAGAAAAAATTCTGGTTTTCAATGATTTGATTGTACATTATCGTCCGGAAGTCGGCGTTTTTTATAAAGGGAATGACGAGCAAAACTATCGGATCCAACCTGGGGTGTTCAGGCAATTGTCTGTAAATCAGAATCAATTAACGTTAAGTGGAATGGGATATGTTTCTTTTTTTTCTGATTTTTCATCCGAAGGATATACAATACCTGTCAATACTTTTGGCGTAAGTTCAGTCAAGGATAAAACTATTTATTGGGCCGCAGCCGATTCGTCCGGTTTGATGGGAATCAAGAGGGAATTTTCTTCTGCGGATTATAGTATTTCTACTGCAGGGATCAAAGTCAACAGCCCGAAACGGGATTTAACTTATTATCTGACTTATAGCCAAAATAAACTTTTAATTACAGGAGGAGCAACCGGGAGTGCAACTGATAGAAGTAATTATCCCGGAACATTGATGGTTTATGAAAATAATTCCTGGTTCAATTTTGATCACAGGGAAATAGAAGCAAAAACAGGAATTCAATGTATGGACTTTGTATCGGCTGTTGTCGATCCGCGCAATCCGAAGCACTATTTTGCATCCAGTTATGGGGAAGGGCTTTATGAGTTCCTGGACAACCAGTTTGTGACCAGGTATTCCTACGATACCGGTAACAGTTCCCTTCAATCGGCCAATCCTGACAACGTGCAGGGGGGCAAATATTTAGTCAGGGTTGATGGATTGGTTTATGATAAAGAAAATAATCTTTACATGACCAATTCTGAAGTCAAAAATTGTATTAATATTTATGCTTCGAATAACGAGTGGTCGAATATTTTTTACGAGCCGCTTTCCGGTCAGAGGCATATAACTCAGCAGGTTTTCATCGACAGTAAAAACAGGAAATGGGTTAATTTGCCCCGGGGAGACAATTCCGGAATCTTTGTTTTTGATGACAAAAGTTCCACTCCTTATGAATATTTCTCACGATCTTTTATTGATCAACAATCCAATAGTATTCAGGCTGCCGGTTATTTCTGTATAGCAGAAGATTTGACCGGAACCATTTGGGTTGGAACGGATAACGGACCTATTTCATTTTCAAATCCGGCCCAGGTAGATCAAGGCCGTTGTAATCGTGTCGTTATTTCAGGAGATGCTTCAGATCCTTATTATTTGCTTTATGGAGAAAAAATTAATGCTATAGCAGTTGATGGAGGAAATAGAAAATGGTTTGGAACGGCAGGCGATGGAGTTTTTTGTGTGGATATCAATGGAAATGATGATGTTAAAGTCACGAATTTTACTGCTGAAAATAGCCTTTTGATTTCAAATGTTATCAATTCTATTGCCATCAATAACAACACAGGAGAGGTATTTATCGCCACTGATAAGGGATTGGTTTCTTATATGGGAGATGCAATTTCCGGAAAGACGGATTATTCTGATGTATATGCCTATCCGAATCCTGTACGCCCTGCAACCGATGATATTGTTGTAATTACCGGTTTGATGGCGAATTCTACTGTTAAAATCACGGATTTAAACGGAAATCTGATCACTCAAGGGCTTTCGGCAGGAGGACAGTTCACTTGGAACTGTACTAAACGTAACGGACAGAAAGTAACCAGCGGTATTTATTTAGTCCTGGCATCCACACCGGATGGGAAACAAGGCGTTGCCACCAAGATAATGGTTATAAAATAAGTATTTTCAGATATTCGAACGTATCCGCCATTCCTGAGGATAAAGATTATTCGCGCGATTCCCGATATTTTTGACGAATCCCAGTGGATGTCCTTCGAAAGAAACGATGTTGTAGCCCTTGGAGCAGGATTCCGGAAGATCAAACAAAGCTTCTTTCCTTAGATAACGAATCGCTTGATTTTTATCCAGTTCAATCTCTGGAAATATCTTTCGGTTGAATGCAGTTGAAAGCGCTAAATGATGAGACGGAATAATGTCTTTTCCTTTGATTTCTCCCAGAGTAATTCCGGCACAAATAATCTTCAATGATTCTTTAAATATACGGAATTTTTCCGGATTTTCCAAAGGGAATGCTGAAAAAACGCCTTTTTCTTCAAAAAAATAAAACCTCTCAGGATCATGAAGCCAGTACTCCTTGTAACTTCCTCCCATAACTTCTTGTAACTTCTTCTTCAGGGCGCCCGTGAGAGGCGCTCCTACGCGCCGGCTTCTTTTAACTTCCTGTAACTCCCTATAACTCCCTGTAACTCCCTTTTTTCGAATCACTGTCATAAAAAAACCTTCTCCTCTCGTCCGGTGAGGCATAAAACGATATACCGGTATATTGCCTTTCAAACAACCTTTGATGTTCCATGAATTGTCAACCGGTATCTCCAGTATTTCACCGCCTAACTCGTTTGCAATCCAACTGACATTCTCTTCGTTTTCGCGGGTATTGTAGGTACAAGTACTATATACGAGTATCCCTTCAGGTTTCAGGGCCGGCCATATATCGGCGACGATACGTCGTTGACGTTCGGCACAAAGATTTACGTTAGCAGGCGACCATTCGTTGATTGCTTTTGAATCTTTGCGAAACATCCCTTCCCCCGAGCATGGTACATCGGCTAGGATTAAATCGAAGCTGTGAGTGAGTTTCCCAATTTCGGCAGGATCGTTGTTCGTAACAATTACCGACGGATTCCCCCATTTAATAGTATTCTCGGCCAGAATATTCGCTCTGCTGCGTATAACTTCATTTGAAACCAGGAGACTGCCATTTTCCAGCAATGAAGATAAATGAGTGGATTTTCCTCCGGGAGCAGCGCACAGATCGAGAGCGCATACCGGCCCTTCAATAAACGTCTTAATCGCTTGTCCCAGAAACATGGAGGATGCTTCCTGAACGTAATAACATCCGGCATGGAATTCCGGGTCGAAAGTGAAAGACGGCCGTTCTTTGAGATAACGCCCCATATCACACCACAGTACAGGATCTTCACAAATCGCTTCGGAATATTTTGTCATTTCGAATGTAGAAAGACTTCGAGACTCGACGGAACCGAGTTTATTATCATTTATCCTGATACTGACAGGGACTTCTTCATCCAAAGATGCAACAAATGCAGGATATTCCTCTCCGAGCAAATCCTGCATTTGGCGTATAAATTCCTCAGGTAAATTCATCAAACGGGTTCATAAGGTAAGTTTAAAGCCTCAGCTACCGGTTTATATACCAATTTCCCATCACAGACGTTCAGGCCTTTAGATAAAGCGGGATCAGCGTCCAGAGCTGCTTTCCATCCTTTATCTGCAATGGCGAGCGCATAAGGAAGCGTCGCATTGGTTAAAGCCATGGTTGAAGTACGTGGAACTGCTCCCGGCATGTTGGCAACACAATACTGAACCACCCCATGACAATCGAAAACAGGATTTTTATGAGTAGTCGGCTTGGATATTTCAAAACATCCGCCCTGGTCGATGGCAACGTCCACCATTACAGAACCTTTTCTCATTGTAGCAATCATTTCTTCGGTCACTAATTTGGGAGCTTTGGCTCCGGCTATCAAAACAGCGCCGATTACCACGTCCGATTGCTTTATTTCTTCTCGTAAGCTCAACGGACTCATCATAACCTGCTTGCAGTTTGCAGGCATTACATCACTAAGGTAACGAAGGCGTTCAAGATTTATATCCATGATAGTCACGTCAGCGCCTAATCCGCAAGCCATTTTAGCGGCATTGATGCCAACAATTCCTCCACCTAAAATCAATACTTTAGCCGGAGCAACACCCGGAACACCACCGAGTAACATTCCGGATCCACCCTGAGGCATTTCAAGGAAACGGGCAGCCTCCTGAACGGACATCCGTCCTGCCACTTCACTCATCGGTTGGAGTAAAGGAAGCCTTCCTCCCGGCAATTCTACTGTTTCGTAAGCTATGGCAACACATTTGCTGCGCATGAGAGCTTTGGTTTGCTCAAGGTCGGCAGCAAGGTGCAGGTAAGTAAAAACAATTTGTCCCGGCCTCAACAGGTTGTATTCCGGAGGCATAATTTCTTTTACATGCATTACCATATCGGCTTGTTCAAATATTTCCTGCGGAGTATCTATTATTTTCGCTCCAACATGGATGTATTCTTCGTTGGAAAAACTACTTCCTGTTCCCGCATCTTTTTCTACCAGAACAGTATGCCCATGTAATACCATTTGTTCAACTCCTGCCGGAGTCATCGAAACGCGATTTTCCTGAGATTTGATTTCTTTTAAAATTCCTATCTTCATACAGTTAATTTTTAATTGTAAAAAAAACGTACAAATGTAAAGAGAATTTCCGTAAAACAGGCTTATCGGAGGATATTTTAATCGTGTTTTTTGTATATTTCTCACTTGTGGTAACAATTTGATAATTCTACAACTATAGATTGCAATGCCGAAGAAGATATTTGCCGGAATACTTGTTTTTCCCGGATTTATTTTGTATCTTCGGCGGTGTCCTTTTTTGTTAATTCGATACTCTCATCTCATGAAACAGGGAAATATACTGATAAATTATATACACATGAAAAAAGAAAAATTCAATATCGAATATGTTTTCGACAAGGCTTCCAGGAAAAACCTATGGAATCATCTTACTACTTCATCCGGTTTGTCGGAATGGTTTGCTGAAGATGTGATATCCAAAGGAGATACATTCGAATTTATATGGAATAACCAGATGCTCGAAGCCGAAAGACTTGCATTCACACAGGATTCTTTTATCCGTTTCAGATGGATTGGGGAGGAAGACGGTGAAGCTTATTTTGAATTCCGGTTAAATACCAGCGAATTGACAGGAGCGTTATTGCTTGAAATCATTGATTTTGCTTATCCGGAAGAAAAAGAAGATGCCATTTCGCTTTGGGATTCCCAGGTGAAAGTGCTGTTTAGAAAGTTGGGTTTGTAATTTAGTTACAAAAAAAGACGGCGGGACTCACGTCCAACCGTCTTAACCGTTTAATCAAAAAAGTTAGTTTTAAAAAAGAAAAATATTTATTTGTTATTTTCTTCATTTATTGAATTCAGGACTTTCAATCCTGAAAGATTTATCTTTTCGGAGTACTTCGCCAGAGTTTTCAGGTCGATATCTCCACAAAGAGTAATTAAACTGAAATTATCACTTTTATCTCCTTGCAACAACACCAGTTCTTTGATGATTCCTTTGGATTCTTTTGCCATTACAATCAGATCGTCTTTTCCTTCCTTAGTCGAAAGTAACGGTTCAAATCCGTTTTTCTTTTTTGTAAGTATTTCATAAGCCGAATTGTAATATTCGTTGTTCAAAATAGAATCCTTTGAAGATATAACAACGATTTTTTCAATACCTTTAATTGCCTTGTTAAAATCGGCATTATCCGAAGAAACACTTTCCATCACCTGAAACATTTTCTTTCCGATAGAAATAATTTCCAGATTATCATCATTATTAAATTTTTCAATGAACAAGTTTGCAATTTCCTGGGAAAAAGCGGGATATGATAAAAAACTCAATAATATCGTCAGTAAAATTTTTTTCATTCCTCTTCTATAATCAACTCTTCCGGTTCATTTATGACAACAGAATCTTCTTGCAGTTCTTCTATGCAGTCTTTTGCCTTAAGAAGTGAAGATGATATTTTGTCGAGGACAGCCTGGGTTTCTTTGATTGCATCCTGCGGATCCGAATAGGTTTCGGAAAATACTCCTTTCAGAAATTCTTCCTGTTGATAATGAGTATATATTCCTATTCCAATGGAAACGGCAATCAGAACGGATGCAGCTATCTTCAACGATGGATAAAGCTGAATTGCAGGCAAATAACTCTGTGCTTTCCTGGATATGGAAGCTGGCGCCTTCAGTTCTTTAAAATCATCCAAAGCCTGAAATACATCCCGGTATTTCTTCAAATCTTCCGGAACTCCGTTTCCTGCAAACCACTCCCGAAGTTTTTGCTCTTCGTCTTGTGATGTCTCACATTTCCAATATCGTTCTAATAACTCTCTCATTTTTTAATCCTTGTAATAATTGTCTGCAGCTTCCAACATCTTTTTAATTTTCTGCCTTGCACGAAACAGATTTATTTTCACCTGTTCTTCCGGGATATTCATAGCTTCTATAATTTCTTTGTAGCTGAGTCCTTCCATGTCCCTCAACAGAAAAACAGTACGTTGTTTTTCAGGCAAATGCCCGGTTATTTTCCGAATTATCTCCAATTGTTCTCCGTCATTTTGTGCCTTTTCCGGGTCAAAACTATGGAAATTGTCTTTTTCGGAAATTGATACCAACTGATTATCTTTCAGCGAAATTTTGTCCAGTGCAATATTCCTGGCCGAACGGATACAGTATCCTTCAAGATTGGAAATCCTGTCCCACTCATTCCTTTTTTGCCAAACATTCAACATTGCATCCTGCACGACGTCCTCTGCGTCTTGCTTATTACCTGTGATACTTAGGGCGAGACGAAACAACTTATCCGCAAGCGGAATAATCATATCTTTGAATTTCCTGTCCTGCCTCATTATTTAGTTGACGGTTGAATAAAGAAAATGTTACACAAAATCGAAAATTAAATATCTTTTAACATTGCGTCATCATCTGAAATCAACAGAAGGATGTCCAGAGGGAATAATTCGGTAGATCCGGTGGGGATAAGATATTGTTCTCCCCGTTTGACCATTACCACTAATGTGTTGGGATGAAGAGAGATATCCTTGATTTTATTTCCGTTTTTAAGTAGATTTGTATCGACGATAAATTCTTTCATAACGGAACTGATATCGTCGGAAAGTTCTATCTCAAATTCGGATAATTCCGGTCTTTCGTCGGGTTTTTTTGCTAATCCCAGCCACCCGGCTATGAGAGGGATTGTAGTTCCTTGTATCAGAAGAGAAACCAGGGTAACAAAAAAGACGATATTAAATATCATAAATGATTTGTCTATCCCTGCTGTGAGGGTATAGGTCGCAAAAATAATTGGAACCGCACCGCGAAGTCCCACCCAGGAAGTGAATATCTTGGCCCGGAACGACATCTTCTTGAAAGGCAATAAACAAATTAACACGCTCAGCGGACGTCCGAAAAGTATCATGAAAAGTCCGATAATAAGACCGATTCCTGTTACAGGAAGTAGTTCCCTCGGGTTGACCAATAATCCCAAACAAAGGAACATAATAATTTGGAATAACCAGGTCAAACCGTCGAAAAAACGCTTGGACGAAAATTTTTGTGTGAATTTGGAGTTACCGATAACCAACCCTCCGATATAAACCGCCAGATAACCATTTCCTTGCAGGTCGTTTGTCAGAGTAAAAATGAAAAAACAAACTGCAATCAAAAGAACAGGATACAAAGAACGGTTATGTAATTCAAGCTTATTTAGAATCCATACAAATAATTTCCCCAAACCGAATCCCATCAGGGTTCCGAAAATAAATTGGAATAAGAAAAACCCCACAATATACCACATATTTCCTGTCTGGGTCTCTATCACTTGAATTAAAGTGATTGTCAGCAAATATGCCATAGGGTCATTGCTACCGCTTTCGAATTCGAGCAACGGTTTCATATGTTCTTTCAGGGAAACTCCTTTAGATCGTAAAATCCCGAATACGGAAGCCGAATCGGTCGATGACATAACAGATGCAAGCAACAGTGCCTCGAGCAGTGTAAGGGTGACTGTGCTAAAGAAATTGTTAGTAATCCAGAAAATAAAAAAACCTGTAAGTAATGCCGTAAGCAATACACCCAAGGTCGATAAAACAGTTCCGGATATGGCAACCGGCCGGATATCCAAATACTTCGTATCCATGCCTCCGGAAAACAAAATAACATTCAGGGCCATCATACCGACAAACTGGGCTATGGAAGGATCATTGAATTGGATTCCCAAACCATCGCTCCCGGACAACATCCCTATGAATAAGAAAAGCACAAGGATTGGAATTCCCAGCCTGTAACTGGCTCGACTGGCAAAAATACTTAAGAATAAAAGGACGCTCCCGATGAGCATGATGTTATCAATAGAGAGATTCATAAGAATGACTGATTTTTACAAAAATAATATTTTTTTTCGGAATTAAAATATTTGTACCTTTCTCCTATAAATGTATTCTAAAGCAGTCCTGTAGTCGTGTATTATCGACAAAGCAGGCAATAAAAAGCAATGCCGCTATATGTAAGCAGCCCTGCATCTCTATGTTCGTACGCTTGAGAAGCGA
>BNXB01000045.1 GCA_025999255.1 Bacteroidia bacterium | reverse complement strand
TTCCACATATTTCACAAATAAATTTCGTGAATTGAAAATTGACGTAGTCAAATCTGTGGAATTGGTGTGGAATTTTAAATTACAAATCCCGAAATATCATGAAGACATCCCTTCTTGCTATCTTATTTTTTATAAGTATGACAATAAGCGCCCAAGAAGTTATAGAGGTCCCCGTATGGCCCAATGGCGCAGCGGAAAGTAACGGAATAACCGCAGAAGAAACTACGAATAGTTCCGGACATGTCTCCAATGTCAGCGTTGCTTCTTTCAAAATTTATCCGGCCGACAAAGCAAAAAATACCGGGATTGCCGTCTTAATCTGTCCCGGCGGAGGATATGGAATCGAAGCGGCCGGCCATGAAGGTGTTGATTTCGCCAAATGGTATGCAGAAAACGGAATTACCGGTATTGTCATGAAATACCGCTTACCCAACGGTCATCATAAAATCCCGTTAAAAGATGTTCAGGAGGCCATGCGTATCATACGTAACAGAGCATCGGAATGGAATATCAACCCCAATAAAATAGGGGTTTCCGGATTTTCAGCAGGAGGACACCTGGCATCGACTCTTTTAACACATTTCGATGAGTCTTCCAGGCCTGATTTCGGTATCTTGGTTTACCCGGTAATTACCTTCGGAGAAATCAATACCCATATAGGATCCCGTAAGAATCTCCTGGGAGCGGATGAAAAAAATCAGGAATTAATCGATTATTATTCCAACGAAAAGCAAATCAAAGATAATACTCCGCCAACTATCCTTTTACTAAGCGACGATGATAAAGGAGTCGTTCCTGAAAACAGTATCCTGTTTTACAGAGGACTAAAAGAAAAGAAAATTCCGGCCAGCATGTATATATTCCCCACAGGCGGACACGGATGGGGATTCAATAAAAATTTTCGTTATCACGAACAGGTTAAAAACCTGATAATGATGTGGGTGAAAGACAGGAGTGTAGTCAAACTTGGGTCATTCCCAACCACACCGAAGGTTTCCGGATTGAAGAATATATGATATCAGCTTCATACAGCGATATCAGTACTTACTATTATTCCTACGATCTGCGTCCGGCTGAAATATTGTTAAAAGTGCGTTTCAAAATCAAAGGCAAGTGATTGAATAATGAATCAATTTTTATACCTTTGTGCTTAATTTGAAAAAAATCAGTGTGTTTCGCATAAAAAGGCTGTATTCATTTATTCTTGAAGCGTTTCTGCCGTTATTACTGGCAACATTCGGCGTTAGCCTCTTCATTTTACTGATGCAATTCCTCTGGAAATACGTGGAGGATTTGGTCGGAAAAGGGGTTGAAATGTCGGTACTGGCCGAAATGTTTTTTTATGCTTCCTTGTACCTGCTTCCCACCTCACTACCGTTAGCCGTACTGTTGGCATCCCTGATGACATTCGGGAATTTAGGCGAACATTTCGAGCTCCTCTCCATGAAAGCATCCGGAGTTTCGCTACTTCGAATCATGCGTTCCGTCATGGTATTTCTCATTTTCCTGGCCGGAGCGTCTTTCCTGTTTCAAAACAATATTGTTCCGGAGACCCAGGCTAAAATGTGGGCCATGTTAGCTTCTATTAAAAACCAAAAACCGGAACTGAATATTCCTGAAGGTTCTTTTTTCAAAGACATAACAGGATACAATGTTTATGTAAAACACAAAGACAAAACCGGCGGAATGATGCGGGATATAACGATTTATAATTTTTCAAACGGATTTGAAAACACATCGGTCACTGTAGCCGACTCGGGAAAATTGAAAACGTCGAAAGACAAACTTTCCCTTATTCTCACTCTTTACAACGGAGAAACATTTGAGAATTACGGAAACGAACGCAGACGTTCCCCCGACGAAAAAATTCCATACCGCAGGGAAACATTTTCCAAAAAAGAGGCGCTCTTAAAATTCGATTCCAACCTCAACATGATCGATGAGTCGATTTTCCAAAGCAGGGAAATCAGTCGTAATATGAATCAGTTGTTATCTTTCCTGGATTCGACAAAAACGTTGGCCGACAGTATTAATGCCAGTACCAAAGTATATTTTAAAGAACGCGTTTATTCTAATACACTCCGGGAGGAACAAAATTCCAATTCCCTTTCTTCCTCAAGTCGTGAAACACGAGACACCGTTAAAATCACCGACTGGGATGGACATTTCAAGTCCCAAAACCCGACCCGGCAAAAAGAAATGATAGAACGGGCAAAAGGTAAAATCGAATCTTTCCGGAATGACTATAATCTGGATTATTTCCAACAAACCGACCGTTTGGTAAAAATCAGACAACATAAAACAGAAATCCATAAGCGGCTAGTCCTTTCCATTGCATGTATTCTTTTTTTCTTCATCGGAGCGCCCCTCGGAGCAATTGTACGTAAAGGAGGAATCGGAATGCCTGCCGTATTGTCGGTATTCCTGTTCATTTCATATTATACAATCGACATTTTCGGTTTGAAGATGGCCCGCCAGGAGATATGGCCGGTTTGGCAGGGAATGTGGCTCAGTACATTCATTCTTGCTTTTTTGGGTATTTTCCTTACTTATAAGGCCGTCAATGACTCTGTTATGATGAATCCCGATGCATGGAAAGATTTTTTCCGGAGATTTTTCGGTAAACGGGAAGTACGTATTTACCAGCGAAAAGAAGTGATCATCATGTCTCCCGATTATGAAAAAGATTTGAAATACATCCGGGAATTGAACGAAAAATGTACCTTGTACCTGAAAAACCATAAAAAATGGTTGCGTTACAGCTTTTTCTGGAAGAATGGATTCAAAGACCCTGATTTACAATCTATAACAAATCTGGAAGAAGCAATCATCGATGATTTGAGGAATTCCACAGAAAATTTGATTCTGGGGAAATTAATGGATTATCCTATTATCAAACGCGGCTACCCGGATTTTCTTGACAAACCGGTAATCAGGAAAATTTGCGGCATTTTATTCCCTGTCGGAATTATTATTTACTTGATTAGCATTTATAAACGTAAATATATTAAACAGGATATAAGGACAATCATAAAAGTGAATAACGATTTAATGAATGAATTATGTTCAAACTAAACACTATAGAAGAAGCAATTACCGACTTCCGTGAAGGAAAATTCCTCATTGTCGTGGACGATGAAGACCGTGAGAATGAAGGCGATTTCATAATTGCTGCGGAAAAAATAACCCCGGAAAAGGTGAATTTTATGCTTACACATGGCCGGGGATTACTTTGCGCCCCCATTGCCGAAGAACGCTGTGATGAGTTGGAACTGGAGATGCAAACCGCACGTAATACTTCTGTTTATGATACCCCTTTTACAGTCACTGTTGACAAAATAGGAGGCGGCTGCACTACAGGAGTTTCGATGTATGACCGCGCCGAAACCATTAAAGCGTTGGCAGATCCGAATACCAAAGTAGCCGACTTGGCTCGTCCCGGGCACATAAGTCCGCTCCGTGCACGCACACGGGGAGTCTTACGAAGAGCAGGACATACGGAAGCTACCATTGACATAGCCAGGCTGGCAGGTCTATACCCGGCCGGAGCGCTGATCGAAATCATCAACGAAAATGGTACCATGGCCAGGTTACCGGATCTGATTAAAGTAGCAGAAAAATTCGGAATAAAAATTATTACAATAAAAGACCTGATCGCATATAGGTTGCAGAATGAATCTCTTGTAGAAAAAGGAGAAACGGTAAACATGCCTACAAAATACGGAGACTTCAGACTAACTCCCTTCCTTCAGAAATCCAACGGTTTAGAACATGTTGCCCTGGTCAAAGGAGAATGGAATCCGGAAGAATCTATAATGGTTCGCATGCACTCGTCCTGCGCTACCGGAGATATCTTCGGGTCCATGCGTTGCGAGTGTGGAGAACAATTGCACAAAGCCATGGAAATGATTGAAAAAGAGGGAAAAGGAGCCATCGTATATCTGAATCAGGAAGGTCGTGGAATTGGCCTGATGGAAAAAATACGCGCCTACAAATTGCAGGAAGAGGGATTGGATACCGTAGATGCCAATATTCACCTCGGATATGCTCCCGACGAAAGGGATTATGGTGTCGGAGCTCAAATATTACGGGACATCGGAGTTTACAACATCCGGCTAATCACCAATAATCCCGTTAAACGGGCTGCATTGGAAGGTTATGGTTTAAAAATCGTTGAAAATATCCCAATCGAAATTCCGGCAAACCCTTATAACCAGTTCTATATGCATACAAAAAAAGAACGAATGGGGCACATGTTGAAAAATGTGAAATAAAAATGAAGAAAATGGAAGAAATGAAGAAAATGAAGAGAATACGATTTATTTCTTCATTTTCTTCATTTCTTCCATTTTCTTCATTAATTTTGTAACCTCAAATCAATTAATCCTTTCAAAATATTATATCATGTTGCAAGTTTCCGAACGTTTAGCAGCCTTGTCTCCTTCCGAGACTTTGGCGATGTCCCAGAAAAGTAATGAACTCAAAGCTCAGGGGATTGATGTTATCAACCTTAGTGTCGGAGAACCCGATTTCTTCACCCCTGATCATATCAAGGCTGCAGCCCATAAGGCCATTGACGAGAATTACTCTTTCTATTCACCGGTTCCGGGATATCCGGCATTGAAAAATGCTATTGCAACAAAACTAAAAAAAGAAAACAATCTGGATTACAAGCCGGAACAAATCGTTTGTTCGAATGGAGCTAAACAATCGGTCTGTAATGTCATCTTATCTGTTGTGGACGCCGGCGATGAAGTAATTGTACCCGCTCCATACTGGGTAAGTTATGTGGAAATGGTAAAACTGGCAGAAGGCGTCAATGTCATCATTCCGGCAGGTATCGAACAAAATTTCAAGATTACCGCATCCCAATTGGAAACAGCGATTACTCCAAAAACAAAGGCAATCATTCTCTGTTCTCCATCCAATCCCACGGGAAGCGTTTATACATACAACGAATTAAAAGCTTTGACAGATGTGTTGGCGAAACATCCGAAAATCGTTATTATTTCGGATGAAATATACGAACACATCAACTATGTCGGAAAACATGAGAGTATCGCCCAATTCGGGAATGTGCAGGATCGTGTTGTTGTAATCAACGGTGTATCCAAAGGTTACGCTATGACCGGTTGGCGTATCGGTTGGATAGCAGCTCCGCAATGGATCGCCTCGGCATGCAACAAATTACAGGGACAATACACTTCCGGTCCGAACTCGGTAGCTCAAAAAGCGGCGGAAGCTGCTTATACCGGAAGTCAGGAATGTGTTGAAACGATGCGTAAAGCTTTCAAACGCCGTCGTAACCTGATAGTCGAATTAGGAAAAGAAATTCCGGGATTCAAAGTGAACAAACCTGAAGGAGCTTTCTACCTGTTCCCGGATTGTAGTTCCTATTTCGGAAAATCATACAACGGCAAAAAAATCGAAAATTCTGCCGACCTGGCCATGTATTTACTCGAAGAAGGACATGTAGCCTGTGTTGGAGGAGGCGCTTTCGGAGCGCCCGAATGTATTCGTTTTTCTTATGCAACATCCGACGAAAATCTGAAAGAAGCCATGAACAGGGTTAAAGTAGCGCTGGCTAAATTGGTATAATTCAAACAAATTGTTTAATTTTGCAAAATATTGAATAAATACTATGTCTGTACGGAAAAAAATAAAGAACGCTCTTGTTTCGGTATATCACAAAGACGGTTTAAATGAAATCCTGACTAAATTACACCAGGAAGGTGTTTCCTTTATTTCAACAGGAGGAACGCAGGAATTTATCGAATCTTTGGGATATCCTTGTCAACCGGTTGAAGGCCTAACCGGATATCCGTCTATCCTGGGAGGAAGAGTAAAAACATTGCATCCGAAAGTATTCGGAGGAATTCTTACCCGGCGCGACAACGAGTTGGATATTAAGCAGATAACAGAATACGACATACCGGAAATCGATTTGGTAATCGTAGATCTCTATCCATTCAGGGAAACAGTTGCTTCGGAAGCAGAAGAACAGGCTATTATAGAAAAAATCGATATCGGTGGAATTTCACTGATTCGTGCCGCCGCCAAAAATTTCAAGGACGTTTTGATCGTTGCCGGCAAGGATCAATACGCCCCTCTGTATGACTTACTTTGTGAAAAAGGGGCCGAAAGTACCTTAGAGGAACGGAAATGGTTCGCAAAAGAAGCATTTGCCGTATCTTCTGGTTACGACTCTGCCATCTTCAATTATTTCGACGACAACTCGGGTTCCGTGTTCCGTTGTGCCATGGATAATCCCAAATCCTTACGTTACGGGGAAAATCCTCATCAGAAAGGGATATTCTATGGAGACTTCGAATCGGTGTTCGAACAATTGCAAGGCAAAGAAATTTCTTACAATAATCTTTTGGATATTGATGCCGCCGTTACTTTAATATCGGAATTCGATGAAACAACATTTGCCGTATTAAAGCATAATAACGCCTGTGGAATAGCCTCCCGACCGACTGTGCTGCAAGCCTGGATCGATGCACTGGCAGGAGATCCTGTTTCCGCTTTCGGAGGAGTTCTGATCACCAATGAGGTTGTTGACAAAACCGCAGCAGAAGAAATCAACAAGATTTTCTTTGAAGTAATCATTGCCCCGGATTATGATACGGACGCCCTGGAAATTCTGATGCAAAAGAAAAACCGAATCATACTGATTCATAAAACGAATATTCAAAATCCTGTACAGTTCAGATCATTGTTGAATGGAGTGCTTGCACAGGATAAAGATTTAAGTATCCAAACCGAAGTCGATTTAAAAACAGTAACCGGTAAAAAACCTTCATCCAAAGAGATTGAAGACTTATTATTTGCCAACAAGCTGGTTAAAAACACGAAATCAAATGCAATTATACTGGCTAAGAACAAACAATTGTGCGCCGGCGGAGTTGGCCAGACTTCCCGTATCGACGCTCTGAAACAAGCGATAGAAAAAGCGACATCTTTCGGTTTTGACTTACAAGGTGCAGTCATGGCGTCAGATGCGTTTTTTCCATTTCCCGATTGTGTGGAAATAGCCGGTAATGCCGGTATCACAGCAGTTATTCAGCCGGGAGGTTCTATTAAGGATGAACTCTCAATTGAATATTGTAATCAACATAACATCTCAATGGTGATGACTGGTATAAGACACTTTAAACATTAATGAACAATGAATGATAGATTTTGTGTGAAGCCCATTTTTGATTTTTCATTTTTCATTCTTAATTTTAATTAACATGGGATTATTTTCTTTTACACAAGAAATAGCAATTGACCTCGGAACTGCGAATACGATTATCATATCAAATGGTAAAATTGTAGTGGACGAACCCTCCGTTGTCGCCTTAGACCGTAGAACAGACAAGTTGCTGGCTATTGGAGAAAAAGCCAGGCAAATGCACGGGAAAACACATGAAAACATTAAGACCATCCGTCCTTTGCGGGATGGCGTGATTGCCGACTTCTATGCGGCAGAACAGATGATACGTGGGATGATTAAGATGATTAACAGCGGAAACCGGTTGTTTTCTCCTTCGCTCAGAATAGTTATCTGTATTCCATCCGGAAGTACCGAAGTAGAAATCAGGGCTGTACGTGATTCTGCCGAACATGCGGGCGGAAGAGATGTTTACATGATCTACGAACCTATGGCTGCTGCTGTGGGAATAGGTCTTGATGTAGAAGCTCCCGAAGGAAACATGATTGTCGATATCGGTGGAGGAACTACCGAAATCGCCGTTATATCCCTGGGAGGTATCGTTTCCAATAAATCAATCCGTATTGCAGGAGATGATCTGACTGCAGATATTATTGAATACATGGGACGTCAACACAACATGAAAGTTGGAGAAAGAACGGCCGAATTGATAAAAATCAACGTAGGTTCCGCAATGGTTAATCTTCAGAATCCTCCGGAAGATTACACGGTTTACGGTCCGAACAGAATGACGGCCCTGCCAATGGAAATTCCTGTTTCTTACCAGGAAATAGCGCACTGCCTGGATAAATCGGTTTCGAAGATAGAAACTGCCGTTCTTAGCGCTTTGGAACAAACTCCTCCCGAACTTTATGCCGATATTGTAAGAAACGGTATCTATCTTGCAGGAGGAGGAGCCTTGTTGAAAGGTTTGGATCAACGATTGACTGAAAAAATTAATATTCCATTCCACATTGCCGACGATCCTTTACACGCTGTAGCCAAAGGAACCGGTATTGCATTAAAAAATATCAATAAGTTTAATTTCTTAATAAGATAGTTGAAAGTCACTTCCAACTTCCAAAATGCGGAATCTGATTCATTTTATACTCAAGAATATACATTGGTTATTATTCCTGTTCTTGATATTTATTTCGACTCTATTAATGATCAATAATAATGAGTATCAGCGTAGCAAATACCTGGCTCTTGAGAACGAAATTGTCGGAAGGGTCTATTCCGTTGCGGATGGTATCAGTTCTTATGTCGGCCTTAGAATCACGAACCTGGAACTGATGCAATATATATCTTCATTAGAAGCAAAAATACAAGTTCTCGAATATCAACTAAAAGAAGCAAAAATAAAAATAGATACAATTTCGATTTTACCTGATTCAACAATTTTACCTTTCGAATTTATTCCGGCCAGAATCTCTAACAAAAATATCTCAAGTATCGAAAATTACATTACACTGAATAAAGGAAGTAATCATGGGGTAAAACGTGATATGGGCGTATTGGGAACTTCAACGCATGGAGTTGTAGGGGTTATCTGGAATGTCTCTCAAAATTTTTCTATTGTAATCCCGGTATTAAATCCCAAATTCAAGCTCAGCTGTAAAATTAAAGGAAGTACTTATCCGGGGCCTTTGGTGTGGGATCGTCAGGATATACGGTATGCCACACTTGAAGAATTTCCAAGGCATGTGGAAACGCATGTCGGGGATACGGTCGTTACCAGTGGGAATTCGGTTATTTTCCCGGAAGGAATTCCGGTGGGAATCGTAGAAGAAACACAGAAACAAAAAAATGATAATTTCAACTCCATAAAAGTAAAATTATTCATTAATATCGGAGATATCGATCACGTATTGATTGTCAAAAATAATTTCAGAGAAGAACAATTAAAATTAGAAACGGAAACCGGAAATGTCAATTAAATGGATTGGTCAAATATTGCTGTTTTTATCCCTCATACTCCTTCAGGTATGGATACTCAACCAGATCCATCTGCTTGGAATTGCCACTCCCCTGGTTTACCTGTATTTCATCCTTCATTTGCCTTCCTCCACGAATCGTAATCTGGTAATATTCCTGGGATTTATTCTTGGGCTTTCCATAGATTTTTTTTCATATACATTAGGGATACATGCCATAGCTTCAACCATAGCCGGATTTTCAAGAGATTATTCACTCAAGTTATTTTCCTCCAGAGATATGCCTAACGAGTATATTCCTTCCGTCAGATCCCTGGGATTCGGAGTATTTCTGAAATATTCGGGCGCCATCGTACTTTTACACCATATTGCTTATTTCGTCGTAGAGTCTTTATCTCTATTTGATCCGCTTAATATACTAATGAGAATTGTAGGAAGTTTTTTCCTTACAATGGCTGTGATTCTTGCATTTGAAGGTATTAATTCCGATATTCTAAAAAAGTGATTAAACAACCATTCAATCCGGATACCAGAAAATACCTGATTATTGGAGGTATTTGTGTAATTGTACTTATTTACCTCGCTCAATTATTTTATATCCAGGTAATTAAGGATGATTACAAAATAATGGCCGACAACAATGCTTTCCTGAAAAGAACGCTTCATCCGTCTCGTGGAATGCTTTATGACAGAAATGGCAAATTATTGGTGTTCAACCAACCTGCTTATGACCTGACCGTAGTTATGAAAGAAGTCCAAGCTTTTGATACCCTGGAATTCTGTAATATTTTAAACATATCCAAAGAATATCTGATAAAACGTCTGGACGATATAAAAGACCGTAAAACAAATCCGGGATATTCCCCATATTTACCACAAACCATACTGACACAACTTGGGGAAAAAGAATTTGGAATTTTACAAGAGTTCTTATATAAATTTCCTGGATTCTACATAGAGAATCAGCCCATCAGAAAATATAATTATCCCCACGCCGCCCATTTACTCGGATACATTGCAGTAGCCAACCGCCAGAATATTTTCGATGATAGTTACTATTCTCCGGGAGATTATATCGGGAAAAACGGTGTGGAACATTCTTATGAATCAATTCTCCGGGGAGAAAAAGGTATTGAAGTGCTGTTAAGAGATTCCCATGGGCGTATTAAAGGGAAATACGAAAATGGAATATACGACAGGAAACCGGTTTCCGGTAAGGATCTGGTACTCTCAATTGACATAGAATTGCAGAAATACGGGGAAGAATTGATGCAAAACAAGATGGGGACTATTGTAATGATCGAGCCTTCAACCGGTGAAATATTGTGTATGGTCGTCAAGCC
>BNXB01000044.1 GCA_025999255.1 Bacteroidia bacterium | reverse complement strand
CTTCCTGGTAGAAGAATCGGAAACCAGCTTCACGACAAGTACCTTATTTGAAACGCCTGAAGGATTGGAAAAAATGGTTTTAGCGCTCTATCCTTATGAACGGGGCATAGTGACAAAAGGAAATGCCAATGGCTTTTTAGCCGCATACTTATGGGGAGAACGGACAACAGATCTATGTTTATTTACTACAGGAGATGATGCAAATCTCTCCCGTTATACCTCTCCCGGCCCCGGATCAAATATCGATGGATTGATGTACAATCCTTTCTGGACGCATCGCTATTATATCATTGGCCGGACAAATGAGATTATTTTTTATGGAAACAAAATGGGAGATGCAGCCAAAACTTCGGTCGCTGAAGCCAGTTTCTGGAGAGCATACTGCTATTATACCTTGTGGACAAGATTTTCACGTCTTTATTTGACTACGGAACCCATCATGAAGGATAATATGAATGATTTGACATATATCCCGGCAGATAGCGCCGATGTCTTTAAACTGATGTACGAAGACTTGAATATAGCGATACAAGGTCTTCCTTCCGGAGTATCAAGCAATGAGGAAGGCCGTATCTGCAAGGCGACCGCACGCCACCTGAAAGCCTTGGTCGCCGCTTGGTCTGAAGATTGGCAGGAAGTCGCCAATCAAGTGGATGCCATAGAACAAGGGGCCACTCATACACTGGTTGCCAATCCTGCAAATATCTTCAATCGTTCGGATTTATACAATGTTTCGGAAACTCTCTTTGCTCTCCGGTTTTCAAAAGAAAGAGGAGGAGGCTCAGGACACCGGATTGGTTCTCAATTTGTAAACACTATCGCCGAAACGGTTTATACCCAACAAATGGTGAACGGACAGTTGGTAAAATACAATGAAGAAAACCTGGGAAGACAATGGGGCTTGGTTTATCCGAACAGCTATTTGATATCATTGTATCCTAAGAGTGACAAAAGATTGAGCGCCTATTATAAAATTCATTATACTTATCAAAACCCCAATCAGTTAATCACGATTCCGGTTTCGGAAACTAAAACGGAAAACGGGATCAGTTATAACACAACGTATAACTTTACGGGAAGTCCGGTTAAAGTTGAGATTGGAGATACAATTTATGGAAGGGACATCTATGCCGCCACAAAAACAAAACTCGATAGACGTAGCGTGTTGCCTTCTTCCCTCAAATTGGTCGATATCTGGTCTAAACCGCTCGATGCGGATAATGGAAGCGCAAGTTTTAAGGACATCCTGATATACCGTTTGGCGGAAACCTATTTATTAGGAGCGGAAGCATATATGCACATAGGAAACCAGGCAAAAGCGCAATACTATTATAATAAAACATGGCAACGCGCCGGAAATACTGCCGAAACACGAAATATCACTTTCGACATGATACGAGACGAACAGGCAAGAGAACTGGCTTTTGAAGGCCGGCGCTGGGATTTCTTGAAAAGGACTGGAATCTGGTATAGCCAAATGATCAAATATGCAGGTGATTTCACAAAAGTTCCGGGATCAACAGTGGGCTATAATGCTGCAAATTACGGAATAACGGATGGAAGAGATAAAAATTTCAGACCAAATCCAAATTATTACGCAGATTTTAATGGCGCCGATAACGATGTCCTGGTTCGCTATAATGTGAAACCGATCCATGTCAGTTGGCCAATCCCTCAAAGTCAAATCGATGCTATGGGGCCGGAGAATTTTCCACAAACTGCCGGATATTAATAATTGAATAAATATAAAAATAATATGAGGCTTTTTTCGTTTGTTATATTATTTTTAGTGTGTAACATGGTCGGTCGGGGACAAATACTAACCCCAACCGACGATGGATACATCTATTTGGGAGGTAATAATATCAACAATAATTACGGATCCGAAACAGAACTAAAAACCTGTTATTCATTTAATAAACAATACAACCAACGGACTTATATCCGTTTTGAATGGGATGCAAAGGCCAACTATTTCTCCTCTGCTAAATTCAGGATTTACGGACAATCGGACTCCCTCAAAGTTGTAGAAGTTTATTCGGCTCTAGGAAATTGGCAGGAAGATTTGCTAACAGGGATGGCCGGCGCAAAACCGGCGCTTTCGACTTATCTCGGCGCTTTTGAAATCAATAATCGCGCCGACTATAAAGAAGTAGATATAACTGATTATGTAAATTATTTGAATTTCAATAAAATAAATAAAATATCCATCGTGTTGGTCGATAGAGAACACCAGCGCTCTCCTGTTGAAGCACGATTTTATTCAAAAGAAAATAAGTCACAATATGTACCTCGCTTGGAATTAGTTGCAAAAGAGAGTAAGTTTGAAGGGTTTATTCCTCATACTTATTATGTCGATTCGGAAAAAGGCGATGATAATAAAGACGGTAAGTCTCTCGGAACTGCATGGAAATCACTGAAAAGAGTGGGAAAAGTATTCTATAAAGGAGGCGATAAACTTTTGTTTAAAAAAGGATGTCGTTTTCAGGGATCTTTGTTTGTGAAATACTTACCCGTCAATACAGAAAAATTAATTATAAATTCTTATGGTTCAGGAGAAAAGCCAATACTGGATGCCGAGGGAAAAGAAATATGCGTACTCAAATTATTCAATACGCCTTTTGTTGAGGTGAAAAACCTCGAGATTACACATAGTAGCCAGGTAATTCCTGTTATCCGGAGAGGTATTTACTATTCGGCGGAAGATTTCGGGGTTGTCAGACACGTCAAATTCGACAGCCTGACCATAAGGAATATTGTAGGAAATCCAGGAAAAGACGACGCTGATATGCTTGCAAAGAGTAATGCCGGAATTTTCTCTGAAATAACCGGGAATAATATGCCGACTTATTTTGACGGTTATTATCTTGAGAACAGTTATTTCTACAAAGTCGGAAGGCATGGGGCGACCAATCAATCGTCCTGGCAGAACAGATCGCTGACTGAAAATATAAATTGGGTTCCCAGTAAAAACCTGATAATCCGGAAAAATGTGTTTGAAGAAACAGCTTCCGACGGATTGATTGTTAGGGTGGCAAATAAACCGTTGATGGAATATAATTTATTCAAACGTTGTTCGATCCGATTGTCCGGGAATGCTTCTTTCTCATATAACTGCGATAGCGCTTTGTGGCAATTCAATGAAGCTTGTTATACGGTGTATAATACCGGGGATCACGATGCTGCCGGATTTGATAGTGATTATAAATCCAAACATACGATTTTTCAGTATAATTATGCACATCATAATGAGTATGGCGATATGTTGATAACAGGAGGCCCGGCAAGCAGTAAAGGATTTAACGACGGAACAATTGTCCGTTACAATGTATTCTACAATAATGCTCACCATGGCATACGCATTTCGGGTCTGGCAACGAATACGCAGATATACAATAATATTTGTTATAACGACGAATATACCGTCACTCCTACCGAACCTTTCGAAGAATATCCCGGATTTCGCATCTTTTACCATAAAAATTGGGGTGGATGGCCTCAAAATACCTCTTATACTAATAATATTTATCATTACACGAATAAAGATAGCGGAATTAATGAACTGAACGAAGATTTTAGTAAAGGGACTATATTCAATGCCAATACGGTATTTGGGAAAAATATCCGGGATTATCCGCCGGATGGTTTTCTTAATAAAAAAGACCCATTGTTATACTTCCCATTACCCGAATCGGTAAAAATTGAAAAAAACAAATGATTATTGCATGAAGAAGCTCCTCTTATTCTCTTTGCTATTTTTCGCCGTGTTCGTACACGGTCAGAAAAAGTATTCGATTAACGAATCATGGAAATTCAGCAGAGCTCCGCTTGAAGAAGGATGGAAAAAAAGTATTGATGATAAAAACCGGGAAATCATTTCCATTCCACATACATGGAACGACAAAGATGCTCTGGACGATATGCCGGGTTATTATAGAGGAGTCGGGTGGTATCGGAAAAATGTATTCATTGATAATGAATCGGAGAATAAAACAATGTACATTTATTTTGAAGGAGTAAACCAGGAAATGGAACTTTATGTTAACGAACAACTTGTCGGGAAACATAAAGGAGGATATACCCGGTTTTGCTTCAACATAACTCCTTTCATCAAATGTGGAACATATAATTTGTTTGCAATCAAAGTTGACAACGCCTATAATGCGGCTATTCCTCCGCTCTCTGCCGATTTCACTTTTTTTGGCGGTATTTATCGTGATGTTTATTTGATACGGAAAGAAAAGATACACATTTCTCCTAACGACTTCGCTTCTTCGGGAGTGTATGTCAAAACGCCTCGAGTAAGCGCTGATGAAGCTTTAGTGGAAGTAAAGACCTTCCTTTCCAATAAGTTTCCCCGGAATGAAAAAATACGCCTGGAACATCATTTCTATTCACCTTCAGGAGAAGAGATTGCCGATATATCCGGGAGTTTGAGACTTTTGTCGGACACAGATACATGGGATGATTCCAAACAGGTTAAAGTAAAAAATCCGCAATTGTGGTCTCCCGATTCACCGGTATTATATACTTTGAAAACCCTTGTTTGGGATGAAAAAGGGAAGATACTTCTGGATCAGGTGGTCAGCAGTTTTGGATTCAGGTGGTTTGAATTTACGGCAGATAAAGGGTTCTTCCTCAATGGAAAACCCTTGAAATTAATTGGAACCAACCGGCATCAGTGCTACGAGAACTTTGGCTTTGCTTTACGGGACGAAATGCACGTCAAAGATATACTCCTATTGAAAGAAATGGGAGCTAATTTTCTTCGGGTATCGCATTATCCCCAAGATCCTGTACTGATGGATTTATGCGATAAACTGGGAATCCTGACTTCCGTTGAAATACCAATTGTGAATGCCATTACCGAAGGACAAGAGTTTCTGGACAATTCATTGAACATGATAAAAGAAATGGTGAAACAGGATTTTAACCATCCTTCGGTTGTCATTTGGGCATATATGAATGAAGTGATGCTTAGACCTCCTTTCTCCGGAGAACGTCATAAGCAATATTGTCAGGAAGTGAACAGGCAAGCCCGGACAATCGACGGATTATTACGGAAAGAAGATCCTTCGCGTTATACCATGATTCCTTTCCATGGATCCATGACTGCCTACGAAGCCGCAGGATTGTTCGATGTACCTCAGATTATCGGTTGGAATTTATACCAAGGCTGGTATGGCGGGACATTTGCCGGATTTGATACATTTATGGATCTGTTCCATGAAAAATATCCGGACAAACCTTCTATCATTACGGAATATGGCGCGGACGTAGATCCCCGTTTACATAGCTTCAGCCCGGAAAGATTTGATTATACGGCAGAATACGCTAATCTGTATCACGATCATTATTTAAAAACCATCATAGATCGGGATTATATTGCCGGAGCCGCAATTTGGAATTTGAACGATTTTCATTCCGAAGCGCGTGGAAATGCCGTTCCGCATATCAATAATAAAGGAATTACCGGTTTGGATCGTAAAATCAAAGATACTTACTCCCATTACCGGGCTTTCTTGAGTAAAAATGCCGTCATTTTGATCGGAAGCAAAGAATGGAAAATACGAGGCGGGGTGGAAACGGGAAATGGAAAATGTGTTCAACCATTGCGCATTTACTCAAATCTGTTGGAAATTAGTGTTATGGTAAATGGGAAATCCCTCGGTACAAAAATTCCTGTTAAAAATAATGTCGCAGAAATCAATATCCCTTTTGAAAATGGTATAAACCGGATTGTCGCAAGCGGAATGAAAGACGAACATCTGATCCGGGATTTTTATCAATGTGATTTCAATTTAATACCGGCTTCTTTGACCGGTAAAAACATACCGGTAAACGGAATCAACGTTATGTTAGGTTCTTCCCGCTATTTTGAAGACCGGATTTCAAATACGATATGGATTCCGGAACAAGAGTATAAAGCCGGAAATTGGGGTTACGTAGGTGGAAATACATTCCGTCCTAAATCGAATTATGGAAATTTACCTGCATCCGACCTGAATATTTTGGGAACAACTCAAGACCCTCTATTCCAAACACAACGGGAAGGTCTTGAATCGTTTAAATTTGATGTTGATAAAGGGAAATACGCACTATACCTGTATTGGGCGGAATTGGTTCCGGCATCTAAAAAAGAAACGTTAGCTTATAATCTGGGGAGTGACGCCAGCTACGATTCCCTGGAAACCCGTTTATTTCATGTAAAAATAAATAATGAGTACATTTTAAAAGATTTTAACATTGCAACTCAATGCGGGACTGAACGTGCCGTCATAAAAAAAATCGAAATAGATGTTATGGATAATAACGGAATATCAATCGATTTTGAAGCTGTAAAAGGAAAACCTGTACTCAATGCCGTTCGATTGATTAAATTAAATTAATGATATTATGAGACAAGCAAAATCAAGATTAACTTTCTTTTTGTTGAGTATTGCGACAATATTATCCGCATCGGATTATAAAACGATACAAGTAGAAGCGAAAAGATGGATCAAAGGGAATCCCAATGTACCTTGGGAAATGTTCGATACCCGGATTATCGACAATATGACCGGTTTTAAACCGAAAATAAATATCCGGATCAATCAATATGGAAGTAGTTTGTCTAACCAATACAACGCTACCGGTTTTTTCAGAGTAGAAAAGCAAAACGGACGTTGGTGGATTATTGATCCGGAAGGTTACCGGAATTTTCAACTGGTGATTAATTCCATCCAACCGGGGCGATCCGACCGGAATATAGCTGCTTTTAATCATAAATTCGGCACATACGAAAAATGGATGCAGGTTACCGCAGATTCCCTTCATCATTACGGATTTTATGGTTCGGGATCTTGGTCAAGAACGGAATCCATTATAAATCATAATAAGACCGGAGGAAGACCGTTAACCTATACTCCGAACCTCAATTTCATGAGTTCTTATGGGAATGCAAGAGGAGGAACCTATCAACTTCCGGGGAATACGGGTTACCCTAATCAATGTATTTTTGTCTTTGATCCGGAATTTGAAGTTTTTTGTGATAAACATGCTCAACAAGTACTGAAGTATAAAGACGATAAAAATCTTTTCGGATTTTTTTCCGATAATGAAATGCCATTGGGATTAAATAATTTACAAGGTTATTTAACCTTTCAGAATAAAAAAGATCCAGGTTATCTGGCTGCAAAAAAATGGTTAAAAGACAAAGGATTGACTGAAGATAAAATCACGGACTCCGAACGCGAAGAATTTGCCGGTTATGTGGCCGATCGTTATTATTCGATCGTTTCCAAAGCATTGAAAAAATATGCTCCGAATCATCTGTATCTGGGAAGCCGTTTGCATGGAGGAGCAAAGAATGTAAAAGCGATTGTCCGGGCGGCTGGAAAATATTGTGATATCGTATCCTTCAATTATTATGGGGTCTGGACTCCCCAACCGGAAGTATTAGCCATGTGGGAAAGCGAGTCCGGACGACCTTTTATGATTACGGAATTTTATACGAAAGCGATGGATGCAGGATTGGCAAATACTACCGGAGCCGGCTTTACAGTTCATACACAAAAAGATAAAGGATATGCTTACCAACATTTTTGTCTTGCATTGTTGGAATCCAAATCATGTGTCGGCTGGCATTATTTTAAATATCAGGATAATGATCCGACAGCTAAAGGAGTTGATCCTTCCAATATCGACTCAAACAAGGGAATTGTTAATAATGACTTTGATTATTATCACCCTTTGATAGAACTAATGCAACAACTGAATAAAAATATATTTCCGCTGATCGATTATTTCGACAAACATCTCAATAGCAAAAAAATGAAAGAATAATTTAACTCCTCCGTAGCGATGTGCGTATTTCTTGACCGGGTCGAAATTATTATCGAGATATTTTTTTATTTACCCTTGATTTCTTCAAGTAAACTATAAATATCCTTCAATAAGGAATTAATTTCCTTCACTTCCTCTTTTAAGGATTTTAGTTCATCCTCAAAATGAGAGATATTATCAGTGTCTGATTCTATACTGGGAATTTCTGAAGTAGTACTGTCTTGCATTTGCTATATGGATTAATATTATTATCTTACAAATGTATAATAATTATATTTAAAAACCTAACTATAAAAATATAATGACAGTAAAACTAATACCACCTATCTTTGTGAAATAAATATGTAAATTGACGGGATTGAATAATGTTTAATCAGTGTAGAAGTGTATCTTTGTCATAAAAAGATACATAATTTTCAAGTATATCTAAAATACTATTCTAACTATCTAATATAAAACAAGTTAATTCAATTTTACTGGGGCTGAAAAATAACTTCTTTGTATATTTTTTCCATTTTTCACCCGAATAATAGCCATTTCTCCTAATCTTATGTAGGTGTTTGGTCGCTTTGGCTGAGATTTCTATTAGTCTGTGGATAAATTAAAGATTTTAGTGTAACTTTGTGGAAATTTTCGTTTTATGCAAGAATCAATTATCATACGCAATTTCGGCCCCATTAAGGACATTGAGATTCAAAATATCAGTCCATTTACCGTTTTTATCGGTGAGTCGGGCAGTGGTAAAAGTACGATTATGAAAGTAATTGTGCTGTTTCGTTGGATTTATAAATGGGTAAATATTCGTTCATATCTTAAACACGCCAATATATCAAAATCGCCTTTTTCGTTTGATTTTAAAGCATTATTGAATGATAACGGTTTAATAGAATACTTGAAAAATAATACCGAAATTGTTTATAAGAAAGGTGAAACTACAATTCACTACAAGAGCAAACTTGGAACTTCGCCGATAGTATCACAGGAAGAGTTGAGTTTGGAAAAAATGTGTTTTATTGCTGATAAAAGAAATATTATCCCTGATATTCTTGCAAATAAGGTAAGCTTGCAATCTGATTTCTATTTAAAAGAAACATTAGACGATACATTATTGTCCCTCAACAAAATAGTTCAATTAGATATTGATTATCTGGGGATTAAATTTGTGGCGAAAAAAGTAAATGGCATTCCGAAATATGAAATTGAAAATATCAATAACACCGAAAAATATGCAATAAATCTGTATAATGCTTCTTCGGGTACTCAAACATTAATACCATTGTCGATAATTGTTGAGTATTTCTCAAAACACTATGATTTTAAGGACAGATTTAATGATATTGTATTTGATTATATGCGCCGCAACGACAGTTTGAAAGATTTTAAGGCAACTCAAAATATTGGCGACATAAAACACAAAAACATTCACATTCACATAGAAGAGCCCGAATTAAGTTTATATCCGGAAAGTCAGCGAAGTTTGATAAATTTCATTGTAAGCCGTTGCCTTGTTGAAAAACATAACGACTATAATATGTCTGTTATGTTGGCAACTCACAGTCCGTATATTATCAACCATTTGAATTTATTGATAAAAGCGCATGATAAAAACAAATTGGTAGGGGGTGCAAAATTGAATTATGATGATATTGCTGTTTATCAAGTAGAATACGGAGAAATCAATGATTTAAAAATTCAAAATGAACGGTTGATAAATACCAACGTGCTTTCGGACACAATTAATAATATTTACGACGAATACAATAAATTATAATGATGGAGAATTTACTTAAAAATGAATTTACGACTCATTATGCTTTACCTGTTTCTACAATTGCAGATATCACAATAAATACAAATGAATTGTACTTTGAAATAGAAGACAATAGGGATAGTGAAAACATTGTGTTACATACTACACCACATAATGGTGAAGCACGATACTACAATCCTCAACAATTATCTATAACCATTATTAATTATGACAGATTTTTTACCAATTTATCACACGCATTTCAAAAAGGCAAAAAAAGGTGCGACCTTATTGTCTATTCTAACAATAATGAATATTTTCTGCTAAATGAATTGAAAGAAAAAAGTGATAGAGATGATGTAAGGCAAAATGCAACAAAGCAATTGTTAGAATCGTTAAAGACCATTATTGCCATAAAATCGATACAAGATTTTATTGACAGGTATATTATTAAACAATGTTGTATTTTTAGCAGGCAACCAATAGGAATTTCTACACAGATTAAAGCTACTATTAGCGCATTCAATCGTTTATCAACCCTTTCTTCAAAGGGCTACAAAATGTCTAATAAAGAAATTGAAGATTTAGGTTTTGAATTATGGGAGTTTTCAGGCTCTCAAACATATTTACTCGAAGACGGAGTTTCTAAAATACAAGGCATTGCACAGCAATTAACCCGGTTGTCCACAAAAGAAGTCAAAGAATTAACGGAAATTCTAAAATCATAACGGCGGCGATTCATTTATTGTTAAATTGGATAAACGCCAATCAAAATGGTAAACAACAACCGTTTCTACCTGAGCCATATAATTGGAAAAACTATCCCGAAATGAATGTTGAATTTTGGAAAAAACACCAAACTACTTCATTAATTGATTCAAAAGAGATGTTAAAAACAAGTCATGAAAAAGTAATGAATTTGATTGAAACATTTTCCAATGATGAATTATTTGCTAAAAAATCCTTTGGTAACCATCCGGTAAACTGCGTTTAATACATTTCGGGCTATCATTCTCCAACTATTCTCCAAAACATTCAGAGACCTATTAGAGACTCTCAAAGAAATTTATTGTACTTTGGGATTTGCCTCAATTT
>BNXB01000043.1 GCA_025999255.1 Bacteroidia bacterium | reverse complement strand
TGAGGAATAGATAATGTCATACAGCAAGTTATTCCTTTTTTCAGTATCTGTTTCGGTTTCTAATGCCAACCGGTGATGCTTTATAAAATTTAAATCCAGATCTATCATATCGAAAAGCCCCGCAGAACATTCCGCCGCACCTCTTTCCACAATACTGAATATAGTTTCGGCGCCCCAATCGAAATAATAGTTCTTATCATCGGCAAAAAGCGGTATGTTTTTATACTCTTCTATCAGTTGCCGGGCAAATACTCTTCCTTCGTTTTGCAGATAGTCGGTTAATGAAGGATAGTTATTCTCCACCTGTAAATAGGACTCCAATAACCGCCGTACAAATTGGGGAGCATCCTTCGAACTTACATTTCCTACGGATTCCGCTAATTGGGGTGATACATCTCTGCCGGCAGCCAGATAAACCTGATAACCGGGATATATACGCTCGTTGCGCAATACTTTTCCCGCAAAACCGATATCCGCCCAAAGTTGCTGCCCACAGGAATTCGGACATCCTGAGATATGTATCCTTACCGGATTCAGAGTGTCCAGATTAAAACTGCTTTTTTGCAATTCCTCGCGTATGGCTGTCGCCAATCCTTTTGACAAACCTATACCCAAACGGCAGGTATCGGCTCCGGTACACGATACAATATTATTTATTAAGACAGGAGCATCCGATTCGGGATTAATTTCCCGGATTATTGAATATAACTCCGGCAGAGCGATGTCAGGGATGTTACGTAAACAAATGTTCTGGGTCGTTGTGAAACGTATGGTATGATTTCCGAACTGATGGATAAATCTCAACAATTTCCGGAATCCTGACAGGTAACGATCATTATTTAAGGGTATATTTCCTAACAATACAGGAAATAAAATACTATTGTACCCTTCTTGCTTTTGAGGCGTAACGTATCTGTTTTTCCATAAGTTGTAGCTTACTGCATCGGTCACAATCCGGGTAGCCGGATCATATGAATATGCAGGCCGCTCATTTTCTGTGTTGTCCGGAACAAAAGGTGTAACTTCCTTTTTCGATTCGTTGTAATATTCGGTAATCAAACGGATTGTTTCCTCTTCACCCAACTTGTAGAATACAAAACGAAGTCGCGCTTTGTTCCTGTTTTTCCTGTTTCCATGTTCGGAGAAAAATCTTTTAAGAGCTTCAGCTACAATAAAAAGCTCATTTTCCGGGATAAAGTCAAATAAAACCCAACCTACGGTAGGCTTGGCTCCTGCACCTCCGCCCGCATAAACCAGGAATCCTTTCTCTCCGTTTTTTATTTTGGCGACAAAGCCTATATCATTGACCGCAGCATATCCAATCCTTTTGTCGTCTGACGAAAATGCAATTTTCATTTTACGGGGAAGCAGATACGAATCCTGCTCGGCAATCAATTTCGTTGTCAACGCCATTGCATAAGGAGTCGTATCGAAAACTTCGTCTTTTGATAAACCGCTATCTTCCGAAACCAGGATATTACGAACCGTATTTCCTCCGCCTCCTTTAGTGCTGAGTCCCACTTCTTTCAATTCGGAAAGAAGTGGCTCGATAGTATTGAGTTCCAGATTTTGTACTTGTATTTCCTGGCGCGTAGTAATGTGCAACAGGTTTGATTTATATTTTCCGGCGATATTTATCAGGCTTAAAAACATAGAGGGGTAAATCACTCCTCCTGTTGTCCTGACACGGGACATATAAACTTCGTTCTGCCGTTGTTCATATATTCCCATGGGCACGCGAAATGCCTTAAATTGAACAACTTCAACTTTTTTTTCCTGATAACCTTTTGCCAAAGAAGCAAAGGTGGCAATATCATTTTCTAATGTTTCGGGTAACTTATACATTAAAATACAGATTTCATTACAAATAATAGTAGTGCTTAATACTTAGCTGAATACTCCGGACAAGTATTGTTTAGTTAATTCGTGTTTGGGGTTATTAAATAATTCTTTTGCAGAACCGCTTTCTATGACTTCTCCCAGATAGATAAATATAACGTGATCCGCTATCCTTAGCGCTTGACGTAGTGTATGTGTAACCAAAACCACTCCATAGTGTTCTTTCAATTTTACAAATAAATCTTCAATATGACGGCTTGATATCGGGTCTAAAGCAGAGGTGGACTCATCTCCCAGGATGAATTGGGGTTTTATAGCCAGTCCGCGAGCCAGACATAAACGTTGCTGTTGCCCGATCGACAAACTGGATGCCGGGGTATGGAGCCGGTCTTTCACTTCGTCCCATAATCCTGCCGCACGTAAATTATCTTCGACTATTTGTTTCAATTGCTTTTTATTCCGGATACCATGTATTTTACAGCCAAAGGTAATATTGTCGAAAATAGACATTGGAAGAGGCGTAGGACGCTGGGACAATAATCCCATCTTCCTTCGGATATGAGTTACCTCGACTTTTTTCCCGTAAATATTTTCGCCGTCAATGACAATTTCGCCATTTACTTTTACCTTATCATTATCGTCGATTAAACGGTTGATTGTCTTAAGTAATGTAGATTTTCCGCATCCTGAAGGTCCGATGATACAGGTTATTTTGTTATTCGGGATTTCAAGGTCGATGTTCTTTAAAATATGATTATCACCGATACTTACATTCAGGTTGTTTACTTTAATCTCAGAACCTAAAGTTTTTTCTTCCGACCGGGTCAAAACTTTTTCATTAATAAAATTCACCGGATTGGCAAATCTACTTAAAATAAATGGGGTTGCAAACATAGCAGTTTTATTTAAATCTCCGGACAAAAGTATATAGCTTTCACATGAACTGAAATACCGCATTAGGGGTATATTATTTGAAAAGGATATAATTTATAGTCAAATTAGTGAACATATTCATAATTTGCCTATATTTATATCCTGGAAAAATATTTTTCCAGGATATAAATATAATAAAAAATAATATAAATTTATTTATTAAAAATTATGAATATTGAATTGACTTCCCTATCTCTGATTTTATCGGGAACCGTAAGTAGTGTTTATGCACAGCAGGTTCAGGAAAAACCGAATCTTATCCTGATTATGACCGACCAGCAGCGGTTTGATTGTCTGGGGGCAATGGGAAACCGGCAGATTTCAACACCTAACACGGATCAGTTGGCCGGAGATGGTTTTTTGTTTCGTAATGCTTATACTTCAACTCCCAGTAGTACTCCTGCCCGGGCGGCTTTGCTTACAGGATGCTCTCCCTGGAAGCATGGGATGTTGGGTTATTCGAAAGTAGCTTTCAAATATCCTTATGAGATGCCGGAAATGCTTCGGAATGCCGGTTATTTCACTTTTGGGATTGGTAAAATGCATTATGCGCCTCAACGTAACCTGCACGGGTTCCACGGAGCTTTACTAGACGAGTCGGGTAGGGTGGAATCTCCCGATTTTGTTAGCGACTATCGGCAATGGTTTATGATGGAGGCTCCCGGAGAAAATCCCGATGCAACAGGAATCGGCTGGAATGCTCATGCAGGAAAGGTGTATAAAAATCCGGAACAGTTGCATCCGACCCAATGGACAGGTAATGAAGCCGTACGGTTTATCCGGAATTATCATCAGGAAAAATCCTTATTTCTGAAAATTTCTTTCGCCCGTCCTCATAGTCCTTATGATCCTCCCCAACGTTATTTTGACAGGTATGAAAATGCGGATGTTCCTGCTCCCTCTATTGGAGACTGGTGTGAACGTTTTGCCAACCGTCCAATGACTCCGGATGCCGCTTTTGGTGATTTTGGAGCGGAACATGCAATTGATTCCAGAAGACATTATTATGCTGCCGTTACATTTGTCGATGATCAGATAGGTAGAATTATATCCGCTTTGAAAGAGGAGGGACTTTACGATAATTCCTGGATTATTTTTATTTCCGATCATGGCGATATGCTCGGCGATCATCACCATTGGAGGAAAACATATGCTTATGAGGGTTCTGCTCATATCCCGTTTATAGTAAAACCTCCGAAAGACACAAAAACCGTGTTGCAAAGAGGACAAGCTCTGGAACAGGTTGTTGAAATCCGGGATGTACTTCCTTCATTCCTGGATGCGGCCGGGATTCCTCAGCCCGGGGGTATGGACGGAATGTCTGTAATCAGGCTTTTGAATAATAAACAGGTTTCCTGGCGACCTTATATTGATTTGGAACATGCAACCTGTTATGAAAAAGATAACTATTGGGCTGCTTTGACCGATGGGAAAATAAAATATATCTGGTTTTTTCACACGGGAGAGGAACAATTATTCGATTTGGAAAAAGATCCGCATGAACTTAAAAACTTAATTCGTAATAAAGATTATTCCAAAATATCAGACTCCTGGAGAAAACGGATGGTAAGTCATCTGAGTGAGAGGGGAGAGCCTTATGTGAAAGATGGAAAATTGCAGATAGTGAATAAAACCATTTTACTAAGTCCGAATTATCCTCTTTGAAGTCTGTTCTCAACACCTCTATCATTATTGTTCGTGTATAAAAATGCGATATTGGTGTATTGTCCAAGGCGTTGCCGTTGGGTTGGGATATTTCAGGCTTTCAGCCCGACTTCCAGCTAAACAGCTTGCCAAAATCTCTCAATTTAGTGGTAATATTGTGGATAATCATTAAAAATTGACTAAATTTGTAGCCTAATCATTTCTTTAAACTTGAATGGAACAGTTGACAATCGTCAAAGTAGGAGGAAAAATTGTTGAAGAAGAAGAATCGTTAAAACAATTGTTAAAGGATTTTTCCGCAATAAAAGGTCACAAAATATTGGTACATGGAGGCGGACGTTCCGCAACACGTATCGCCGAACGGTTGGGGATAGAAAGTAAGATGGTGGACGGACGTCGTATCACAGATGCTGAAACTCTGAAAATAGTTACAATGGTATATGGAGGTTTGGTAAACAAAAATATTGTCGCCGGGCTTCAATCGTTAGGATTGAATGCCATAGGACTGACCGGAGCCGATCTAAATATCATATTGGCGGATAAACGTCCGGTAAGAACCATTGATTACGGTTATGTGGGAGACGTCAAACAAGTGAATGCCGGACTCCCGTCCGAATTGATCCGTAAGGGAGTCGTCCCTGTCCTGGCTCCTTTGACCCACGATGGGAAAGGAAATATACTGAATACAAATGCGGATACGATAGCGGGAGAGGTAGCTAAAGCTTTTGCCCGGTATTTTGATGTCCGGTTGATTTATTGTTTTGAAAAGAAAGGGGTCCTTTCGGATGAAAACAATGATGATAGCGTCATTCCGGAAATAAATATCCGGTTATTTGAACAATATGTCTCTCAAGGAATTATTAATGGAGGAATGATTCCTAAACTTGAAAATGCATTTGAGGCTATCCGTGCCGGAGTGAAAGAGGTTATCATTTCACATGCATCGGAAATCCACACAGGAAAAGGAACAAAAATACAATAATGTGATCTTATGAACATTTGCCGTTACCATGAAAACAATATTTATTGAAAATCGTGAAGAAATTGAACAGGTAATAACCGGTTGTGAGGTTTGTTATGTCGGAATGGTCGATGGCGATGAACCTTATGTTATTCCTATGAATTTCGGATTTAAAGATAATGTGATTTATCTCCATTCCGCTCAGGATGGACGTAGTATCCGTTTGCTTGAAAAAAATAACCGTGTTTGCATTACTTTCAGCAATGGACATAAGCTGGCTTTTCAACATCCGCAAGTGGCTTGTAGTTACGGGATGAAAGCCAGAAGTGTAATTGCCTATGGTAATGTGAGTTTTGTGGATGATTTTGAAAAAAAGGTCGATGCTCTGAATATTATTATGTCCCATTATTCCAATAAGGAATTCAAATATTCGGATCCGGCGGTTATCAACGTGAAAATCTGGATGATAGAAATAGACCGGATATTTTGTAAAGAATTAGGCGCTTCTCTTAAATAAAAGCGTATAAATAAAAAGATGTAATGAAGAAAACTTTTCAAATGGTGGCGAAAACCTTGTATGGACTCGAACATGTCCTGGCTTCTGAATTAATAGCCTTAGGGGCTGACAATCTGCAGATCGGAAGAAGAATGGTCGCTTTTGAAGGAGATAAAAGTTTAATGTATAAAGCGAATTTTCATTGTCGTACGGCTCTTCGGATTTTAAAAACCATTGCTACTTTCTCTGCGAAAAGTTCGGATGAAGTTTATGAAAAAGTAAAAGAAATACCTTGGGAACAGTATTTGGATGGTAAAAAAACATTTGCTGTCGATGCTGTGGTACATTCCGAGGTATTTACCCATTCCAAATTTGTTGCATACCGGACGAAAGATGCAATAGTGGATTATTTTACAGAGAGAGAGGTTGAACGTCCTTCCGTAAGGATCAATAATCCCGATTTCCAATTTCATATCCATATTTCCCATAGGGATTGCACCGTGTCGATCGATAGTTCGGGAGAATCTCTTCATAAACGGGGATACCGGATTGAGGAAACAGAAGCTCCTCTGAACGAAGTCCTTGCTGCCGGAATGATACTGAAAACAGGCTGGACGGGCGATTCCAATTTCGTGGATCCGATGTGTGGTTCCGGGACTTTACTTATTGAAGCGGCGCTTATAGCACGTAATATTCCCCCCGGAATATACAGGGAAAAATATGCTTTCGAAGAATGGGATGATTTTGACGAAGAATTATTCAGGGAAATAAGTTCTGATGATAGTGGAGAGTGTGAATTTGAATACAAGGTGTACGGTTCGGATATTTCCGGTAAAGCAATTGCCATTGCGACCCGTAACGTTAAAAATGCCGGACTCTCCAAGTATATTGAATTGGACGTTAAACCGTTTCAGAAATATGAGGAAGCGCCGCAATCTCCCGGTATTCTGGTGACCAACCCTCCATATGGAGAACGGTTGAATCCCCGCGACCTGATGGCTCTGTACGGTATGATTGGAGAGCGTCTCAAACATGTTTTTATCGGATATACGGCTTGGATTTTGTCTTCGAATAAGGATGGTTTTGATAAAATCGGACTCAAACCTTCAGCAAAAGAGAAGTTGGTCAATGGTTCTCTGGATTGTGAGTTTCGTAAATATGATATGTTCAGCGGAAAACGGAAAGATTCTAAAAATGAAACGGGAGAACACCGGTTGGAATTGAAAAAAATCACTGAATTATGAGAAATCTGAAGCGATTGTTTTATCTGTCGGTTATCTTGTTGATGTCTGTAAATGTGAATCTTTTTTCCCAGGAACTGACTCTGGAAGATTTGCTTCCGGGTGGAAAAAATTATGCAAAATTTATTCCTCGTTTACCTTTTCAGACCCGGTGGTACGGAGAACGGATAACCATGTCCAACAGAGATACCCTGTATTTGATGGATCCTAAATCTCCTGCAAAAAAAACGGTGTTGATTACGAATAAAGAATTACAGGAATTTTTACCGGACGATAAAGCCAATATCAACCAGATATCTTTCAAAAAAATGGGCGATCGTGAAATTGCGATTATTCTTCCGGCTGATAAGAGCACGATGAAATACGTTTTATTCGATATCCGTAACAAACAGATAGTAAAGCAAATCAAGCAGGAGAAAGACTGGAAAAATATGGATTTTTGTATTGAAAATCTGAGAGTTGCATATACAGTAGATAATAATCTTTATATTTCGGATGAAGGTCTGCCTTGGGAAGTGGCTAAGGATCAGGATAAAAATATTGTCAATGGACAGGCTGTACACCGTAACGAATTTGGGATCAATAAGGGTACGTTCTGGTCGCCCGGTGGAAATTACCTTGCATTTTATCGTATGGATGAAAGTATGGTAGGCGATTATCCTCTTGTGGATATTTCTACACGTGAAGCGGAACTGAAATCTATCAAATATCCGATGGCCGGTATGACAAGTCATGAAGTAACCGTGGGCGTACACAATTTGAGTAGCCGGCGTACTGTTTTCCTGAAAACAGGAGAGCCGAAAGACCGTTATTTTACAAACCTGTCCTGGAGTCCCGACGAAAAATCTTTATATATTGCGGAATTAAACAGAAAACAGGATACCTGTACCGTAAACTGCTATAATGTGCAGACAGGAGTAATGGAACGTACCTTGTTCATAGAAACGGATGGGAAGTATGTGGAACCGGCTAATCCCATGCTTTTCTTAAAACGGAATCCGGAACAGTTTATCTGGCAAAGTAAACGTGACGGATACAATCAATTATATCTTTATCGTACGGATGGGGCTTTAATCAGGAAGATAACATCAGGTAAAACCGATATTTTACAACTGATTGGATTGGATGAAAAGGAACAGTTTGTTTTCGTTATGTCCAATGAATTGAATCCGCTTGAAACTCAGGTTTACAAAATAAACATTGAAACAGGGGAAAAAACGCAGTTAACATATGAATCCGGTGTACATTCGGCATCATTGAGTCCTTCCGGAAATTACCTGTTAGACCGGTATTCAAATAAAGAGACCCCTTTGAATCAGGTTTTGATCCGGACAAGTAATAAAAAGTCTGTGGTATTGCAAAAGGCTTCCGACCCGTATGCCGGTTACCAATTACCTGTGGTTTCGCTAGGATCGGTTAAAGCTGCGGATGGGGTATCCGATTTGTATTATAGGTTGGTGAGACCTGTGAATTTCGACCCTTCACGTAAATATCCCGTGGTAATTTATGTTTACGGTGGGCCTCATAGTCAAATGATTAAAAATAATTGGCTGGCAGGTATGAGAGGTTGGGATATATACATGGCTCAGAAAGGTTATGTCGTTTTCTCTATGGATAACCGGGGGACAGCGAATCGGG
Organism: Bacteroidia bacterium; assembly: GCA_025999255.1. Lineage (GTDB taxonomy): Bacteria > Bacteroidota > Bacteroidia > Bacteroidales > Azobacteroidaceae > BNXB01. The sequence goes on along the minus strand of BNXB01000043.1, from coordinate 2,317 downwards.
GATTGGCCTTCGAAAATGTAATTCACCGCAATCTGGGAGTCAATGAAACGTCGGATCAGATGGAGGGGATTGCATTTCTCAAATCCCTGCCGTATGTCGATTCGGAAAGAATCGGGGTACATGGCTGGAGTTACGGCGGCTTTATGGCGACGAATATGATATTACGGCATCCGGAAACATTCAAAGCGGCTGTGGCCGGAGGACCTGTAATTGATTGGAAATATTATGAAGTGATGTATGGCGAACGATATATGGATACTCCGCAGGAAAATAAACAGGGTTATGAAAATGTTTCCCTGCTTAACCTGGCAGGTAATCTGAAAGGACATTTATTGTTGATTCATGGTGATGAAGATCCTACGGTTGTCTGGCAAAACAGCCTGGCGTTTCTGAAAGCTTGTATCACAGCCCGGACTTATCCCGATTATTTTGTGTATCCGGGGCATGGACATAATATGGCCGGTCCCGACCGGGTACATTTGTACGAAAAGATTACCCGGTATTTTGATGATTATTTGAAATGAGTTTTAGGTTATAGGTTTTAACCTGGCTTATGCACAAAATGAACTTGTAACTTAAAAATTTAAAAATTTAAAATGAATATATTACTCTTAGGCTCAGGAGGCCGTGAACATGCTTTGGCTTGGAAAATAGCGCAAAGCCCCAAAGTGGAAAAACTTTTTATTGCTCCGGGAAATGCCGGGACAGTAGGAGTTGGAACAAATGTTGATATTCCGGTAAATGATTTTCCGGCGCAAAAAGCATTTGTATTGGAAAATAAGGTGGATATGATTGTGGTTGGCCCCGAAGACCCGTTGGTAAACGGGGTGTACGATTTTTTTAAAACCGACTCCGAAACGTCGCATATTCCTGTAATCGGTCCGTCGAAGGCCGGAGCGCAGATGGAAGGCAGTAAAGATTTTGCCAAAGCATTTATGGGCAGGCATCATATTCCAACAGCCAGGTATTTTAGTGTTACAAAATCGAATTTTCAGGAAGGTATTATTTTCCTGCAATCAATGAAAGCTCCATATGTGCTTAAGGCTGATGGCCTTGCGGCTGGGAAAGGAGTTTTGATAATCAATGATTTGGCTGAGGCTGAAAAAGAACTTGGTAATATGCTGAACGGAAGTTTCGGAAATGCCGGGAGTACAGTTGTTATTGAAGAGTTTCTTTCCGGTATTGAATGTTCTGTTTTTGTAATGACCGATGGGAAATCCTATAAAATTCTTCCGGAAGCGAAAGATTACAAACGGATTGGAGTAGGGGATACCGGTTTGAATACCGGAGGTATGGGAGCCGTTTCTCCGGTTTCGTTTGCCGATGATGTATTCATGAAAAAAGTGGAAGAACGTATTGTGATTCCTACAATCGAGGGATTGAAATCCGAAAATATCGATTACAAAGGATTTATTTTTATAGGTTTGATCAATGTGAATGGAGAACCGTTGGTGATTGAATATAATTGCCGGATGGGAGATCCGGAAACGGAGGTCGTGATGTTGAGAATCAAGTCGGATCTGGTGGATTTATTGGATGGAATCGCTAAAGGTAATTTAGGTAATAAAAATCTGATTACAGATGAACGTTTTGCTACAACTGTCATGCTCGTATCCGGGGGCTATCCGGGCGATTATGAGAAAGGAAAAGTAATCGGCGGACTGGATAAAGTCCGGGATAGTATTGTTTTTCATGCAGGTACCAAGATCGAAAACAGACAGGTACTAACCAATGGAGGCCGTGTAATTGCAGTCAGTTCTTATGGAAAAACGAAGGAGGAAGCCCTGAAAATCTCATTTAAAAATGCACAAACGATAGATTTTGAAGGAAAATATTTTCGTTCGGATATTGGCTTTGATTTAAATGAAAGAAATGAAGGAATGAAAGAATGAAAAAAATGGGAGGGCTTTGATTTTATGAATTTGAGGCAGATACATAACTCGTTGGTTTCCGGTCGGTTTATAGTTATAATATTCATCATTCTGGTGTTTATTATGAGATTACTGTCCCAACCGGACTGGAGTGATCCTGCTTTTTGGACAGCCTTTTTGTTGCAGATTTCTATATCTTTAGTGCTTTTGCAGGTAAATTATACATTTACGATTATCCGTAGCCGGACAATGCTCCCTACATTATTTTATCTGTTGATGACAGGAGGAACTCCCTTGTTTTATACAGCTTGGCAGGGAAGTATTGCTGCATTTGGCGTTATGATTTGTTTGGTTTGCCTGTTTGATTCGTACCAAAAACCTGCTTCACAATTGAATGCCCTGAATATAGGGTTAATTCTTACTCTATGTAGTTTTGTGTGGCCTCC
>BNXB01000042.1 GCA_025999255.1 Bacteroidia bacterium | reverse complement strand
ACCAGTTCCTCCAGCTTTACCGCAGAGGTCTCACCCTCAATAACAGCGTTTATCACCTTGGATATGCTTTTGCCCGAAATGTTACTCACAAAACTGGTTATGCGGATATTACACATCTCCAGCGTCCGTTCCATCTCCTGAAGCAGGGAGGTGATCCGACCCTGAAGCTTTACATACTTGCGGCTGTAGCACCGCAATTCACGGATCGTTTCATTGGGTACCAGGCTACCGCGAAGCAGCCCCTTGTTAAGCAGGGTCGCTATCCACTGGGCGTCTTTCACATCGCTCTTGCGACCGGGCATCTGTTTGATTAGATAGGGATTTACCAGTATCAATTCAAAACTCATTGACTCCAGTATGTTCCAAACCGGTATCCAATAAATACCCGTACTCTCCATCGCTATCTTTTCTACTCCCTCGACCATTAGATACTCGCCCATCTCCCTGAGAGTGTTCGTTAATGTCGGATAACTCTTGACTTCCGTTGTCGTTTTTCCATCATGAATCGCACAAAATACACTATCTTTGTGCACATCAAGTCCACATGTTTTCATCTCCTTTCTTTTTAATTGGTTATTTAATCCGAAAGATATGAATTCCTGGGACTTGATATTCTCTTTGATAGTGCTATTGAGATACATTTTTATGCGTCTGTGTGGAAAAATCATTTTTATCATGTACATTTGTTTCGTGAAAAGAATAATAACAACATACGGCGGTTACTTCGAGAGGTTCATTGCAGCATTGACAACCAAAGAATTGTTGAAGTTAAACTATATCATCTCGTTGCTTGAAACAAATGACAAGGTTCCTACAAAATTCATCAAATACATAAGGGATGAATTGTACGAACTCCGAATGAAATATGACAGCAATATTTACCGTGTATTTTTTATTTTCGATAAGGGGCAAATCGTTGTACTATTCAATGGATTCCAAAAGAAATCACAAAAAACGCCTGTCTCTGAAATAGAAAAGGCATTAAAGATAAAGGAAGCTTATTATGCAGACAAACGACCATAAAATCAGAAATTACAGCGATGTTCTTAATTCTCAGTATGGAGAACCAGGAACGCCGAAACGTGCCAAATTCGACGAAGAGGCCTACACTTTTTATACGGCTCAAATATTACATGATGCCCGTAAGAATGCCCGGATAACACAGGGAGAACTCGCCAAAAGAATCGGAGTTGATAAGTCCTATATTTCCCGTATTGAAAAAGGATTGATAGTTCCGAGTGTCGCTACTTACTATCGTGTTATCAATGCACTGGGACTTACAATCAATATAACCCCTGCAATGTAATATTAACGCCCTCTTAGTTTATGAACCTAAGGCCAACCCCTCAAACGCAGAGGGGTTTTTATTCTGCTTGTATTTGAGCTTCAACGCTTACCGCTTGGTGTTTTGGTATAACGTATTCTCTTAAATCAAAATTTTGATGTGTTTTATCATATTTCATTAGTCCGTCTTTTATCCACAGACTAAATGTTTGTCTTTTAATTCCGGTTAATCTTTCAGTTTGGAGGAACTATCCCATCATTTTGCAGATTGCGCAATACATTTAATGCTTTACTTTCAATATCCTGCAAACGGGCGTTAAATTCGGGATATTCCGGGAACTTCTTTGTTTCCTTTACCCGGCCGGTTTTAGGATTCATTCAGGTTGTTGGCGTTTTCATTGGCAATAGTAGATATTGCCGGTGTTCTTTATCACCAATGCTCCGATTTCTTTAATCTTTGACACTTCAAAAATTGATATTATTTTACAGGAATACATAATTCTACTATCCAAGGAGCGTCGGGATTTTGTGTATCGCCGGCACAACTCACATATAACTCATAGTGATCTCGTAGATCGTACTCATGTCTCTTCTCATTAAAGGCCACATATGCATTTTTCCATGCCTTACTATATTCTGACATTGTAACTTCTACCTGCATTACGAAATATTTACCTCCCGTTATAGTATAGCGTTGCATGCCTTCACCCGGCTCAATACCTGAAATATTTTCCAGACAAGCCTCCGAACGTAATTTTTCAACTGGAGTATGCATGGGATCGTCATGATAAACACCTGCCATCCTGGGAGTAGCAGTCCAAAGGTTGTTTGCTCCTGCCCACGCGGCAAGTTTTTCAAATACACCTCCGATACCCGAATAATCACCCGTATGTGAAATTGCAATTGTGTTGATTGGTTCGAGATTTTTAATCTCTATACTTAAAATTTTCATACGTCAATAATTTGTTTTTTAATGGTCGTATGGAACTCGCCATCTTCATCATTGTCATAATTTTTTGGTGAAGCTTGTTTCATGACTTGTTTCATAAATCTATTTTTTTAATTATTTGTTTGATAATATCTTTTATTTCCGTAGCAGGACTTATTACCGATGTTGTATCGGCATTTGCAAGTACCCACCGCGCTAACGGTTCGAGAGAATATGCCATATATGTTTGCTTTATAAGTCCATTCTCAAGCTCTTTTTCTTCGGTCAATCCCATAAAATAACACTTATCAGCATAGTGTCTGGACACCTCTTTGCTTGTATGTAGAACAACTTCTGTAAGGCATTGAGGATCATCACATCCAAGAAGCGACTCCAACGGCGGATGATTTTTGGTATGTTTATCGGCCGTTGTTTTTATATTGCTGATGCGATCGATCCTGAACATCCGGTACTCTTCCCGCAAGTGACACCAAGCCGAAAGATACCAACGTGGATGCGAATAAGTGATACCGACTGCTTCCAATGCTCTCTTACTCTTATTTTCATCGCCATTGGTATAGTCAATTTCTACAATCAACTTATCGTTTATACTGCTTAATATCATTTGCAGTATATTAGGCAAACTTTCACGTGTATTCCGGCTTTTATACACCGCAATAGTATCGTCCATATCGTGGAGATATTTCTTATCGACAGCTCGCAATGCGGCACGAATTTTATCCATCCCCTGACGAAAATAGTTACTGTTCTGGGCGTCGGTAAGCTGCTCGATAATCTTTTCGGCAGTAAGGAAAGCCATCGCTTCTTCTTTGGTGAACATGAGTGAAGGTAACCTGTAACCTTCAACTAAAGAGTAACCGACTCCAGAATTACCGCATATAGGCACCCTGGCTTCCGACAGGGTACGCATATCACGATAAATGGTACGCAGGCTTACCCCGAAACGTTCTGCCATTTCAGAAGATTTTACAACCGGACGGGATTGTAACTGCACCAGTAATGCTGATATGCGGTCGAGTCGGTTCAAGTCTTTATTCACTCTGTTATTCTATAATCAATGCCCAAAGTACGCCAAATTTATCTTCAATTTCGGCATATAGTTTAGCATAGCATGGTTGACAAAGTTCGCATTTTATTTGTCCACCTTCAGATAATTTTCCATATATCTCTTTAAGCTGTTGTTCTGTATCACAAAATACGGTAATTGTATGCCCCAGAGAACCAAAATCAGCTTTTGTGCCCGGCATAGTATCTGCCATACTGATGATACAGCCATTAAAATGAAGATCGGAGTGGATTATCTTGTCTTTGTAATTATCACCGACAGTAATATCCTCATAATTTCCATAACGATAGATCTCTCCGACAGTTCCATTAAACACACCGGCATAAAAATTCAGCGCTTTTTCAGCATTGCCATTAAATGATAAATAAGATTTAATTTTCATATTCTGATATTTTTAGTTTAAATACGAAGCAAAGGTATTACACCGGTTTGACAACAGTATGTCAGCAACTTTTTAAATAACCACCCTGATGTATAATTTAACACTTTTTTATGCAAAGATAAAATTACAAATTTTCCACCTCTTTACGATAATCCAATTTAAATAATAAGTAAATTTGCAAAATAAAAACACACCAAAACACAAAATAAAGATGTGTTATTGGTGTGTTATCTTCGTGGAGCATATCGGACTCGAACCGATCACCTTTAGACTGCCAGTCTAACGCTCTAGCCAGATGAGCTAATGCCCCATGAGAGCTCTGCAAAGATAAGAATTTTTTTGGATTTTAAAAATGATAAAAGAAAAAATAATACTGGGAATCGACCCAGGAACTAATATAATGGGCTATGGATTGTTGAAAGTAATCGACAATAAGCCATCGATCATGACTATGGGAGTCCTTGTCTTGGAAAAATATGATGATCATTACCTGCGTTTGAGGAGAATTTTCGAACGTGTGATCAGCCTGATCGAAGAGTATCTGCCAGATGAATTGGCTATTGAAGCTCCTTTCTTCGGAAAAAACGTCCAGAGTATGCTCAAGCTCGGACGTGCTCAGGGTGTCGCCATGGCTGCCGCCCTGTCGCGCGACATCCCGATTTTTGAATATGCTCCTTTGAAAATAAAAATGTCAATAACCGGAAACGGACGTGCATCTAAAGAACAAGTTGCTGCTATGTTACAACGTTATCTGAAAATTCCGGACGATCAAATGCTACCTCAGTTGGATGCTACCGATGGATTGGCTGCCGCCCTTTGCCATTTCTTTCAAAGTAATAATCCTGTCAAAGAAGATAATTACAAAAGCTGGAAAGATTTTATCAATAAAAACCCGAAAAAAGTTGTGTAAAAACGATATATACACCCTCAAAATAAAATATCTAATAAATTTTCACAATGAATAATAACCAGGATAACATTTATAAAGCTCCGGAATCAGCAGAATTTTTCCAGGATTGCCTGCAACATAGTGTTTATTCAAGAATCGATATGATTGCCGACGATTCGTGGAGGCGCGTTCTATCAGATAAAACCGTTCTATGGATGTTCGACAATTTCGACCAGGCCAAGCAACTTGTTTTTCTTCAAAAGAGCCATGTAATGGCTTCCGAAAATGAACGTTGGAGAAGGAAAACAACTCACCTGGAAGCTGGGTTTACCATTCGTACGAATAATACGGATTATATCTTTCAAATGGAATTGGATAACGATTTCTTGGAATACTTCTGTAAGAAATACGGTCTGAATACAAAATAAGTATCAAAATGCTTCGTTGAAATTAAAGTAAGTCACATAATTATGAATAAGAGCATTCCGATCACTGTATGTTTGTGTTTTCTGGTAATCCTACCGGCTCATTCTATCCGTTGGGGAATCAGGACAGGAGTGAATCTGTCGGAGGCTTCATTTAGTTGGAAAGCTCTGAATTCCGGTAATTTCACAGGATTCCAGGCCGGACCTATTATGGAATTTTCATCTATTACCGGTTTTGGTTTGGATATGGCCGTTTTATATTCACAACAAGGATTTAAACTCGACCGGAAAACTTTTCAAACCAAATCAATCGATGTCCCTCTGAATCTGAAATATAAAATAGGCTTGGGAAATTTCCTCGGAATATATGGGACAGCCGGGCCTTATGCCAGTTTCAGAATATCGGGTGATCATTTTTCAATTACAAAAATCCCCGAACAGATCAAATATAAAACCTTTGGAGCCGGATTGAATTTTGGCTTTGGATTTGAAGTATTCCGTCATCTTCAAGTCGGAGCAAATCATCAACTTGCTCTTACCGATGATTACAGTTCAAAATATTATGATGTAAAAACGAAGACCTGGTCTGTCATAGCCACTTATTTTTTCTGATGTTTGTCGAAGTTGTTTTACCCGTACCTCTAGCCGATACATACACCTATTCCATCCCCCGGGAAATGGAAAAACAGGTGGTGCCCGGTATCATGGTACTCGTCGAATTCGGTAAAAACAAACACTATTCGGGTATTGTTACTTACATCCACCAGATAAAACCCAATTCATTATTCGAAATCAAACCCATCCTGGCTGTCGAAAGCGCTAAACCCGTATTGAGAAGACCTCAATTACGATTCTGGGAATGGCTTTCACAATATTATCTGTGTAAACTGGGCGAAGTTTATAAAGCGGTCTTACCCTCCGGATTCAGGACTGAAAGCGCTTCAAATTACAAACGGAAAAAAGAAATATTTGTCCGGTTTACTCCGAAATACAACGACAAAGAAAAACTGCTTGAAGCTTTTGAATCAGTCAAACGTGCAGTAAAACAAGAACAGCTCCTGTTGGCATTTATTGAATATTCAAAAATGCCGGCCTCTGATTCCGGATTTGAACAAAAAAAAGATGCCGGGAAAAGTAAAAACGAGATTTCCAAAAAGGAATTATTATATAAAAGCGGTTCAAACGATACTATTCTTTCCGGTCTCATCGAAAAAAATATTTTCGAAACTTATGAAAAAGAGATCAGCCGGCTGGAAACTTACAAACACGAAATTCTGCCGTTGAATAAACTCAATTCGCTCCAGCAGGAAACTTATACCCATATTATCCAGAGTTTCAGGGAAAAGGATGTTTGCCTGCTTCACGGAGTCACTTCGGCCGGAAAAACGGAAATCTATACGCATTTGATCTCCGAAACGCTGAAACTCAACAGGCAGGCGCTCATTTTGCTTCCGGAAATTGCTTTGACGGCGCAAATTACAGGCCGTTTGAAACGTTTTTTCGGAGATAAATTAGGCGTTTATCATTCAAAAATTAACGATAACGAACGGGTAGAAATCTGGAACAATCTGCTGAATGATGAAGGTTACCAGGTCATTCTGGGTGTACGGTCTTCCATTTTCCTTCCTTTCAGGGATCTGGGTTTAATTATTGTGGACGAAGAGCATGAACCGAGTTACAAACAACAAGATCCTGCCCCCCGTTATCATGCACGAAACGCTGCCATTGTACTGGCAACAATGCACTCTGCAAAAGTTATCCTGGGAAGTGCAACTCCATCCATAGAATCTTATTTTAATGCGCAAATTGGGAAATATGGTTATGCCGGATTGAATAGACGGTTTGAAAATACGGAGTTGCCTCTTATCACTCCGGTCAATGTAAAGGAACTCCGGAGAAAAAAACGGATGAAATCCCTTTTTTCACCGATACTGATTGAGAAAATGCAACAAACGTTAGATAACGGTGAACAAATCCTGCTTTTTCAAAATCGTCGGGGTTTTGCTCCTATGGTGGTCTGCAAAATATGCGACTGGACTCCCAAATGCCGGTTTTGTGATGTAAGCCTCACTTACCATAAACGGTTCCACCAGCTTGTCTGCCATTATTGCGGTAGTACCTATTCTATTCCGCCCGAATGTCCTGAATGTGGAAATAAGGATTTAAAACCTCAGGGATTTGGTACCGAGAAAGTAGAAGAAGAAATTCTTCAACTCTTTCCTTATACTAAAATCGACCGGATGGATGCCGATACCACCAAAAATAAAAAATCGTTCGAAGAAATTATATCCCGGTTCGAGTGCGGAAAAACCCAGATCTTAATCGGAACACAAATGATTTCAAAAGGACTTGATTTTGAAAAAGTAAGCCTTGTCGGTATCCTCAATGCCGATTCCCTGATGAATTTTCCTGATTTCAGGGCTTATGAACGGGCGTATCAACTCATGTCGCAGGTAGCCGGACGAGCCGGACGCCGTAAAAAACAAGGTGAAGTCGTATTACAAACCTCCCATCCGGAACATCCGCTTATCCAAATGGTAATCGACCACAACTACACCGGTATGTATAAAATACAAATCGAGGAACGGCAATTGTTTCATTATCCGCCATTTTACAGGCTTATTAACATCAATCTGAAACATAAAAACGAAGAACTGCTGAAAACAATGGCCTCCGAATACGCCCATTCTCTTCGCGAAGCGCTTGGCGACCGGGTGATGGGGCCGGATAAACCTCCGGTAAGCCGGATACAATCATTTCATATACAAAAAATCTTACTGAAAATAGAAATTTCGGCTTCGCTCAATACCCTTCACGAAATATTGGAAAATGTTCGTTCCCGGATGGTATCGAATGTACAGTATAAACAAGTGATCGTACAATATGATGTCGATCCTGTATGAAAATTATTCCCCGCAAAAATCCGTCAGGAATTGATTGAAATCGACGGAACATTTCATTTTCTTTGTTTTCAAACGGTATTTTTGGGTATGAACGGATTTTATGCTTTTATTCAGTACCAAAGCAATATCAGGATTGCTCCGTCCTAAAATCAATAAACAGCATAAGCGAATATCTTCTCTCGTCACTACGGGATATTTGTTTTTCAACCGGCATGTAAAGTTGTCGTAAGTTTTGTCAAACGGCTAAAAGCATCATACTCATAGCTTGTTATTACTCCCCGAGGATCAGTTGATTCAATTACTCCAACCGTCGGCTTATACTTAAAAACGCTTACTTGTGCGTAAGGAAATAATGTTCTCAGGTTATTGATATCTGCCCAATCGGATGCGAGAGGCTCTGCACGCAACGATATTGTATTCAGATTCATATTGGACGGAATTGACGAATAGTCCAGGTTTTTTATTTCTCCAATCAGGTATTGTCCGGAATATCCCCAGATATATACGGTTTTTTCCTGCCCGTCCTTTTCCGTAAATAAAGGATTACCGTAAATATCATGGTTATAATGGATTAATCTGGTTTCCAAGGCATTATCGCCTGTCTTAACGGAAAATGAACTTGGAAAATACGCTCCGTTGGTATTTGTACCGTAATTCGTATAATCGATCCGTATAACGGACGAGTTGATGAATTGAGTTTTTTCTACAACCGGAGAGAAAACATGCATGCTTGCTAACTGGTAAAAAGCTGAACCATTCGGAAAATCGAACGGATATCTGTTTACCGTTCTGTGAACAGTGCCGTCGCTGTTAGTACGGGAAACCGAACGAATTAATTTCCTGCCGGTATAAACGTAGCCTGTTGTTACGGATTGACGGGAGGATCCGGACGCCGGATCGTAAAGTATTTCCGTTTCCGACTCCGGACGTAACAGGTAAGTATAAATCTTATATGATGTTCCTTCGTCATAACTTACAGCTGTAGCAGGGCACACATTTTCATATAATGCATCCATCGCCCGGACATAATTATTGGAAATATTGTCTTTTTCATAAACAATCTCCATGCTTCTCACTTTTCCTCCACTGTTATTATAATCTTCCTTCAACAACAATTTCCCCCTTTCAAATGCCTTGGATGCATAATGCTCGTACGAAGTGCGCGACTGCTGGATGATAGTGTCCGCAGATTCATCGAGATAGCCGTTGTCAAAATTTGTAAACCGGTATCTCGAAAAGGAATTGTCGGGACATTTCTCAATGACTTCAGTATATCCGATATGACTCCCATTCGTATTTTTACATGACGGTAGTACGGAAATAGAAGAGAATACGCTCATCCTCCTCCGGATATTGTTGTTGCTAAACGCGTAAACCGTATAGTCCGTAAAATAATATTTGACCTGACCTCCTAAAACGCCGCTGGATTGGGAGGCGTTCGTCTGATTTTCCAAAAAATCAGACACATAATAATATTCTTTCACGGTTTCTGCAGGCCCTTGCGATGTACTGCTGTTTTTAATCCGCTTAATCCTGAGACCTCCGGCCAATTGATTGGATGACAGTTCCGTACAGGGATTCCATCTTTCGATATTCAACTGCTTGCGGTAATTATGCGGCTCGAACTCAAATTCGGTATAACCTCCCGTAGGATAAGTAATTTTGTTCAAAATCCCGTATTGGAGTACCGAAGCGTTTGGATTCCGGTAGCCGTAATAATTGGAATAACTTAAACCGGCATACGTATTATTATAATACCCCCAATGGTCTGATTTGTTTGCCAGATATCCCGGAAGACTCCCAGCGCTGAAATAGGAAAAAACATAAGGCTTTTTACCCGATTCGCTTACACTGTTCAGGAACAGGCGTTCCGTTGAAGAATTATTGTACTGGAAATCAATAGTTTTCAGCGATTCAGTCTGAGAGGTATTCTGTACAGTGATATTGCTGAGCTTGTACCATACAAGTTGGTTGAGGCAACCGGGGTACCCGTAATCCTGGGATTTGAGAATAGGCAGGAAAGGATATCCTCCAGGATACCCGTAAAAATTCCAGTCGTAGTATTTTTCATTGTAAATTGCCTGGCTGTACTTCAATTCATTGCTGACAGTTGCTGTAAAAGTAACCAGTTCGTTATCGCTTGCTATTTCCTTGAGGTAAACAGGAGAAATCAGCTTGCCTTCATAGCTCCTGTCAATCGACGAGTAACTCCAGGAAGAACATGTAGGATCCAGGTTGAATATTCCGCTGCTGCCGGTTTCCGTCTCCGAACCCAAATCATGCCGGACGGCAATATACATCTGGTTGATAAATGATTTCCGCTCGTATGTGAAGTTTATTTCGTGTTTTGATGGTAACGTTATTTTCGTAAGATACCAAGCGCTGGCAATCCAGTCATCAATATACTGGGAAAAAAAACCAATAGAAAAGTCAATGGCATGGATGTTTTTTCCGAACTGGTATTTCGTGCCGTCTTCCGTTATAATTGTAAATCCGCTAAAGCAGGGAGAATAACCATAATTCCCTGCGCGTGTGCCTGCGGACTCGAACGGGACAGGCAGGAATGTATTATCAAATTCTATATCAACGGGTTTATCGCATTGCACCTCCCAGTTCCGGTGATGGTTCAGGTAAAACTTACCGGTATAACCGGAAAAGGAAAAGGAAAATTCATCAGGAGACGTATCCTTAAGATTTTGCTCTATATCCTGAGCTACCGTCCGGAGATAGCTGCGCTGGTTCCAGGAAGTGGTGTTCAGAACGTTGTAATTGTAATAAAAGCCATTATTCCCTCCCTGGGAATAATTCGGATTATTATATTCATCCGGACTGTCATTGACTGTTCTTGTAATAACCCCTCCGGCAAACAGGTTCCAGTTCAGACCTGTCCATCCCGAACGTTGATCGACTTGGACGCCTGCCGCATGGTAACTCAAGGTGATAGGCAATATAAAATCTTTTACCTTAATTTCATACAATGGAATCGAGATATCCGGAGTTCCGGTATAAAGGGATACCGGAATATCGCCATACAAGCCCAGACCGGCCGCATTAGGACTCAACGCCGTTTGAGGCGCTTTGGGCAATTGTGAATAACTATTTATCTGAAAAACAAATAGTAACAAAATAATCAAACTGTTTTTTATTGCAATAGTTCGTTCAAAAATCAGATAAATTGCTGAATAACAGCAAAATAAGTTTAGGAATATTTGGAAAAAACCGCAGGAATTAGTACCTTTAAAGCATTGACTCACAATCAGATGCTTTCGATATGA
>BNXB01000041.1 GCA_025999255.1 Bacteroidia bacterium | reverse complement strand
AAAAATAAACTATATAAAGAAAATAAAAGAAGAATAATACAGTAATATCCGATAAATGTAAAAGTATTTTCAGAAGAAGTGGTTCAGGAGAAGTCCTTGACGGGGAAAAATTGTGTGAGTATTTCAGAAATATCCGGGAAGAAACGGATTTTATCGATCGTATCAACGAATTGAACGGATTATATTCTATCGTTATTCTAAGAGAAAATAAAATCATGGTTGCAGTTGACAGACTCCGTAATTCCCCCTTATTCTATCAACTGAAAAATGGAATTCTCAAAATATCGGACGATTATAAATTTTTTATTGCCGAATCCAAAGCAAATATAGATGAGGAAGCAAAAAATACAATGCTCCAATTAGGATATGTTGCCGGAAACAAAACACTTACCAAAGATGTTTTCCAACTTCTCGGATCTCAATATTTAATCTTCGAAAATCAACAAATTAAAATTAATTTTTATTATAAAATTCATCCTTGTAAATATAACGTTTCCGACAGGCAGGAATGGAAAAAATTATTCCGCGAAAAATTATCTGTCGTAGGAGAACGGCTTTCCCAAATGATTGGCGACAATCCCGTCGCCCTTCCTTTGAGCGGGGGTTTTGACTCCCGGATCATCGGTTTACTTCTCAAACTGAATCATAAAAAAAATGTACTTTGTTTCTCTTACGGAGACCCCAACAATATCGAAGCAAAGATATCCAAACAAGTTGCCGACACCTTGAATTATCCATGGGTATTTATCAATTATAATCCTTATACAAAAACAGATTATACCCATTCAAAACAATTCCATGATTATATCGACTTTGCAGGAAATGCCGTTTCCTTTCCATACATACAGGAATATTTTGCAGCAAGATACCTTAAAGAAGAACTAAAACTTCCGGAAAACACCATTTTTATTCCCGGACATTCCGGAGATACATTAGGTGGTAGTCACCTTTTCCCGGATATGTCGTATTTTAGATCTCCTGAGATTCTGGCAAAAAAAATAATCCGTACAAATGGAAACCTGATACCTGTAAATACAAAAGACAAACAAGAATTACTGAGGATTATCTCGCAAAGCATTGAACCTGAAGACACAATGATTACCCATTTATCGCACGATCATTGGAACATTACGGAACGACAATCCAAACAAACAGTTAATTCATCAAAAGTCTGGAATTATTTCGGTTATAAGTATTTACTCCCGTTATGGGACAACGACTTGACGGATTTATTTGCATCAATTCCTTTTGAATTCAGGGTATATAAGAACTTTTATAATGAAACCCTGGCGGAATTATTCGACGAAAACGGGATATTGTTTGAACAGGAAATATCTCTCAATTACTCTCAAAAGAAAAAAGCATACTTCAAATTACGATTAAAGTATTTGTTCCCGATATTAAGCAAATTAAAGAAAAAAAATAAAGTACCTCGCAGTTTTTTTTATTTCGAAGATCTTCTTCAACCGATGCTCCGGGAACTCGAACTTTTCGATTATTATTCAGGAAACGGAATCCTTTCAGCCTGGTATATTAAAAATTTCCGAAATAACGTTCGCCCTTAGGCAATTACAACCTAGAATTGGTTTTACCGAATAGAGACGTAGCGCTACGTCTCTACTGATTCACAACATCCTTCCTGTAAGCCGTTGCAGTAAATAAAGCGATCAATTCTTTGTCCTGATTCGTTACTGTGACTTCACAAGTAGCCAATTTCCTGTGTAGATACAATACCCGGGCTTCCGCATACAAAATTCCAGACTTCGCCGATTGAAAATAACGGATACTTGTTTCAATTGAAAACGCAAGATTGCCATATGCATTTACAGCAGCGGCAAAAGCCAAATCAGCCAGCGTAAAAATAGCGCCTCCCTGTACCACATTCCCTGCATTGAGATGTTCATCCCGGATAGACATTCTCGTTGTAGCTTTCCCAGGTTCGACTTCCAACAATTCTATTCCTGAAAGAGCTGCATAGCGGTCGTTTTTAAAAAATTCTTTGAGTTCAGTCATTTATTTCTTTATTAATCTGCTCCTGAACAATGGCATCAATAACAGCAACTGTAGTGATGTTCACAATGTCCCGGACAGAACTTTCAATATCGGTAAAGTGAATCGGTTTGTTCAACCCTATCTGGATAGGCCCAATCATCTCTCCTATTCCCATTTCCTGAATCATCTTCTGAGTAATGTTTGCAGAACTCAGATTTGGAAATATCAGTGTATTTACATCTTTTCCTTTCAAACGGCTGAATGGATATTTAATGTCCCGTAAATTTTTATCCATAGCAAAGTTAGCCTGCATTTCACCATCGATAGGCAAATCAGGATGTTGTTCCTGAAGAACACGTACCACTTCATGCACACTGGCAGGACTACCTTCCTGATCCGAACCGAAGTTGGAATAAGACAACATCGCCATGACCGGTTCATAGGCAAAAAAGCGCACCGCATCTTTTGTCAGGTTAGCCACATCGACCAGGACTTCCGTAGAAGGATGCCTGTTTATCAACGTATCGGCCAGGAAGAGAGTACCTTTTTTCCCGGTAAGAATATGCATGGCGGCAAAATTCTTATATCCGTTACGGATACCTATTACTTCTTTGGCAACCTTGATTGTATTCGAATATTTCGTATATACTCCGGTAATAAATGCATCGGCATCTCCGGTCTCTACCATCATCATACCGAAGTAATTACGTTCGAACATTTTGTCTTTTGCCTCATCATAAGTGGCTCCTTCACGAGCTCGTTTTTCCGCCAGAATTGAAGCATAACGCTCTCTTCGGGCTTCTTCTCTGTCATGGCGTAAATTAACGATTTCAACTCCTTCCAAATCCAGTTTCAATTCCGCAGCCAACTTTTCGATACGTTCATCATTGCCCAACAAAATCGGATGGCAAATTCCTTCAGCACGTGCTGCGACAGCTGCTTTTAACATATTTTCATGGCTTCCTTCGGCAAAAACAACCCGCTTCATAGGATGTTGCTTAACCATATCCGTGAACTGACGAATCAATTTATTATCATAACCCATCAAATCCCGCAATTGTGAAGCATAAGCATCCCAGTCGGAAATAATCTTTCTGGCAACACCCGATTCAATAGCCGCTTTAGCGACAGCCACAGACACCCAGGTAAGCAAACGCGGATCCAAGGGTTTAGGAATCAGATATTCACGTCCAAATGATAAACGCTTCAATCCATAAGCTGCATTAACCACATCCGGTACCGATTCTTTTGCCAGGGAAGCAATGGCCTTGACCGCAGCCAATTTCATCTCTTCATTGATTGTTTTGGCACGTACATCCAAAGCCCCGCGAAAAATATAAGGGAAACCCAGAACGTTGTTGATTTGATTCGGGTAATCGGAACGTCCGGTGGCAAATATCAAATCCTCACGGGAAGCTTTAGCCTTTTCATACGAAATTTCCGGATTCGGATTCGCCAGTGCAAATACGATAGGATTAGTGTTCATGGTACGTACCATCTCTTCCGTCAAGACATCGGCGACCGATAATCCGAGGAAAACATCAGCACCGACAATCGCTTCGGTCAGAGTATTGACATGACGTTCCGTAGCAAAAAATTTCTTCGATTCATTCAAATCGGTACGACGAACGGAAATCACCCCTTTACTATCGCACATTACAATATTCTCCTTCTTCGCTCCCAGTGCAATATATAACTTTGTACACGAATTTGCCGACGCTCCCGCCCCATTCACGACAATTTTAGCCTCTTCTATTTTTTTTCCGGCCAATTCCAAGGAGTTAATCAAACCGGCGGACGAAATAATAGCGGTTCCATGCTGGTCGTCATGCATTACGGGTATATCCAGTTCGGCTTTCAGACGGGTTTCTATTTCAAAACATTCAGGCGCTTTGATATCTTCGAGGTTGATTCCTCCGAATGTAGGAGCAATCGCTTTCACTGCCTGGATAAATTTCTCAGGATCTTTCTCATCCACCTCAATATCAAAAACATCAATTCCGGCAAAAATCTTAAACAATAAGCCCTTACCTTCCATTACAGGTTTTCCGGCAAGCGTCCCTATATCACCAAGGCCTAATACCGCCGTACCATTAGAAATAACAGCGACCAAATTACCTTTGGACGTATAATCGTATGCCGTTTCGGGATTTTTCTCTATCTCTAAACAAGGCTCCGCTACTCCCGGAGAGTAAGCCAATGACAAATCGGCCTGCGTACTATGAGGTTTGGTTGGAACCACTTCAATCTTTCCCGGCTTACCTTGCGAATGATATAACAAGGCTGCTTCCTTCGTTATTTTTGCCATGATTTTATTATTATTTCAATTAAAAATGCAACAAATCTACAAAAAAATACAAGGTTGTGCAAATTACTATTTTTTCGTACCTTTGCACTTTTTATTTAAGAATATTATTGTCAGTAAGTTAAGTTGAAGTAGAATGAAGAAAGGTAACGGATAAGGAACAAACTTGGCGCTTTCTTTCACCCTGTTCCAAAACACGTGAATGCCACGAAGCGGCACATTGGGGTTCGCCGCCATGAAATCCTGAATCGCCGTCACAAACGACATGCTGCTTTGCATCGCCATCCGGTCGGGAATAATCGGCGTGAAAATATAATCCATGTTCATGATGGACTTGAAAATACCACGGGCATTGACCGTTCCCGGCAAATCGAAAAAAAACACATCAAATTCCCTTTCATCTTTTTCCAAAAAATCATCCGCCGCATCCTTTGCACAGTCGGGTTTGGCGGTAATGACTGGATATACCTTCTTTTTCAAACGCTCATACTGCTCTCCATCATCATCTGTTTGTAATTCTCATTCTTCTCGACCGTTTTGGGAAATAACCTCTTTGCCATCCAACGCTATTTTAAAGAATGAGAGATTATTTACTCGTTGATAATAAGTTATTCTTTAAAATAGCGTTGGATGGCCTATCAACCTGATGTTAAATCTGAACAAGTTTTTCTACCAAGCACTCTTTTCCAATGATCAACGGTTTTAAAAAGTACGATCATACCATCATCAAATGCATTGTCAGGTAATTGTTCAATTTCAGGCCTCCCTTGTCCATTTATATACTCTGTAACAACGCCTCTAGATTCTAGTACATAAACCCGAGTTCCCCTCATGGCTGTAAATGCTGCAACTTCTGATCTCCCTCCCCAAGTTCCTTGATTTGCCATTAATCTGAAATAAGCGCTAATTGGTATGTTTTCGACTCCTGACGCCATATCTGAGAGATTTCTTAATTCTTGATATGGACTTAATCTCAACATGCTTTCTAGCTGATTATCTACAAGTCCTTGTTGTATAAGGCTATTATCGGATTGGTATAATACTACTTCTTCTCGGAGCCTATTTGCATCAGTCTGATCATTTGATGCATTTAATGCAAAAAACAAACAATCTCCTCTTCCTGGATTATCGAGAATTTGCCAGTTGCTTTCATCAGCATAACCCTTTCGGCTTTGTGTTGTTGAGGGATCGCTTGATGTTGCAATACTTTCATCTGCCATAACCCTCTTATCGTCTTGAGTCGATTCTGCGACTTGAGGATTAGGTACAATTTTTGTCGCTTGGTTTAAATAAGTATGTAATTCTGTCGCTAGTGACGCAATGGGGCTATTGGAAGACTTACTATTTTGGGGAGTAGCAGTCGTGCTACCCGTCGAATCTGTTACTTCTGTTGAATCTTCAATCCATGTTACTTTACTGTCCTTCACTTCAGCAAGCTTTCGCATTTTGCTTATTTTTGACATAAATATTTTTGATGGTTTTTCCCCTTTTCCAATGCCCAAGCTAAATTTAGATTCACCATGCCTTTCGGACTTCAGTCCTACAGCATTACTCGCATAACCTTGATCAGCATTAGCCTTTTTGGAAGGAACAAAACTACTATCCTCTTTTTTTAATCCATCTACAACCAGCTTTACACCTCCCGTAAGGTCTTTTGGGTATGCAGCCTGTTTAAACAGCTCTCTTATACTATTTACATTAAATTCAAATTCAACCAAGCATTTTGGTTTTCCTATATCTTTATACAAATAGTTCAACGCCTCTTTAAAATCCCCTACATGTCCTGTCATCTTTGGATCATCAGATTTCAACGCGTCATATTCTTCCATATCCATAGTTCTGTATAGAAATACAGGACCTTCTTCTTTGACCTTATAGTCGCCGCTAGCCCTTCTCTTCCATCCATATTCTGTTGTCCATTCCTCTTGTGCAGAAAAATTGCTTTTTGTAAGAATATCGTATTTAAGTGCCCTATAAAAGTGGTCTATGTTCTCAAAAATACAATCTGATGATCCATAGCTTTTAAAACGAGGCTCTACAATTTCCCATTCTAAGTTATTCTCAGCACACCATTTTTTTACATCTTTTTCCATCACTTTTTGGAACGCTTGAATACTATTCATTTTTTTACCATTATTAACTCCTTTAATAGTAATTTTCTGTATCGGTATAATATTGGCAGTATTAAAAGATAGAGTATGTGTTTGATCAGATTGATTGTCAATTTCTGGCTTAGGGCTTTGAGAACTAGCTTTCATACCCATTATATCTGCTTCTCTCTCCAATTCGTCGTTATCATTAATATTCATCCCTTGCAATTGCATGACGGGTTGTACCCGCCCTTGTTTTTGCTGTACCACATGCCAAACTTCGTGTGGAAGATGTTTTTCCTGTCCGGGAGCAATATGGATGTCTGTGCCTTGTGCGTAAGCTAAGGCTTGGAGTTGTGCAGGCTTATCCGAATTGTAATGCACCTTTATATCATCCATATTGTAACCCGAAAGATATTCAATACCTGTTTTAAGGTTGTCGGATAATCCTGTATTATTCGACTTTTCTTCTCGTTGTAAAGTTTCTTTTTCACCAGCAAAAACAGACTCAAATTTCCCCTGCAAAAGTTCACCTTCGTCTATTTCCTCTTGCTGTGCTGTATCGAATTCACCTTGTATTAATTCTTCATTCGCTGTATATCGCTGTATATTCCGTTCTTGATATCGTCGAAGAATCACATCAATAGGTGCTTGTCTGAATGCTTTGGGGTTGCTGTCAAGTGTGTGAGATTGACTTTCAGGTTTCTTTGCATATTCTCTCATGGCAATTTGATTTTGAAGATGATATCAAAGATAATACATGATCACGAAATATTGTTTCGCAATCATGAAAAGTATATCAACTGTCTTCAAAAAACAAAATTTTTATGTCTTCCAGCTTATCATTATCAGAAGTCAATCTAACAAGTATTCAGCATAATCAACTATATATCAATAATGATAAATTATACGCTTCGGATAAAAATATACTTTGGATAATCCTGAATAGTTGCTGTCTGATTAATGCGGTCGTCAAAGGGAATACGCGCTGTGAGTTCTTGAAGTCGTCGCAAGGTTTCTCCTTGTGCAACAATACTTCTTGAACCAACTCTTACGTATGACAATCGCTGTGCCCCTTTGCCTAATGTCGAAGGGGCGGTATAGGGACGATTATCTAGCGGGACACCATAAAATCAAAATAGGTTACCCGTCCAAAATATAGGGTTATGCAATAGGAATATAAGTCGGTTGAATCTGGTTGCCCAATTTGATGAGTTCCCCCTGAATGTAATCTAATTGATTTTGTGGTAAGCCTGTCGGCGGTAAAACAGGCATACCATTTTGTTCCGCAATACCCACAACAATGTAACCACCGCCCCAATTATGTAAATCGTTGGCAAAGGCACATATCGAATGAATAATTTCTTCGGGATTCCAGCCCTGCTTAAATTCAAGTCGTTCCCATTCAACGGAATGACCATGAATCAAATCTTGTATGTTTATCGGTAAAGCCATATTCAGCACAAAGATATTGATAAATGTCGAATTGATAAACATTTTTTCATTCAGCTATCAACATTTTACGCCTAACAATAAAATTCTATAACCTATCGTGATGATGAAAGTGAGAATGGCATAGAGTTAGCGACAAGTCAAACTGGGAGGGAAAAGTGAAAATTCTTCAAATTTGTGTGAAGGCAAAGACAAACGATGGAATTATTTATAGCCGTCTCCAAAAATATTATACAACCGAAAACGGAATTGCGTTGATTGAATAATAATAACGGTAAAAAATATTCTCCTCAAAGCGTGTAAACTTATATACAAAAGTTTATGCGCTTTTTTCTTTGCTTCTCTTTTTTAAACCGGTCATATAAAATAATATCTTTCTGTACGATGAACCAAGAGTAATCCTTCCCTGTCAAGCAAGGTATTCCCATACCTGCAGGCAAAGGTATTTACGTACTTCATTTTCCCAACTATTTCTTTTAACTTACGACTTTTTTTTATTACCTTTCCTCTAAAAATCCCCCAAAAGTATATCCAAGTCATTCTATGTAACATGCAGAAAATATGCGATATTCGTATAAATAGAGGACAGATAAGGCAAATAAGCTACAAGAGGCGATAAAATAACCGTCTCAAGCTTGGCAATAATACTAAAATACTTTCCTCTTCGAGCTTTCTTAGCTCATACGCATTTTCATTACCGATATCCGTTTATTGCTCATTTTGCAAAGCCGGGATAAGATTCGCCACAAAGGTAAGGAGCTGAAACAGTACCGGGCCTGTTCTTTGTTGAGAGACAGGCATTATGCGTTCTGCCTTATGGCAGGCATATTTCGTGTCAAGTCAAATGGTTTTTTCGTTGATAAGACATTGAAAATAACCACCAGCATTTTTCGGGCGATCGCCATCAGCGCTTTTTGCGAAGCCATCTTTCGGGCGACAAGCTGTCGATATTTGTATCCCATAAAGCCTGTTTTGGAATGCGTTGCCGCCCAAGCCGCTTCAGTGAGGATAATGCGGAGATACCTGTTGCCATGTAAAGTCTTGCGGGACATTATTTTCCCGGCAGATTCCTCATTGCGGGGACGCAAGCCTGCCCAGCCGATTAATTGTGAGGCGGTACGAAAAACAGACATGTCCGCTCCGATTTCCGAGAGAATACAAATAGCACTTAACAGTCCAATGCCCGGTATGGTACGCAGTAACGAGATTTCTCCGGCGAAGCGAATCGTTGCCAGATCTTCTAAATGATGAATACACTGCTTTTGTTGAGTTTCCAGAAACTCCAATTCTTCCATACATTGTCTGAGCATTGCTGCGTCGGCTGAAAGCACTACTCCATCCAATGAATCGGTAATAACCTGCTTCCCATGTCTGTTTACCGTACGTCCATGCACTTTCTTGCACAACTCGGCAGGATCATGCTCCCCGGCGACGATTGCCTTGACGATCTTGCGCACGGATACATTTTTTCCCTGATTGGATATGTAATTGCTGAAACGGATATTACAGCGTTGCAAATGGTTGTCCATCCGCTGCTCGACCTTGACCATACAGTGGCTCAAGTAACGGTAGCGGCGTGAATACTGTCGCATTTGCTGTAAGTCACTGTCCGGTACGAAGCTCCCTTTTATCAATCCTTTTTGCAAACAGGTTGCTATCCAGTGGGCATCCTTTACATCCGTTTTTCGTCCCGGCAATTGTTTGATGAAATAAGGCTGTACCAGATTCAACTCAAAATCAGATTGTAATACACTCCATACCGGCATCCAATAAATGCTCGTACTTTCCATCGCTACCCGTCCAGTCCCGTATTCTACAAGATTGTTACGTAATTTTGTTAACTCTGACGTGGTCGTCCCAAAACGACCCTCATAAATTTTTTCTTCATTAGCGCCCAAGATACATGCAAATACACTATCTTTGTGCACGTCAAGACCACAGACTTTGTCCATAAGCTAAACTTTTTAAGTTAATAAATTGGCTCTTGTAAAGCCGTTAATTATTCTGCAAATTTATTATTTGTACTTCGAGTACGGGGCAGATCGTGGACGAAAGGTGGTCTTGATTTTTATTTACGCATTTGTCTTTCTCGCTTAAATCATGTAATTTTGCTCTCATAGAAAATCTTTCAAAGAAAATGTAAATTCTTTCAATACAATTAAAAACGTAAAATTTTGCCGACGACACCTCCGGAGGCAAAAGTTTTTATTCTTAATTATTGAAAGAAATCATGCTTACCTTACAAAATATCAACTATATACATCACGACAAAGAGTTGTTGTTCAATAATCTGAACCTCACTGTCGGTAATCGGGAAAAAATCGCTTTGATTGGAAACAATGGCATAGGGAAATCCACGCTGTTGAAAATCATGGCGGGTATCCTGCAACCGTCATCAGGAATTGTAACAACGGATTCACAGCCTTATTACGTACCGCAAATTCACGGACAATTCGACGAACTGACAATTGCCCAAGCTTTACAAGTCGATAAAAAACTGAATGCACTCTATGAAATTCTCGACGGAAAGGTTACAGAAAATAATCTCGCAATACTGAACGACGATTGGACGATTGATGAAAAGTGTCGTAATGCGCTGAAATATTGGAATTTAGACAATTTGGAATTATGCCGAAAAATAGAAACGCTAAGTGGCGGTCAAAAAACAAAAATTTTCCTGGCCGGGATTTCCATTCATCAACCGGAACTGATTTTGCTTGATGAGCCAAGCAATCATCTGGATACATCAGGCAGACAATTTTTGTACGACTTTATCCTTTCTACATCAAGTAGTTTGATTGTAGTAAGTCACGACCGGAAACTATTAAACCTGTTGAATCCGATTTGTGAAATGAGCAAACACGGCATAACGATTTATGGCGGCAATTACAATTTTTATGCAGAACAGAAACAAATGGAGGAAAATACTTTGAACCAAGACATTCAGAGTAAAGAAAAGACATTGCGGAAAGCTAAAGAAAAGGCACGGGAAACGTTGGAACGAGAACAAAAACTGGATGCTCGCGGAAAGAAGAAACAGGAAAAAGCAGGGATTGCCCGGATCGTCATGAATACATTGCGCAATAATGCTGAAAACAGCACATCAAAACTAAAAAGTATTCATACGGGGAAAATCAGCAATATTTCGGAAAAATTGCATGAATTGCGTTCCGCTTTGCCGGAGATCGACAAAATAAGATTCGGTTTCGATAATTCCACGCTACACAAAGGCAAAATACTAATTAATATAAAAGGTATTAACTTCAGTTATGATACACAATTGTTTTGGAAAGAAAATCTGAATTTTCAAATCACAAGCGGCGAACGTATTGCGTTGAAGGGACTGAACGGTTCAGGCAAAACGACGCTGATAAAGTTAATTTTAGGCGATATGGAACCTCAAACAGGGAATATTTACAGAGTAGGCAATAAACCGATTTACATCGACCAGAATTATTCATTGATTAATAATCACTTAAAAGTGCACGAACAGGCACGACAATTCAACGTTTCGTTATTACGTAAGCCCCCGATGAAGTACATGTCTCAACATGTTAGAGTATAGCCCCTGCCGTTTTCCAAACTATAGAGATTAACTTCTACTATCGAGTAAAAATTGTTAGTGTATTATTAGATTTCGTTAGATTC
>BNXB01000040.1 GCA_025999255.1 Bacteroidia bacterium | reverse complement strand
AGAAAGGCGCAATAAAAGGAGGATTTGACCGCACGGCATTGTTTGAAAATGCAGAGAAAGGTTTTGATAAACTATTCGGCTACAATCGGCAACTGTCCGAAACGTTCGAGTACTACAATACGATGAAAAAGGCACTGTCACGGATAAACTACGAATGCAGGAACGGCAACTGAAAGCCCCTGAACAAACTATTGCTGGCGAAACAA
Organism: Bacteroidia bacterium; assembly: GCA_025999255.1. Classification (GTDB taxonomy): domain Bacteria; phylum Bacteroidota; class Bacteroidia; order Bacteroidales; family Azobacteroidaceae; genus BNXB01. The sequence goes on along the minus strand of BNXB01000040.1, from coordinate 11,793 downwards.
CGTTCGACAGAGTGGAGCGAAGTCAAAAGAAAAATACGATTGATACAACAATACGGCAACAAATCAGTACGTCAGTAAATCAATCAACCAATAGTTCAGTAAGTCAATCAAATGATGGGAATGTTTTGTCGCCCTTATTCTCTATTTTTCCATCGGTAGGGGATATCGGCTATAATCCCAATTCGGAAGACGAACAACAACTAAAGCCTAAGAAAAAGAAAAAACGAAGACCAAGAATATCTTAATGAACATTCCTTTTTCATCATTTGGGAAACAAAGGTATATTCCAAGAATAAAACATCAACACCAAGCTGCAAGCAGTTTTACAGGAAATCTGCACACCTGCGCTCCGCTTCGGGTAGTATTTCCCGTAAAAGTGTTGCTTTATTTATTCTTTCCATAGAAGGGATGTTTACAAAATGTAAAAAGGGAAAAAATATGCAGGTCGGTTCCTTGTTGATAACTTTTTTCTATAAAGTCTTTGAGTTTGAAATAGAAATATTATCTTTGACAAAAAACGTCAAATCATATTTTTCAAATAGAAAATGGATATTAATCAGACAATAGGGGAAATTCTTCGTGAAAATCGGGAAAAGAAAGGTTTACTTCTACGACAAGTGGCTGCTATGCTTGATATCGATACGGCAATATTGAGTAAAGTAGAACGAGGAGAACGTAAAGCAACCAAAGAACAAGTTCTTAAGCTTGCTAATATCCTTGATTTAAATGAAGAGGAGTTACTTATCCACTATCTGAGCGAGAAGATAGCATATGAGTTAGTCGATGAAACTGTTGCTTCTCAAACCTTAAGGGTTGCTGAAGAAAGAGTTAAATACTTAAAATCACATAAAGCCCAATGACCATAAAACAACTTATAGAAAAGTATGAGTCTGATAGAGAGTTCTATCTGACAAATAAATATAATGAAACGCTGCTCCGTAGCGATTTCTTAGACCCTTTTTTCGAGTTGCTTGGTTGGGATATTAAAAACAATGCAGGTAAACCGACCAACGAGCGAGAGGTAATTTTAGAAGAAGCTTTAAAGGCAAATGCTTCGGAACACTCTAAGAAGCCAGATTATACATTTCGTCTATTTTCTGAGAGGAAATTCTTTCTCGAAGCGAAGAAGCCATGTGTGTCTATTGAATCGAATAATGATACGGCTAAGCAAGTCAGACGGTATGGCTTTACTGCTAAACTAAAGATATCAGTTTTATCAAATTTCGAATATCTCATAATCTATGATACTTCTATCAAAGTGGAGAAAGAAGATACTTTTCAGAAAGCAATTGTAAAAAAGTATCACTATACGGAATACGAGAACAAGTTTGAAGAAATCAAGCTACTGCTTGGGCGAGAATCTGTTTATTCAAATATTTTTGATGCGGAGTGGAAAAATATAGAAGATAGGATTAACCTCTATTCTATAGACAATCTCTTCCTTAATCAAATCAACGAATGGCGAAAAGCTTTAGGAAGTGAAATACATAAGTTTGAACCTGCAATTGACGAACAACGACTCAATGATATTGTACAGAATTATTTGAATCGCATATTATTCCTTCGAGTTAGCGAAGACAGAAATTTGGAAGACTATCAAACACTTCTGAAATTTGCGAATGCTAATAACTTCAATGCGTTAATCAACAAGTTTCAAGAAGCTGACAAAAGATATAACTCAGGACTATTTGACCAATTACTTAAAGATAAGATTGTAGAAAATGTTAGTTCTGTCTTTTGGACGATTATCAAACAGTTATATTACCCTGAGAGTCCTTACTCTTTTAGCGTTTTTTCGTCTGATGTATTGGGGCGCATTTATGAAATTTTCCTTTCTGAACGTTTAGCAATTCAAAATGATACTGTTGAACTAGTCAAAAAGCTAGAAAATGTAGATAAAGATATTGTTACTACGCCTACTTTTATCATAAACGATATTCTTAGGAATACAGTGCTCATAAAATGCTCCGGTAAAACGGATAAAGATATTTTTCAATTAAAATTCTCTGATATTTCCTGTGGATCAGGAGCTTTCCTCTTAGAACTTTATCAGTTACTTAATGATATTCTTATTGACTATTATCTGAATAAAGATAAATCGAAATTAATACAGACCAATATAAATACACATAAGCTTCCATTTGAAGTCAAGCGGACACTCTTGTTAAATTGCATATTTGGTATAGATAAAGACTATAATGCTGTTGAAGCAACAAAATTCGGATTGTTGCTAAAGTTATTGGAAGATGAAGATGCAAACTCAACTAATAAGGCAAAGCCTGTTTTACCTGATTTGTCTTCAAATATATTCTTTGGTAACAGCTTACTGAACTCTACACAAGTTGCAGATGAAGAGCAAATAACTATCAATCCATTTGATTTTAATGAATTGCGTTTCGATGTTATTGTTGGCAATCCTCCTTATATGAAATCGGAGGATATGAAAAACATAACTCCACTTGAATTACCTCTATATAAAAAGTATTATAATTCAGCTTACAAGCAGTTTGACAAATATTTCCTTTTTCTTGAACGAGGAATGGAGTTATTGGCAGATGATGGAATCTTGGGGTACATAGTGCCAAGTAAGTTTGAAAAAGTAGGCGCAGGGATAAAACTTCGTAAATTGCTTACAGAGAATGGCTATCTTAGTTCCATTGTTTCATTTGGGGCAAATCAGGTATTTAGCGACAAGACGACATACATCTGCTTACTCATTCTGAATAAGAACTCGCATGATACGTTCCAATATGCAGAAGTTAAAAATTTAGAGTGTTGGAAAGTCCGAGAACTTGACTCAATCAGATTTGCAGAGAAGCAAGCAAATGAATTAAATGAAGATGTTTGGGTGTTAGTTGCTCCTGAATTAATCTCTGCTTATGATAAAATCATTTCTCAAAGCACAAAACTAGTTGATTTGGTTGGCAATGATAATATCTTTAATGGTATTCAAACCAGTGCCAATCATATCTATATTTTCGCTCCGACTAAAGAAGATAAGAAATATTATTACTGGGGAGACAATCAAATTGAGAAGGCTATAACCATGCCTTATTTTAAGACATCTTCCGGAAGCGACAATCTATATACTTATCGCTCTTTCAAACCTAACGCACGGGTTATTTATCCATATGTCAAAAAGAAAGGTAAGGTTGAATTAATCTCCTTGTGTGTAATTGAGAAGAAATATCCTTTCGCCTATAAATACCTCCAAGAGCACAAGGCTGAATTAGATAATCCGAAGCGAGATATAAAACCTATCCCTACAACAAAAAATGAATGGTACAGGTATGGACGGCACCAAAGCTTGGATAATTGCGGACTACCTTCGAAAATAATTGTAGGAGTACTTTCAGTTGGAGATAAATATGCTGTTGATACTTATGGAACATTAATTTCTTCCGGAGGAACTGCGGGGTATTGTGTAGTTGCAATTCCAGAGGATTCAGAATACTCTATTTATTATATACAAGCTATTCTCAATTCTAAATATTTGGAATGGTTCAGTTCGTTATACGGAGAAGTTTTTCGAGGTGGCTATATAGCAAGAGGAACAAAGGTTCTAAAGAACTTGCCTATTCGTACAATTGATTTTTCAAATGAAAAAGAAAAAAAGATTCACGATAAAATAGTTGCTTCTCAGAAAAGGCTTATAGATATCCATGATAAAATGGATGCGTGTGTAGGAAATAAGCGAAAATTAATCCCATTAGAAGGGCAATTCCTGAGAGAAAAAGACAAATTGAATAGTTTGTTAGTTCAATTATATGATTTGGGTGATGATGAAGCACAAATTCCATTAATCAAAGAACTATATATATGAAGCTAATTAAAAATGCATCTGCAGAGAAATTGCGGGGAGGTTTTTATACGCCTGAACCGATAGCTTCATTTATCTTGCAATGGGGCATAAACGGAAGTGTTGGCTCTGATATTTTAGAGCCTAGCTGTGGTGACGGTGTGTTCTTAGAGCAATTAAAAGAGAATAAATTTCAATACAATTCTATTACAGCTGTTGAGTTTGATAAAGTTGAAGCAGAAAAATCCAGCCAAATAAGGTTGAACAATAAAACAGTGATTAATACTGATTTTCATTTATACTGTAATGAAACCATCCAACGGTTTGATTTAATCGTGGGAAATCCACCATACATCCGATACCAGTATTTCGATAAAGAGCAACAGATTGAGGCTGATAAGATTTTTAAACGTGCTGATTTGAAGTATTCTAAACTCACAAATGCATGGGTTTCATTCGTGGTTGGTTCAAGTTTACTTCTAAAAGAGAAAGGGAAAATCGGCTTTGTCATTCCTGCAGAGTTGCTTCAGGTTTCTTATGCCCAGCAACTACGTGAGTTTTTAGGACATTTCTATAACAAAATCAATATCGTTTCCTTTGAAAAGTTAGTTTTTCCTGATATCCAACAAGAAGTAGTGCTTTTGCTTTGTGAGAAGAACGGTAGTAATTCTCATTTGATTGAGCATTTAGAACTCCGAGATGCTACCGATTTGAGACAATTAGATGTAAACAGGTTAAAAAGTCCTACAAAGAAGATTGATTTTAAATCTAAGAAATGGACGTATTACTTCTTAGAACAAGACGAAATTGATTTTCTTGAGAATATTGCTTTGGATAAAAACATACCAACCATTGGCAAATACGCAGATGTCGAGGTTGGAATTACCACTGGTGCGAATAACTATTTCACTGTTCCACACTCCACGGTTATGTTTTATCAGCTTGAAGAATTTGCCAAACCTATGGTTGGGCGCAGTGTTCAAGTGAACAGTTTGGTCTTTACAAAGAAAGACTGGTTGAGAAATATTCAAGCCGATGCGAAAGCAAATTTACTGGTGTTCCCCAAAAAAGAAAAATTGAATGGAAGTGTTGGAGCGAGAAGTTACATAGAATATGGCGAATCAACGGGGATAGACAAAGGTTACAAAACAGGAATCCGTGATGATTGGTTTGTAATTCCTTCGATTAAGTTATCTGAAGCCCTATTTATTCGTAGAAATAATTTGTTTCCTCGTTTAATTTTGAACGAAGCAGAAGCCTATACTACTGACACGATGCACCGGGTATTTATAAAAGAAAAAACGAACAAAAATGCTTTTGTTGCCAGTTTCTACAATTCGCTTTCATTGGCTTTCTCAGAGATCGTTGGTCGTAGCTATGGCGGCGGCGTTTTGGAATTGATGCCGAGTGAAGCGGAGAAAATCCTTTTTCCTTATCGTTTGGAGAATGAAGAATTACTTTTCATGATTGACGAGATGATGCGTAAAAAGAAAAGTATTGATGAAATACTGAAAATCACAAATGAGAAAATATTGAAGGAAGGGCTCGGATTTTCGAATAGAGAGATAAAATTAGCAGATAACATTTGGAGAAAGCTGTCGACTAGGAGATTGAATAGAGGGAGGTAATATTATTCAAAAACATAAAATCATGAAAAGACAAGCAGTAGAATCATCGAATCTAGCTTCAATTGGCTACGATATCCAAAATGAAATTTTAGAAGTAGAATTTAATCATGGTGGAATATATCAATACTTTGATGTACCTCAAGATGTGTATGACGAACTTATGAATGCAGATTCGCATGGGAAGTATTTTTCCGCAAATATCAGAAACGATTATGAATATCAAAAACTATAGTTATGGAACGATATGCAAATCGGACTGGTAATTCGCCAATAACTCATTATCAAACAGAGGAAGATAGAATCATAATTTGGTTCAAAGGGGGTAAATCTTATTCTTATAGCTATCGAAAAGCAGGAAGAAATCATGTTGAAACAATGAAATCTTTAGCTCGTAGTGGATCGGGATTGAGTGCTTATATTACAAGGCATGTAAGATTTGACTATGACTAAATACTATGGATAAGATTTCTATAAAATTTGAAAATTGCTTTGGCATTGGAAAACTTGAAAAGGAGTTTAACTTTTCAAGATCAAATACAGTATTAATATATGCTCCAAATGGCACAATGAAAACATCATTTGCTAATAGTTTTGATTGTATTGCAAAAGGAGAGACCCCTAAAGATAGATTGTATCAAAATAGAGGTACTATCTGCGAAGTAAAAATTGATGGAGCAGAAATAGATAAAAATGCTATTCTTGTTGTAAATGCGGAAAGTAATTCTTTTGATAAAAGCGATAGAATAAGTTCTTTTTTAGCGAGCAAAGAGCTAAAAGAAAAATATGATACAATCTACACCGACTTAAATACTTCTAAGGATGAATTCATAAAAAAAATGAAAACAATCTCTCAAAGTACAGATTGTGAGAGCGAATTTGTTTCCACATTTTCAAAAACTTCTAAAGACACCTTTTTTACACTTCTTTTATTTATTCGAGATCAACTCAAAGAGAAGTTTGAAAAATATGAATTTAGATATAATGATATATTTGACAAAAAAGGAAACGTGGAGAAGTTTTTGGAAAAAAACAAAGGTTTATTGACTCAATATATTGAAAAGTACCAAGAACTCATTTCTAACTCAACTTTTTTCAAAAAATCAGAAAACACCTTTGGGACATTGCAAGCCAATGAAATTGTAAAATCAACAAGTGACAATGCTTTTTTTGAAGCTGGACATAAACTTATTTTAGATGGAGGTATAGAAGTTGACTCTGCTGATAAATTAAAGAGTTTAGTAGAAGAAGAAATTAAGAAAATTATAGCTGACGAGGCATTAAAGAAAACATTTGACAAGGTAGACAAAGCAATCGGAGCAAATATTGAATTAAGATCATTCAAATCTGTTATAGAGAAAAATAATTTGCTTTTAGTTGAACTTCCGGACTATGAAGCATTCAAAAAGAAAGTATGGGTAAATTATCTATCTGAACTATTAACGGATGTAGATGAGCTGATTACTCTTTATAATGTAAAAAAGGGAGAGCTTGAAGCAATTCTGGAAGAAGCTAAAAAAGAACAGGATATATGGACTGGAATTATAAACATTTTTAATTCCCGATTTTATGTCCCATTTAAAGTAACTCTTACTAATCAGGAAGATATCATTTTAAAACAAGAGACCGCAAATTTAGTATTTGAATATAAAGATAAAAACAATGAACCTTCAATAACTAAAGATAAAAATAGTTTATTGCATGTTCTAAGCAAAGGAGAACAGCGAGCATATTATATTCTTCAACTCTTATTTGACATAGAAGCCCGGAAAGCTTTAGAAGTCGAGAGCTTATTAATTTTTGATGATATTGCAGATTCTTTTGATTATAAAAACAAATATGCAATAATTGAATATATAAAGGACATTCATGAATCAACTCTTTTTAAATCGATAATATTAACCCATAATTTTGACTTTTATAGAACGGTTTCTTCTCGGATAGGTTTAGGAAGTTCTGTCTTGATGTCTATAAGGGATGAAAATCGAGAAATTAAACTTGTTCCAGGACAATACAGAAAAGATGTTTTTAAATATTTTACTAAAAATTCAACCAATTCAAAGGTGTTTATTAGTTTAATCTCTTTTGTTAGAAACATTGTTGAATATGTTGATGGTGAAGATTCTGATGCATATAAAAAATTAACTTGTTGTTTACATATCAAAAAAGAAAGCACTGGAATTAGCGCTGAAAATGTTTTAGATATTTATAAATCCATCTTGAGTAATTATACTAATGTATCTATTGATTTTGGAGAAAAGAATATCATTGATTTAATTGTTGAAGTTGCAGATGGAATTCTATTGGAGGAAAATATAAATGAAATTTTGTTGGAAAACAAAATTGTACTATCCATTGCCATCAGATTGAATGCGGAAACATATATGAAAAGCTGTATGCCTGAATTTGGTTCTAACTTAGTCACCTCAAACCAAACGAGAGCACTATTTAATGAGGTTAAAACAAAAGATATTGGGGCTGAAAAAATATTAGTATTGGATAAAGTCAATTTAATGACTCCAGAAAATATTCACATGAATGCTTTTATGTATGAACCTTTGATTGATATGTCTGTAAATCATCTCATAAATTTGTACCGAGAAGTCAAAAAATTAAGCGAATAAAAGGATGTCAACAATAAAATTGAACCAACAACTCAACCGTGTTGAAATAAAGGAGTTCGAAATCGAAAATCCTATTGTTTTTAACTATTTCAATAATCTTTCTGCAAATGAGCGAGATGAAAAACTCTTGCGTGCCATATACATTGGCGTATTGGCTTTGATGGAAGATCGGATTTCTGCTTTTTTGTCTAAAACCTCCAACGAGTTAGGCACTGAGCTTGAAAGTCTCAAGATGATTTTTGAGATGAAAAAGGAACTCTTTTATAAATCGACCATAAAAGGGGTTTTAGCGGAAGACGAAATTGCAGAATTCTTGAATGATTATTTTCAAGAAAAGCGATTGAAGGATAAAGCTGTACTCACAGGTAATACAGCAGGAAATATTGCAAAAAACAAAACTGGGGATATTGTATGCGAAGTAAATGGGGATAATAATTTGAGAATTGTTGTCGAGTGTAAATTTGACAAAAGCATTCGTTTAGGCGATGTTGAGTCCAAAGATGTTTTTACTCGAAAAACAGATACGGCATGGAGTCAGTTAATTGAAGCAGAAGCTAATAGAGATGGGAAAGTAAGCATTATTGTCTTTGACAGGTCACTAGTTGACAGCTCCATTCTTAAATATGCAGATAATGTTGGTTTTATTTCAGGTATAGGATTCATTGCTGTTGTTGATTCTCAAAAAGGTGATTATTCTAATTTGTCAATTGCATATATGTTATCGCGCGATATAGCCCTAAATGCAAAGCAAATCGATTTAGATAAAGATTTATTGGCTATCCTTGTAAACCGAATTATTAAGGACATAAATGAGATCTTGTCCATAAAATCTCTCGTCTTAAGTAATATCGAAAATAACAAGGCTATTTTAAAACAATTAGATAAATCTATTTTGCTTATGGAGTTCAACCAAGAATATTTGAAGAAGTTCTTAAAAGACGGAACTTTATCCAGAAAAGATTTACTTGACTTCTATTCAGGAGAAGAGGTTAAAGATCGGTTTAAGCCAATTGAAAAAGAAATAAATGATATTTGAAATATTATCTTGAACTACTGATGAATAAAATGGCCACCATAGATGCAAATCTTTATTGGGTTACCTCCCAAGAACCTGAAGATTGGTTTATTGTTGCTCCTTCCAAAGAGATTGCTTCTGAGTGTCATGAATGTAATGAGGGATTAAACGATGGAGATGCAAAGGCTGAATTTATTTGTGAAATTCCTCATAAATTGGAAATAAAATTTCGAAGGAGCAAGCATGATATTCTTAAAGAAGGATATTGGCCGTCATTAGAGCTATTGGAGGCTTTGAGTTTTGATTTTATCGAAGAATCTCCACCTTATATTGTAAAAAGAAATGGACGAGTGTTTTACGAAAGGGGATCTTCTTCTGATTTGATTCTGTCCAACTTAACAGATAAATCCGGTATTTATTTTGTAAATATTAGGGATACAAATAGTTACAAAATAGGTTTCACAAAAAACATACAAAGAAGACTGAAGGAATTTAAAACAAATAATCCTTTTGCTGTAGATTTGCATTTTTCCCTTTTGACAGAGCATCCTAGACTCGTTGAAAGAAAACTTCATTCTATTTTATCAAATAACAGAACGGTGAGAGAGTGGTTTGAAATTGATGATATGGAAGAATTGATATCTGCTATTGAAATAATTAACAGAAATCATGAGATAAAGGTTGTAAATGCATTAAAATATCTTGGTCATTAGTACCATCTATTTTATATGAGTAAAAGCAACACGAAAAAAAATATGAGTTTAGATATACACTTTTTCAAGAATGATGTTGACTTTCGGAAAATGCGAAAGGACATTGATACCCTTCAAGAGAAACTTCGAAGCATTCAAGATACAATTGAACAACTTGAAGACGATTACGAGGATGCAAAATTATCAGCGTTCAATATTACCCATAATCTCAACGAAATGGCACGGGCGGTAGGATTGTATGAAATTTTGTGGAATCCTGAGGAATCTGGTATTACCATCGCTTCTCAAATGATTTTACCCCTTGAAAAAGGAATTAAAGAATTGGAGGCTAATCCCAATAAGTATAAAACTTATAATCCACCTAATGGTTGGGGCAACTATGAAAACCTTGTCAGTTTCTGCAAATCGGTTTTACAGAAATGTCGTGAATATCCTGATGCTGTGATTGAAGCTGCCGGATAATAATAAGTTTAATCTACATAAATATGAGCAACAATACAAAAATATCAATCCGTTTTTTCGACGACCGTGAAGTTCGTGCCGTTTGGAACGAAGAGAACAACAAATGGTGGTTTTCCGTTGTCGATATTGTCGCTGTTCTTACCGATCAAGACGACTACAATAAAGCGCGAAACTATTGGAAATATCTCAAAACCAAACTAAAAAAAGAAAACAGCGAGTTGGTTAGTGCCACTACCCAACTGAAACTTCTTGCAAGCGATGGTAAACGCTACTTGACAGATATGCTTGACTATAATGGCATTATTGCTTTGGGCAAACAATTTCCCGGAAAAAAGGCAAACCGATTTATCGAATGGTTTACTTTTAGCGACGAGAGCATAGATGGAAAAAGTAAAACAAAAGCATACGCCTTGTTTGAAAGTTCTTTTATCGACAGCATTGAAGTAGGAACAAGCAAAGGCTTGCAGCAAATTCACGCCTACCTGTTCGGAGGGCTTTACGATTTTGCCGGACAGATAAGACAAAAAAACATTTCAAAAGGCGGCTTCCAATTTGCGGTAGCGCACTTTCTCGGCAACGCCCTAAAGCAAATTGAAGAAATGCCCGAAAATACATTTGACGAAATTGCCAATAAATACGTGGAGATGAACATTGCCCACCCATTCATGGAAGGCAACGGACGAAGCACACGCATTTGGTTGGATTTAATCCTAAAAAAACGCCTGAAGAAATGCGTAGATTGGAGCAAGATTAGCAAAAACGATTATCTCAATGCAATGGTAAAGAGTTCTGTAAACAGCACTGCAATAAAAGATTTGCTGAAGAATGCCCTAACTAATGAAATCGACAGCCGTGAAATGTTCATGAAAGGAATTGATTACTCATATTATTATGAAGAGAATGAATAAACAGGCGATAATCTTACCGATGATTATCGCTTTATCTGTATCGTATTTGTACCATATTATTACGATGAATTTCACGAAAATACCATACCTTTACAACATAAAATTTATATAAAGATTTAGGAGGAATCAAAATGGCTCGACCAACGACAAAAAGTGATTTAACAATTGCTGCAAATGAGCAATTTAACAAATTATGGATGCTTATCAACTCCATGTCAGAAACAAAACAAAATCTCCCATTCAGTGTAAGCCCCCGATGAAGTACATGTCTCAACATGTTAGAGTATAGCCCCTGCCGTTTTCCAAACTATAGAGATTAACTTCTACTATCGAGTAAAAATTGTTAGTGTATTATTAGATTTCGTTAGATTCCGCCCAATATGCCGGCAGGAGTTCTTTCAAGTCTTTACCAGATTTGGGTTGGGTGTAATAAGGCAATCGGTTAAGGGTATCTATCAACCAATCTCTTGGATTTACATCTGCCGCTTTGCAGCATCCCATCAATGAAGATATTATTGCTGTGTATTCAGCAGCTTGGTTGTCCCCGCAAAACAGGAAGTTCTTTCTGGCCAGGGCGATTGGCCTGATGGCATTTTCCGCCCCGTTATTATCAATGCGTAGTCTACCGTCCCTGGCGTATACTTTCA
>BNXB01000039.1 GCA_025999255.1 Bacteroidia bacterium | reverse complement strand
TTACCCGTCGACAACGGACAAATTTGCGTCGAAGTACCGGACACTGGATATGGATAATGTACCGGCATTTACCATCACTCCCCTGTCCGTGTGCGCGGGAGGAAGCATTACGTTGAGCGCTGCGATAGGCAACCTGGGTGCAGATGTCGATCTCCATTATTATACGGGAGGCGATGGCAGCGGGGAATTGGGTTCCCTGAGCGTTACCCCCCCGGTAACGACGACCTATTTTGTCCAGGGTGTTTCGAGTATAACAGGCTTTCAGAGTAATATGAAAACGCTGGTAGTGACGGTAAATCCCTTACCCTCACTCACGCTGAGTTCGACGAACGAGCGTATTTGCGCCGGCGGCAGTCTGGACTTGTCGACCCTGGTAAGTGCTTACAGCGATGGTACGCTGCATTATTATTCCGATGCGGGTTGTACCTCGGCTCTGGGTTCGGGTATGATTACCACCCCGGGCTCCTACTTTGTTCGTGTTGAGAATACGGCGACAGGATGCAAGAGCGCAGCCCAGGAAATTACCCTTACAATTGATCCGCTCCCTGTTCCCGGAATTACGCCATTGAGAGCCACCGTTTATACCGGGGAGGCGATCAGTTACACCACCGATGACAATAAGAACAGTTATAGCTGGAATGTGACCAACGGATCGGTAACAGGCAGTACTGCTACACGAACCGCCGGGGTTACCTGGGGAAGTGCAGGTACCGGACAACTGACGGTGAGTTACACCGACCCGTCGACCGGCTGTACGGGGAGTACGAGCCTGCATGTATCGGTCGTCGCCCAGGGTTCACCGGTGATCACCGGTTCCAATTCGGTGTGCCGGGGAGTGACGGGAGAAGTGTACAGTACAGACCCGGGTAAGGAATCTTACGAATGGGATATCACCGGCGATGGATCATTTACCGGCCAGGGCACGAATTCCATCCTTGTGAACTGGACGAGCGCCAACCAAACAGGGAACAGGGTGAGTGTAAGGTATAAGAGCACCCTGGGCTCTCCTTACACCGGGACAACGAATTACCCGGTGGAAGTAAAGCAGGCGCCGGCGGTAGGGAACATCAGCGTACCGGCCCTTTCCTGTGAAGGCGGCACGCTGAGCCTACCCGCTCCCACAGTCACTACACAAGGTTCCGCCCTTACTGCCCAGGAGGGCTGGCTGCTGGACAACCAGGCGGTCACATTGCCGCATACCTTGAGCGCATCAGACCACAATAAAAAGCTGAAGTATTATGCGACCTGCGACTGCAGCCTGACGGGCTATTCGAATGAAGTGACGCTCAATGTTGGTTCCGTTCCGACAGTAGCAGCTATCACGGCGCCTAATCCGGTCTGTGCGGGTCTTGACCTGGGCCTGACCGCCCCGATGGTGACAATGAATGTAGCGCCTGTCACGCAAGAGGGATGGATGCTTGGAGGACAAAAAATCACGGATCCCTACCAGCCGGCTTACGCCGATAATAATAAGGAATTGAAATACTATGCGGAAACGGCCGGTTGCGGAACGGGCTATTCAAACACGTTCAATATCACGGTGTATGATAAACCGGTCATCACCGGAGCTCCGGTAAGCGCTCAGGAAGTGTGTGAGAACAGTCTTCTCTCCCTTCCCACCCCGACGGTGGACTACCGGGGTAATACGGCTTCACAGGCAGCGTACTGGACACTGGACGGTTCCCCCGTCGACTTGTCCGGTTACCGTTTCCAGTCATCGGACAATAATAAAAAACTGTGTTACTACGCCCAGAACTCCTGCTCAAGCACGACTTCAAGCCAGGTGACTGTAACAGTGAACACTTTACCTCAACCGGTGATTAATCCCTCCAATAATCTGGTTTATGTAGGGGATGTTATACCCTATACGACTGATGGCGGAAAAAATGCTTACTCCTGGAGCGTCACCAATGCCTCGATAACAGGCAATACAACCCAAAGTCCGACCATTACCTGGAATACCCCGGGAGCGGCAAGCGCGAGTGTCGGCTATACCGACCCGGCGACGGGCTGTACCGGCAACACGACGCTCAATGTTACGGTTCAAACGATAAGCGACCCGCCGCTCACCGGACCGGCTTATGCCTGTAAGGACGAAACCGGCTTGGTTTACAGTACGAAACCGGGGCAATACAGCTATGACTGGACTATTACAGGTGGAACGATAACCTCCGGCTCCGGGACGGATCAAATCACGGTGAGCTGGACGAGTGCCTCCCGGACGGGGAACAAGGTGAGCGTAAGATACCAGCCGACCGATATAAGCGGATGGTCCCCCACAACCGAGTACCAGGTAGAAGTGAAGCAGGCTCCGGTGGTAGGCAATATCAGCGTACCGGCCCTTTCCTGTGTAGGCGGCACGCTGAGCCTACCCGCTCCCACAGTCACTGCACAAGGTTCCGCCCTTACTGCCCAGGAGGGATGGCTGCTGGACAACCAGCCAATCACATTGCCGCATACCTTGAGTGCATCAGACCACAATAAAAAGCTGAAGTATTATGCGACCTGCGACTGCAACCTGACGAGCTATTCGAATGAAGAGACGCTCAATGTTGGCAGCGCTCCCACCGTAGGCGCTATCGCGGCGCCGGGAGCAGTCTGTTCGGGTACCGCCCTGAGCCTGAGCGCCCCGGCGGTGACGGAGAATGTAGCGCCTGTCATGCAAGAGGGATGGATGCTTGGAGGACAAAAAATCACGGCTCCCTACCAGCCGGCTTATGCCGATGATACTAAGGAATTGAAATACTATGCGGAAACGGCCGGTTGTGGAACGGGCTATTCAACCAATACGGTCAATATCACGGTGTATGATAAACCGGTCATCACCGGAGCTCCGACAAGCGCTCAGCAAGTGTGTGAGAATAGTCTTCTCTCCCTTTCCACCCCGACGGTGGACTACCGGGGAAATACGGCTTCACAGGCAGCGTACTGGACACTGAACGGCGTTCAGATTGACCTTACCTCTTATGCATTCCAACTGTCGGATAACGGTAAAACGCTGATTTATAATGCACAAAACGGATGCGGCCTTACCACGACGACAGGGGTGAAGGTGAGCGTACATGCCCTGCCGGTCATTCCTTTGAATCATAACAAGTCGAACGACGGGACTTGTATGAATACTCCGGTGACCTTCACGACCACTTCCGGCCAATCCGGTTACACCTGGAACTGGACACAGGGTGGAGCGAGTCTCACGGGTGGAACAACCGGTAATACCCTCATCCTGAATTGGAATACTCCCGGGCCCAAAACGGTGGAGGTGAATTATACGGATGCGAATGGTTGTACGGCTGCAGCGCCTTCTTCCACGAACGTGTTAATCAACCCGACACCCGTAGCGGGCGATTTCCAGAACATCATCCTTTGTTCGGGGAGTAACTCCGGAACTATCCAGCCAACCGGGGGAACGGATGTGAGCAGCTATACCTGGACAGGCGGAGCCGCCGCAGGACTGGCAGATAACACAACCACCCTGAACCTGACCTCTATCCCCGGATTTACTGCCTCAGGGGTAAGCGCCCAGATAAAACCAACAGTGAGCATCATCCCGTACCATACGAATGGCTCGACGACCTGTAGCGGTTCCACGGTGAGTTTCAATATCACGGTGAACCCGCTGCCGTTACCCACCCTCAGTGGCCTGGAAACAGCGGCTAAAGGACAGGGGAATGTAGTTTATACCACCGAAAGCGGCCAGAGCAATTATACCTGGAGCATCACGGGCGGAACCATCACTTCGGGCGGCGGGACGAACAGCGCGAACTACACGGCTACCGTTACCTGGGATAGCGGGACAAACGGAACGATCAGTGTGACCTACTCTTCCCCGGAAAACTGTCCGGCAGCCAACCCGGCGAAAAAGACAGTCACCCTAACCGACCAGAATGCAGCCGGTATCTCGGGGACGACGACCGTCTGTCCGACCCCCGGGAACCGCTATACCTATACCACCCAGGACAACAAGTTCAATTATGACTGGACTGTTACCGGAGGTACTGTTACTTCGGGAGGCGACGGGTACAACACAGTTACCGTTGAATGGTCTCCATCGACTCCCGGCAGTGTAGCGGTTTCCTATCGTCATGAAAACAATCCGGGCCTTCCACCGGTAGATGCTACGCAAAACATCACCAAGCAGACGGTTACGAGTATTGCGACCCACCCCCAAGGCAGTACGGTTTGCTATAACAACACTGTCAACCTGAGTGTTACAGCCCTCAGTGAGGGAACCCCCTCCTATGCATGGGAAAAAGACGGGACGACGACTGTCGGGACGAACAGCAATAGCTATATAGCCATCGAAAGCGGCAGTTATACGGTCGTTGTCACGGGAACCTGCGGTTCGGCCACCTCCAATGTAGCCTCAGTTACAGTGAAACCCCAGCCGGTGGCGACACTCTCAGGTTCAATGACCGCCTATGCCACCCAGGAAGTGACCTATACGGCCGAGGCCGGCAACAGCGGTTATAACTGGAACTATACGGGTGCAACCCCGGTATCCGGTGGTAGCGCCAGTGACAACACAATCACTGTGCAATGGGCGACTACGGGCACAAAGACTATCAGCGTCAACTATACGAAAGACGGTTGTCCGACGACCACGGCGAATCAGGATGTGACGGTCAATCCCCAGGCTACTCCGGTAATAAATAATCCGGTAACCACGGTTTGTTACAATACTCCCCACTCCTACAATACCCAGGCAGGCAAGTTCAAATATACCTGGACGGTTACCGGAGGAACTGTCGACAGTGGCCAGGGCACAGCCGACGCCACCATCCTCTGGGGTTCGGCAGGCCCGGGAACAATCAAGGTAGCGTACAGCGAAACCTCCAGTTCCACCCCGGTAGAATCCCAAGTGACGAATATCACTGTCAACGATAAGCCGTCGATAGCAGCGCTAATCGCCCCGGGCGGCGTGTGCGACAACACTTCCCTCACCCTGACGCCTCCGGTAGTAACGTCTATCCCTTCAGCCACCAGCCAGGGATGGAATCTCGATGGCGCCGGCTTTACTTCAGGCAGTATGGTGGCTTTTGCTCAACATAACAAGGAGCTGTATTACGAGGCGACGAACGATTGCGGAACAACCCAGTCGGATACGGTGAAGATTACGGTGTATGAATTACCGACGGTAACTGCGGCAGACCAAAGCATCTGTCCGGGTACCCAAATCGACCTGTCGACTGCGGTAGTGAATCTAAACGGTCATGCGCTTGAGTTCTACGTCCAGATAACCGGAGGAACGGCGCTTGCCGGCGCCACGGTGACCCCTGCGGCTTCTACCACGCATTACGTGACAGCCGTGAGCTCTGACAACTGTACTAGCGCCAGCCGTGTAGCTATCGGCATCACGGTCAAACCGGTCACTTCGATTACGGTTCAGCCGGTCGCCCCCTCGACGGTGGGTATCGGTAACCCCTTCTCCTTGAGTGTGACCGCGGCAGGAGACAACCGGAGCTACCAGTGGTACAAGGACGGTCTTTCTATTTTAGGGAATGCTACCGCTACGGCTTCGACGCTGACCGTTCCTTCGACAACACCGACAGACTACGGAGTGTATTACGTCGTAGTTACAGGCGATTGCGGAAATCCGGTTCAGAGCGCCGGGGTCACCGTGGATATCCTGAGTTCGGATGCCACCCTCAAGGACTTGCAGGTGAACGGGACAAGCCTTCCGGACTTCGACCCGCAAATTACCGAATATATTTATACGGTACTTTGCGATGTGGATTTGGCCGATATCACCGGTATCCCGAACCACTCGTCCGCCAGGGTAGTCAACCTGACGAACCAAAGGCTTGAGCCGGGCGATAACGTATACAGCCTCACGGTGACAGCCGAAAACGGGTTTACCCAGAAGACTTACACAGTCAAAATCGTTCGGGACTGCTATATCCCTAAAATCACAAAAGAATTGGAAGACGCCATCATCTGTATTGGGGAAAGCCATACCTTCCAAGTCCTGGCCGAAGGTCATAACCTGACGTATGAATGGTACTACGGGAATAACCGTATCCTGGGAGCGAACAGCAATACCTACACGGTGACGAATGCGAAACTGAAAGATTACGAACGTTATTATGTTATCATCCGCAGTAATTTCAATGGATATAAAGCGAGTGTTTACAGTAAGAACGTGAGGCTTTGGGTAGCGGATAACCTTCCCGAAACATTACTGTTCTCGGACTATCCGTCCCCGGTAGCAAGAACAGGCCGGACGTACCATATTCAGTTAGCGGGTTATTCCGATGTGACGAAATACAGTTGGAGTTACAGTAAGGAAGGCGTGATCTTCTCCCCTGAAACAGGCGGGGTTGGTGAAAACGAGACCTGGGCGACGTTCGGTACCCTCTCGGAAGGTATCGGCACCCTCACAGCTACGTTGGAACACCCCTGCGGAACAAGACAGGCAAGCCAGACAATCGAGGTGAAATACCCCCTGGGCAATGATGATGTCACAGAAACAACTGTCCGGGTATCCCCGAACCCCACATCAGGCTTAATAAATGTTTCCGGAACCCAAGCGAACCGGACAATAAGGATTACGGATGTGACCGGTTCCATCAAGGGTTATTACCAGGCACAGGAAGGAACGACAACACTGGATCTGACGGCTTATGCTAAAGGAACCTACTTACTGCTGTACAACGGTAAAATGTTCAAGGTTATCAGAAAATGAGCATGAAAGGAAAGGAAAGGAATGAAAAAAGCGGCAAAAGCCGCTTTTTTCATTCCTTGATAATTTGCCCGTTAAGGCATTCATTGTGGAAGCCCTACGGGCTACTGAAAGAACACGATATTGTCATAATCTATTGACAGGTAAGGCTACGGCCTATCTCTTATTCCGAACCCACGTTAATGAAGAATTGGGGGATATGATGAAAATCTATAGGAGGAAATCCGGAACGGATTTCCTCCTATAGATTGTCGAGAAGAGCCGAATTCGTTGTAAAACAGGCTATCAACACTCCTTAAAATTAACTTGCATGGGTTCTTAATGCTATAACTTCTATTTTTATTGCATTTAGCGAATATGTCCTGTCCTGAGAAGAAATAATACTATTGCATGGTAAATATTTCATGAAATTCTCCAAAACTACCGGCGCTAACAATAAACCTTCCCCACAAGTTAAACACATTGTTGCTTTTCTTAGGTTGATTGGCTGATGATGTTGCAGCAGGCATTGTAAACGATATCATTCCATACGAAGAATGAACATACCCCGTTTGCTGAGTGGAAAATGTTATGGTATTATCGCTATTTACAACGAATACAACCGGATAATTTGTTGTATAACAATCCGGCAAGCGATACAGCGACGGATCCTCTTCTGCCTGCTGTATATCTTGCGACCAGGCTTCTTCGAAAAATTCGGATTCAAAGGTCCCGGTTCCGATTTTCTTCCACGAAAGTTTCCTCTTTATATTAATACTCACGGAATCAACTGCAGAAGGAGAAAGCTTTTCTTTGTCATTGATCTTCAAACCTAACGCGTAAGTTGATGCCGGATTCAATTTATCAAGGGTTGCATGATTGATTTCGGCATATGCAACCGTTTCTCCTTCTTTGAAAGTAACGGTTTCAGAGCTTAATGAAAACAAAGACGGGGAAGAGGTGGTAAGAGTAACAGGCACTTCAAATGCTCCCGTAGAACTGGAACGATTTATAGCAATCTCAATTACGGTTCCGTCAGTAGGAATCAAATCCAAATCAAGTCTCGCTACCTGAAATGAAACTTTAGAGCCATCTATCCGATACACATTTCCTTCCGGAGCTTCACAAGAAACAAAAAACAGACAGAAAAAAATAAAACCAGATGCAATATTAAATATCTTGTTCATAGCTTTTATTTGTTTTTAATTATTAATTATAGATTCTGATCTTCAGGATTGATTTCACTGTTATTATCAATTTCCGTTTGAGGTATTTGATAAATAAATCTCCAGTCTCCTGCGGGTACCTGAATTTTTTCAAGATGATTTGAACCGTCATAAATTCTATTAACACCTTTTTTAAATCTCAAATAATCATAAAAAATAATTCCTTCTCCCCAGACTTCAATTCTTTTTTGCAGAAAAACATCTTCAACGGTTACCGAAGTTTTGTTCCAGTCCGGATCCCGGTTAGCCATTAAAAGTTTCAGGACATTAGCGGCTTCGGTATTTTTGTTCTGATGAGCCAAAGCTTCCGCTTCAATCAAATACATTTCTGCAGCACGCATATACACATAATCAGCCAACCAACCCGTAACTTTTTTAAACTTCAAGTTCGTATAGATCGGGGCTTTTACTTCAGGCAATGAAGATGAATTATCCACAACAGAACCGGGAACCTTAAAGTGTTTCCGACGCGCATCATTATTTCCTATTTGATCAAATAACCGTTTATCAATTGCTTTATATACTCCGACCGCCCCTCCATAACCGGCGTCATATGTACACATATGGGAGAAAAAAGAAGCGAACATTGTTGTCGTTTCACCTGTAATATCGGCTCCCCACATCCACTCTTTATTATTTATATCATTAAAACCGTCTTCCGCACATTCTTCTACATTCATTAAAGAATATCCCTGACGAGCCATATTGGCAAACTTGGCAGCATTCTCCCAATCTTCGACCGTCATGTAAACTCTTGCTAATAAACCTGCGGCAACACTCTTATTGATCATTGTGGTAGATGTTCTGGAATATCCATCCAGTAACTCAACAGCTTTGCTCAAATCTTTAATAATCCTGTCATATACTTCCTGCACGGATGCCCTAGACAAAATAGAGGGAGAGTCGTCCTGAGACGTTAAATAAATCGGTATCCCTTTATCCTGTTCATGCCCTTTGTATGTCTGTTGAAACCTCTGAATTGCGACATGGAATCCTAAGGCCCGAAGAGACAGAGCTTGTCCAAGATAAGCTTTCAATTTGGGATTTGTAACATCAGAAGATAATTTGTCTATTACTTCGTTACTTTTGGAGATAATTGTATAAGCAGTAGTCCAAGCTTGAACCACTCTTCTGTAAGTCGCATTTCTATTATCAATCTGATAATCATAATAGAACCAGTGATTCATCAATTGGACCATATCTTCTGTCATCAGATCACCGGAAAGTCCAACAGACATGTAACTAAAAACATCATGAGAACTCTGGTATTCAATCGTATATGCATATACGCCATTCAACATTCCTTCCAGAATAGCAGCAATCGCATCCGGAGATGTATTACCAACTCCTTCTATCTGATCTTTGGTTGCATATCGTTTATTTTCGTTATTCAAAAAATCCTCTCCACAAGATAAAAACAAAAGAGAGAAGGAAAACACAATTGTAATTTTATTAAAAAGTTTCATCTTTTAGGAGTTTTAAAAATTAATGTTTAAACCGAAAGAAGTACTTCGTAAAGCTGAATAAGCATAAGTAGAACCACCACCGATATACAGTCGCGGATCAAATCCCTGACGAGCCGATTTCAGATACAATTCATCTGCAACCAGATATAACCTGATTTTTTCGATACCAAGTTTATTTGTAATCTGTTTCGGGAGGGTATATCCTAAAGTAACATTCTGCAAACTGAAATAAGATCTGCTTGTCAGGAAACGATCCGATTGAGCGGATTGACTCTGTAATCCGAACTGTAATTTAGGAACATCGGTCACCTGGCCGGGGGTAGTCCACCTTCTTTTTTCCACATCTTTATGGATTCCACTGCCGGGAGCATCCATATTATTCATTGTGGCTGCATATTGAGAATCATAAGTATATCCTCCGATAGCATAAGACGCGTAAATTCCCAGATCAAATCCTTTCCAGGTCAATGTCGTATTCAATCCTCCATAATAATCATTGAAAGCGTTTTTTCCGTTTTCCCGATAAGTTGCCTTAGCATAATCCGGAGTCACACCACTTTCGGTAACATTACCTTTCTCATCTTTAACGTCATAATACCATAAAGACATCCCGGTAGCAGGATCAACCCCGGCATATTCATAAAGATAAAAATCATAAATGGAATTTCCGACCTTGTAGTAGTATAAACCATTACGATAACCATTTCCTTCCGGATCTCTGTCTTCCGGAAGTTTCAATAATTTATTGTTTAATGAAGTAATGTTACCTCCAATAGTCCAGAGTAAGTCCTGAGTTTTCACTACATCATAATTCAACTCAAGCTCAAAACCATAATTTTTCATACTCATTGTATTTTCCCAAGTCCAGGTAGGTGTACCCATAGATGGAGGTAAAGGCTTTTGATATAGCAAATCAGAAGTTTTTTTAATATAATATTCAATATTTCCTTTAAACCGGTCAAAAAATGAAAATTCAAATCCGGCATTAAAATTTCCACTTGCTTCCCACCGTAACTTAGAATTTCCCCGGTAAATATAAGAAATCCCGATTTCTCCATCCTGAGGCACAACGGAATACTGATCTTCATATGCGTTATTTCTTCCGATTCTGTCATTTCCTTGAATACCATAACTGGCTTTCAGTTTCAAATCATTGATCCATTCACTATTTTTCAAAAAACTTTCTTCACTGACTCTCCAAGCCGCTCCGACAGACCAAAAATCGCCCCATCGGGAATCGGGATGAAAACGAGAAGAACCATCCACGCGATAACTTGCAGACGCATAATATTTATCGGCGTAATTGTACTGGATACGAGAAAGATAGGATTCCAAAGAATATGTATCTTCATAAGAACCGGCATCCAAAAGACGGGCGGCATTATTTAATTCCGGATTATCGGGAATTAAAAAGTTTTCCTTTTGAGCAGCCAGATAATTGGTCTGGTCTCTTTTAGATTCATGTCCTAATAAAACATCAAAAGAATGGTTGTCAAAATCCCGTTTCCAGGTAAGCAATTGTTGAGCATTCATGCCGAAAAATTTACCTGACGACCTGGTATTCCGTCCTCCGACATTCAATGCATCTCCAGCTATAGGAGTCTGATAAGAATTCTGGAAATAATTTGAATTTTCAATCCCAATGTTCAACATCAATTTAAAATCTTTCAAAAACGAGAACTCAGCAAAACCCAAAGCAGTTGTAACGTCCTTATCCACATTTTTTATATCATTCTCCAGGGCGGACAAGGGGTTTCCATTCGAACCATAAGCCCGATTCCCCATTGTAATTCCATAATCATAGATCTTTTTACCGAATTGGTCAAGGATAGGCTTACCGGTAGTCTGATCATACTGATAAATAGGATAAATAGGGGCAATTCCCTGAGCAAACATAAACAGATTTGCATAAGCGCCTGCCGAATCCTCAGACCATGGACTGTCCATCAACACTTTGGCATATGAGATATTAAATCCTGTTTTAAACCAGGAAGTAACGGTCTGGTCAATTTTCGCACGTCCGGTAAATCTTTGAAAACCGGAACCCGGAATATAGGCTTCGTCCGTAAGAAAACCGGCGGACATATAATAATTAGTTTTTTCACCGCCACCGCTAATCGTTATTACATCTTCATTTCTGAATCCGGAACTAAACGGTTCCGTAAGCCAGTCATCATGATAAAGCAATCTGGCAGAAGGATTCAACTTTCCATCTATTATAACTTCGTTACCCGGCACATTACCATAAGGATTATAGCCGCCTGTTCCATACGTTGTAGATGTCAGATTGTCACTTGCCCATACATTCGGATTCGGATTACCGTCGGCTACAGCTCTGTTACGTAAAGCTTCCCATTCCAATGCCAGGTAACGTCCCGGGTCGGTTACCAAATCATAAGCCTGGAGCGCTTTTGTATTTACACCGAACCGGGTTTCAAATGTTACCTTCGATTTCCCGGTCTGTCCTTTTTTGGTTGTAATAAGGACTACGCCATTAGCTCCGCGTGCACCATACATAGAATTAGCCGCAGCATCCTTAAGTATTGTCATATTTTCAATATCTACCGTATTCAAAGAGTTCAACGAACCTTCATAAGGAACTCCGTCTATCACATAAAGAGGATCAGACACAGCACTAATAGAAGCAAGCCCTCTGATTCTAATTGCAGAACTCGCCCCCGGTTGTCCCGATAAAGAAGTGGCGGAAACTCCAGCTACAGCTCCTTGTAATGTTTTGGTCACATCCGAAGCCTGACGTTTCTCGACAGACTTAGACGATATAACTGAAGCCGATCCCGTAAATGATTTCTTTGTAGCTGTTCCGTAAGCAATTACGATCACCTCATCCAATAAAGATTCCGCTGTTTTAAGAATTACCTTTACATCGGGAGCGACATTTACTTCCTGGTCTTCCATTCCCAAATATTTCACGATTAAAATTTTAGCCGAAGCCGGAACATCCAACGTAAACTGCCCGTCAATATTGGTAACCGTCCCAATGGCAGTATTTCCTTTTACCATCACAGAAGCGCCAACAATAGGTTCGTTGCTCTCATCCACAACGACCCCTTTAACTTTGGTAGTCTGCGCGATTGCCAATCCCATGCTCAATACAAAGCATGTCAATAATAAAGTCAATCTCTTCATAAATTTTACTTTAAATTAAACTTAACTACTATTC
>BNXB01000038.1 GCA_025999255.1 Bacteroidia bacterium | reverse complement strand
CATCCCGATTTCATTGATTGCATCCTTCATCTACCTGATGGGAACCGGAGGCACATTGAATATTATCTCTCTTTCGTCGCCGTCTTCACGGTACTTGGATGTAATCAGACCGTTAATACGGTTACGGACATAATTTGCAACAGTGGCTGAATTCAGACCGTTTTCTGCTAATTTTTCACGATCAAAGTCAATTTGATATTCTGTACGGTAGTCCTGACGACTGATAATGAGGTCTCTTAATCCCTTTACATTTACCAGTCGTTTTTTCATTTCATCTGCCAGACGGTCGGTAACTTCCAGACCGTATCCGTAGATTTCCACATCGACAGTACTTGCTCCGGTACCCATCAATCCTCCGCTTCCTCCGGGTGTAACTGTGAATTTGTAAAGTTCGGGCATATTTGCCAAATCTTTCCGGAATTCATCGGATATGTCATAAATACTTCGATTTCGTTCGTTAACATCGGTACATCGGAGACGATAACTGATCAGGTTTGTTGCATTGGCCTGCATGGCTGCCCAGGTATTGTTTTCATCGGCTTGTCCGACATTAAACGATCTTACTTTGATTTCAGGGTATTTTGTATTGATGAGGTTGTCGATTTTCAATGCTGTCGCTCTTGTTACTTCCATCCGCGTTCCGGTAGGTAAATAAGCCTCGACGGTAATCATACTATTGTCGGATGCGGGCATGAAATCGAATTTGACAAATATGCCGGACAAAATCATAATAATAATGAATATAGAGAAACTGGCAACCAGTGTTTTCCTCCGGTTTCTTACGGCTAAATTGACGGCTTTTGCATAAAATACATCCAATTTATCCAATCCTTTTTGAATAGGAGCGTAAAGCTTATCAAATAATTTACCCTGGGTGTTTGTTTGCCTCAACATTTGGGAACAAAGCATGGGCGTGAGAGATAGAGCCACAACAACGGAAACGGTGATCATGATAGTGACCATCCATCCCAATTGTCCGAACATCACACCTGCTAATCCTGTAACCATGGTCAGAGGGAAGAATACCGCTATAATGGTCAATGTGGAGGCTATAACTGCTACGGCTACCTCATTGGTCGCATAAACCGACGCTTCTTTAGGGCTACTACCTTTTTCGATGTGGGTTGTAATATTCTCAAGGACTACGATAGCATCGTCAACCACCATACCGATTGCTATAGACAGGGACGAAAGAGAGATAATATTCAATGTGCCTCCGGTTCCCATCAGGTAGATGAAGGATGCAATCAATGAAATCGGGATGGCTATGGCTACAATGAATGTTGCCCGCCAGCGGCCCAGGAAGAACAGAACGACAATCACCACAAACAGGATAGCCAACAAAATCGTTTCTGTCAACGAATCAATGGAGTCTTTGATAAATGTTGATGTATCCATTACCAGTGATAATTGAACGTCCGGAGGAAGTGTTTTTTGCAACTCCGGCATCATATCATTCACTTTTTTGGCGATAGTTACGGTATTTGCTCCCGATTGTTTTTGTACAACGATGGTAGCCCCTTTTACTCCGTTCGTATAAGATTCCTGAATACGGGACTGAATCGTATCATTAATTGTTGCAACGTCTTTTAGATAAACGTTTTTACCATTATGACTGCCAAGTACGATATTCAGTAGTTGGGAACTTTCCGTAAACTCGCCTTCAACACGTAAAGCATAAGTTTCCGTTCCAATGTCGAAACTACCGGCTGGGACATTGAGGTTTTCCGATTGTATGACGCCTGATATTTGTTCTACTGAGAGTTGGAATGCTTCCAGTTTTTCCGGAGATACATTTACTTGTACCTGGCGTTGAGGAGCTCCGGCAATTGTTACCGCACCAACTCCGTTTACACGGTTCAAAGGATTGGCGACTTTATCATCCAGGATTTTGTAGAGGGAATTAACACTTTCCTTCGCCGTTGCAGAGTATATTACGACGGGAATCATATCCATACTGAACTTAAAGATGATTGGGTTACTGATTTCGTCCGGAAGTTGAGACTTCACCATATCCAGTTTATCCCGTACATCGTTTGTCGCGGTGTTAATATCAGTCCCGTAATTAAATTCCAGGGTGACAAGCGACATGTTATCTTTCGATTGGGAAGTAATCTTCTTTAAGTTTTCGCAAGAGTTTAATACGTCTTCAATCGGACGTGTTACGTTTGTCTCGATGTCCGAAGCGCTCGCTCCGGCATAAGCCGTAATAACCGTTAATTGGTTGGTCTCGATATCGGGAAATAAATCAACCGGCAATCTGGAAAATGCAAATAATCCCATGATTGCAATACCAACAAAAATCAACGCTGTGGTTACGGGCTTTTTAACAGCGGTTTCGTATAATTTCATATGTATATTAATTGAAAATTGAGAATTGAAAATTGAGAAATAAAACTTGAGAATTGATTTTGTATGGGATTAATCATTTTCAATTTTTAACTATTTCGACTTTTGCTCCGTCAATTAAGCGGGTCTGACCTGTGGTGACGATAATATCCCCATCCTTCAATCCGGAAAGGATTTCGTATTTGTCTGCCAGACGTTGTCCTAATTCGACTTTAGTATATTTTGCAACTCCATCAGCAACAGAGAATACATACTTATCGTTGGAACCGGCTTGTTTCAATACTGCTAAATCAGGGACTACAATACTTTTTCCCGTACCGAAGTTCAGGGTTACACGGGCATACATTCCCGGACGTACACGCATATTGGAGTTGTTGATTGTAACTTCCACTCCAAAAGTGTGGGTCGTTGCATCGATAGTCGGATACACAAGACTAACCTTACCCGCGAATGATTCGTCGCCATATACATCCAGTTTGATATCTACCGGCATACCCACTTTGGCATTTGTAAAATTGGATTCGGAAACATTAACAACTGCTTTCAAAGGATTCAATTGTTGTACCGTTAAAATAGGCTGGGCGGTATATACATCTCCATTGTCGTAATTCCGGTTGGTAATAATTCCATCGATAGGACTTCTCAGCTTGGTGTTTTCTTCCAGATTTTGTATTGCAGATTGCAATACATCTATTTGAGTTTTTATTTGATCTATTTGTTGTTGAGCGATACCGCCTACTTTCAATAATTCTTCGTAGCGTTGGTAGTCTTTTTGAAGATTAGACAATTGTACGGTTTGCTGCTGGAGTGAATGGGATTCCATTTGAACCAGTAATTGCCCTTTTTTTACCCGGTCGCCGATTTCAACGTAAATTTTTTCAATACGTCCCGGAATAGACGGGGTGATTTGATTTATCACCTCGGCTTTTACATTGGCCGTATAGGTGGATAATCTTTCCACATCTTGAAGTTGAACTGCGGCCGTAGTAACCTTTACTTTCTGTTCTTCTTCCGTTTTCTCTTCCTTTTTACTTCCGCAGGATACTAGAATTCCTGCTCCTAAAAACAGAGGTAATAACCTCAGGATTACTTTTGTTCTCATATATTATTTTAATTATTTCCTTTATTTATTTTTTTCATTCTTGTAATATATCCACGCCTAACGTTTTGTCCAAATCGGCTTTAGCGGAAAGATAATTGTATATGGCTTGGTTGAAAGCCAGACTAGCCTGTGCATGAGACAGTTCCGCATCATTTAATTCCAATAGGGTACCCATACCGGTATCGTACCTCTTCTGGGAAATGACATAACCTTTATAGGCTTGCTTAACGGCATCTTTTGTCGAAATAACCTGTTCTACGGAACTCATCATGTTATTGATACTGTTATTGACTCCCAATTTAAGGTTACGGACAATATCTTTTCTTTGCAATTCCATTTGTTGCAGGGAAATACGGGTTTGCTTGATTTCCGAACTTTTCTTGAACCCATCGAAAATAGGAATTGAAAGGGTCAATCCGATAGTAGAGTAGGGGTTCCATTTATAGTCTCCGAATTTGAAATCGTTGTTCATGGACATGTACATATAATTTCCGCTGATGGATACAACCGGTAGATATTGAGCTTTATAAAGTTCCAGTGTCTTTTGGAGTTGTCTGTTTTGCAAATCAAACTGTTTCAAATCAGGGTTGTTTACCAGGGATGTATCGATTTTCATGATGTCCTTGAGCAAATCCGCTTCATAATCTTTCAAGCTTCCGGATGCCTTAACCGGCTGATCCATATCGATTCCCATCAATGCTTTTAACGATAAAGTTGCAAGACTGAGTGCATTTTCGGATTGAACCATATTAGGTTTGATATTCTTTACACGAACGTCTGCACGTACCAGATCAAATTCCGACGTGAGTCCTTGATCATATTTATTCTTGATATCATTGTAATTAAGTGCGGCATTGTCGTAACTTTCCTTGAATACATTATAGGAATCCTGGGCCAGAAGCACATTATAGAAAGCCTTACGTATAGAATTAATCATGTTTATTTTGGAAGAATGAGCTTGTTCGACTGCTAATTCAACATCAAGACTGCTAATCTGAAGACTTTTCCAAAGTGTCGGGACTACGACCGGCCAACTCAGATTGAATCCTCCCGACCAGTTGTTGTCACGTCCGACTGAGATTCCGTCCGAACCTCCTGTTGATACGGGAGGCGGAGTATTCGCCTCTATATTTTTCTCAAGATTCCCGGTTTGATATCCCGGAACATTTCCGGAAAACGTTTCATCAGTTCCTTTTATGATAGGATTGAGGACTTCCGACATCATACTCCCGATGTCAAAAGCGCCATCCATATACATTACTTGTTTTTTGAGTGTCCTTGTATATTGTCCGACAGCATCAATTTGAGGATAAAGAGACGATTGAGCTGATTTTTTTGCATATTTTTTCTTTTCAATCTCCATGTCCGCAATTTTCACGGTAGGATTGTTGCTTAATGCAATTTCCACTGCTTTTTCCAGAGTTAATTGTAAGGACGTTTGCGTTTGCTGGGCATATCCGGTATAAGGAAAAACCAGGACTAATAACCCAATTCCAATCTTTTTACTAATATTACATGCTTGTTTCATATATACATTTGTTTATTTTTTTTTCTTCATCAAATTTAGCGATCGATTCCGTGATGATTTTATCTCCTTTGGGAGTCGCGATACCGCGTGTGAAATTTAAAATGATAGCCCGGATAAATTCTTCTATCGGATATTTATCTGTCGGGAAAAAATCCTCTTCCAATAATATTTTGAATTGAGCTTTCAATAACCATAATAACACTTCAAAATTAATATCATCCTCCATCAGTCCCTGTTCTACCCCTTGCTCAAAATAAGGAACAAACTGTTCGATACCCATTTTTTGTTTATTTTCTATTTTTTTGTAAAGCGATGGATGATATTTTCTCAAATCATGAATAACCGGCTTATTTATATGATGCGTATCACTCAGTAATTTAGCGTAAATATTCATCATGGCTTCGATAACGTTATGAGAATTACTGATTAATTTCTCCATTTCGCAATCTCCTTTGGCCATAGATCTTTCCAGACACTCTTTCAAAAGTTCTTCCTTATCATTGAATATTTCGTATAACGTTCGTTTGGAAATACCCATATGACTGGCTATGTCAGTCATAGTGATACTTTTAATACCATTATGAAAGAATAGTCTTGAAGCTTCTTCAACAATCCTGTCTCTTAGTTTCATATACATTCTTCCTCTATTTTTATAAGACAAATGAACTTGAAAAATATTTTAAATAACCGATCGATTCAAAATCGGATGCAAAGGAAATGAAAACTTTTGAAACAAAAAAAGTTTTCTTGTTTTATTTTTGTTAAGATTATTAAAAAAAGTTATACGCTTATTACAATAACAATTTGTTATTAATATTTAGGGGTAAAGACAAAAAAAATGTCTTTACCCCTTTTTCATTCAAATAAAGATGATTTTATATGGTTATTAATTCATAATCCGTACTTCCCAATCCGATGGATTCCGCATATTCCAATCCGGCCTTCCAATCGGTATTCGGATGTATTAATTTGAATTTGTCCACATTCTGAAACTCTCCGTATTTATGTACATTCAGAACCGTATTCAGGTTGGCTCCGGATTGTGTCACCATATCGGCGCTCGCCTTGTCCAAAGCGACAGGATCGAATGAGGCGGCTATTCCGATGTTAGGGACGATTGCAGCGTCGTTACAATTCCAGCAGTCGCAGTTTGGAGAAATATCCATGATGAAATTGATATGAAAATTCGGTTTGTCTTTTATTACGGCTAACGTGTATTCTGCAATTTTATAGTTCATGATGTCCGTCGAACTATCCCAAACGGGCTGAGCGGCATCGAATTGGCAAACAGCCACACATTGTCCGCATCCGACACATTTTTCGTAATCGATTTCCGCCTTCTTCTTATTATTAAGATGTACGGCATCCGAAGCGCAATTTTTGACGCATTGGTTACAGGAAGTACATAGATCTTCGCTAATGATTGGTTTGGAAGACGAATGTAATTCCAGTTTACCTTGTCTGGAAGCCGAACCCATTCCCAGATTTTTCAATGCCCCTCCGAATCCGGCTTGTTCATGCCCTTTGAAGTGATTCATGGAAACGATTACATCCGCTTCGGCAATAGCAGCTCCGATTTTAGCCGTTTTACAATACTTTTGGTCGATTGTAATTTCTTTATAATCAATGGCTTTCAATCCGTCGGCAATAATTACAGGGCAAGGGACTGCTACCGGATTGAAGCCGTTTTCGAAGGCGCTCTCGATGTGATCGATAGCATTGGAACGTCGTCCCAGATACAATGTACTTGAATCCGTCAGAAAGGGTTTTGCCTGTTGATTGAGCAAAAAACCGACTATTTTTGCCGCATAGTTAGCACGGATATAGGATAAATTACCCGGTTCGCCGAAATGTATTTTGACGGCGGTAAATTTATCCTTAAAATCGATCTGTTCGATACCTGCTTTCTTAATCAGGATTTGTAATTTATCTAAAAGATTGCGGCCGGGTTTTGTCCGCATATCGGTGAAATATACTTTTGACATAAGAAAATAACTTAAAACTTATTTTGATTTATTTGGGTAAGGCGGACGTGCCGGATAATTTCCCGGATTGGTTTTCAAATCATCCAGAATGAGTTCGATGGCTTTATTCAGTTGTTCGTCTGTGCCTTCGTATTCTTTAGCCGGATCATTATCCACTACATAGTCGGGCTCTACTCCATAGCCTTCAATGACAAACTGCTTTCCTTCCGCATCGTAATGTGCAAATTCGGGGCGGTTCAGTAAGCCGCCGTCAATCAGAGGTAAAGCGCCCCGGATACCGACTACGCCTCCCCAGGAACGAACTCCGACTGTTTTCCCTAATTTATAGAATTTGAATTGATATGGGAATAAATCTCCGTCCGAAGCTGAATATCTATCCAATAACAGTATTTTCGGACCAATCATCATACCGTCGGGTTTAGAAGACGGTTGCCCGTTTCGTGGAGCGGACATCATAGACAATTCCCGGCGTAAACGTTCGATAATCATCGGAGAAACATTTCCTCCGCCGTTTCCGCGATCATCGATAATCAAAGCCTTTTTATTCAGTTGCGGGTAATAATATTTTACGAATTCGTTCAATCCTTCAACACTCATATCAGGAATATGAATATATCCGACTTTGCCGTTGGTTGCTTTATTCACTTTATCAATATTTCCCTGTACCCAGTCGAAATAATACAAAGCCGATTCGTCGTTTACAGGCTTAACAATGGCTTTTCGTCCGCCATCGGCAGAGGCTTTTGAGTTCAAAGTCAACTCGACCTGTTTGCCTGCTTTATCGTACAAGGCGGTATAGATATCGTTCATTTCCCGGGTGGATTTCCCATTGATATGAGTAATAAAATCTCCTTCATTGGCATTGATTCCGGCTTCTGTGAGCGGAGAACGCAATTGTGAAGACCAGTTTCTTCCCGTTAAAATCTTATCTATACGGTAATATCCCGAATTGTCGCGGCTCAGTCGTGCGCCAAGCAATCCGGTAGAAACCCGGCGGGGTTCGCTTTTGTCACCCCCGGCAATATAAGCATGTCCGCAGTTCAGTTCGCCAATCATTTCCCCGATAATGTAATTCAAATCATTCCGGTTATTGACATATTGAACCAGAGGTTGATACTTCTTTTGGATTTTTCCCCAATCCGTTCCATGCATTTTCGGGTCGTAGAAGAAATCACGCATCTGACGCCAACATTCGTTATAAATCTGGTTCCACTCGGCGTGTAAATCGACCATCACTTTCACGTCCGAAAGATTGACGGTTTCTTCGATATTTGTTTTCCCTTTGGGCAGGTCTATTACGGCAAACCCGCCTCTGCCCGAACGAACCAGTAATTTTTTTGCATCCGGCGTAATGGACATCATAGAAAAATTACCTAATTCGGTTTCTTTGTTTTTCTTCAGGTCGAACAGGTAAGAGTTTCCATTCCGGCTATAATAGACGTTATCTCCGGTACAGAATGAGCCGCCGTATCTTCCGGCAGGGACATCGATTTCCAGAGAGCGTCCTTGTATGCCGTCGAAATCAATTTCTATTTTCAATTCCTTTGTAGCATCAGGCGCTTTCTTGGTTGTAGAATCTTTTTTTGCCTCCGTATTTTTCTTATCGCCGGATTTATTATCAGCAGCATCCTTGATTGTAACTTCGTCGTTTACGTAAGCAAAAGGAGAAGGGGTGGATTTCTTCAGGGTTACGAAATACAGTTTATCCATATTGTTATACACATGGTTCCATTCGGTGCTGCTGTACGTCGGGGAGAAGTTTCTGGAAGAAGTAAACAACAAGTATTTTCCGTCGGCGCTGAAAGACGGGTTGTAAGAATCAAACCATTCATCCGTCACGATATGTTTTTCTTTGTTTTCCAGGTTGTAAACAACAACGACGGAAGTCGTGTTGAAGCGCGGTAGCGTATAGGTAATCCAACGGTTGTCGGGCGACCAGTTAAAGCTCCGGAGTTCCCCGTCGAGTGTTTGTTCGACATCCGTCACTTTTTTCGATTCGATGTCGATGTAGCGGAGCCGTTGCATTTTATCGCTCCACAGGATTTTTTTACTGTCGGGCGACCAATCGAATGAATACTTATAAGTATCACTGTTAGTTGTGATTTGAATGGGTTTCTGCAAACCGTCCTGACTGCGGATATAAATTTCATCTTCACCGGTAGCATCGGAAATGTAAGCAATCCATTTTCCGTCAGGCGACCATTGGGGATTACGTTCATGCACGCCTGATGTTTCGGTGAGGTTACGGGTAATACCCGATTTGGCGGGAACGGTAAACAAGTCGCCACGGGCATTCACCACCAGGCGATTCCCATCGGGCGAAACGTCGGCTCCGTTAATTCTCCTGGAAGCATCGATCAGAGTACTGCGTCCGCCAACGAAGTCTTCTTCCAGGTAAATGGGAATTTTAGTCGATTTTTTAGAAGCGATGTCGAAATTATAAATATACCCGCCATTTTCGAAAACGATGGATTTATCGCCTGGACTTGGGAATTTGATATCGTATTCTTTGAAATCGGTCACTTTTTGTGTTTGTTTTGTTTCCGTATTGTAACAGAAAAGGTTCATGATCCGGTCGCGATCGGAAATATAATAAATCTCTTTTCCAATCCACATCGGCATAATATCCTGGTTCGGATTATCCGTGATTTTTTCTGTCTTTTTAGTTTTGAAATCATAAATCCATATTTCATCCGCCATTCCTCCCTGATAATATTTCCAGGTCCGGAATTCCCGGAATACGCGGTTGTAAGCCAATTGGGACTTATCGGGAGAGTAGGAACAAAATCCGCCGGCAGGCAAAGGTAATTCTTCCGGCAATCCTCCTTTAACGGAAGCCAGGTATAATTTTCCTTTAAAATCATTGAATGAATGCATACGTGAGCGGTAAACAATGTGTTCGTTATCTTTCCAGGTAAGGGTTATATTGTTCGGGCCCATCCGGTCGGAAATGTCGTCGCGCTGTAATGTAGCGGTATAAGTCAATCTTACCGGTTCTCCACCCGGAGCGGGCATGACATATACTTCGGTATTGCCGTCGTATTGACCGGTAAATGCAATTTGTTTTCCATCGGGAGAAAACCGGGAAAACATCTCGTAACCGGTGTCGTTGGTTATTTTCCTGGCTACGCCTCCCTGTGAGGAAACCGTGTATAAATCGCCGGAATAAGAGAAAACCAATTGGTTGCCATGAATGGCGGGAAAGCGTAATAACCGGGCTTCCTGTTGGGCTGAAACAGCAAAATAACCGCTTATAACGAGGATGAGAAATAATAAATACTTATTCATAATCAGATAAAATTTATAATTAATGCCAATTTTTCTGGTTTCAATTTACAAAATATATATGTAATCCTATTTTTTGTACAAATTTGCAAAAAAAATCACAATATAATTGTATAATCTATAAAAAAAAATTTATTTTTGTAATTATAAATTTTGCTAACCTTATGGAAACTATTTTTACTGCATTTTTGGATCTATTGAGGGTAAAACATACGAAAATATATTCGGATAAATACCTGCTGTCAACGGTTCTAAGTATTGTTATTTATTTCGCAACAGATATTCCGTAATTCGGGATTAATTCTTTTATTTTTTGTCAACCTGATTGGCGCTTATATTGGTTACCTGCTGGTTCCGGCGCTGTCGAAAGGAACCCGAATGGAACGTGTAGTTCAGATTATCAATAGTATAAAGGCGAATGAAGGCGTTTTTATGACATTTTTGAAACAACAATCGTATCATTTTGTGGATAAAGAGCATTTGAACATTTTGTGGGGAAATCCAGAATCGAAAATAACAATTACCGTATTGACCAATCCTCACTGTGAACCTTGCCGCCGGATGCACAAACGAATCGAAAAACTACTGGATAAATCCGGAAATAAATTTTGCATTCAATATATTTTCACGTCTTTCAGTGAAGAACTGGAGTCCAGTAGCCGGTTTTTGATTGATATTTACCGGCGTTATCCGGTAGAAAAAGCGATGAAAATCTATGGCGAATGGTTCGACGGAGGAAAATATCAAAAAGAGATGATATTCAAAAAATACGATTTTGAACCGGACAAACAAGCCCCGGAATATTCCCGGCATAAGAAGTGGCAGGAAGAACAAAAGTTAACGGTAACACCTATCGTTTTAATTAACGGATATGAATTACCGGATCATTACAAATTAGAAGATATGAATTACTTTACCGATTTGGAAGTCGACTCTAAATAACAACTGCGAAACTGTGGGGCAGTCACGATAAAATAATTAATTTTATTGTGAAAATTCACAGAAATAATTAAATTTGTATCAAAATGAGACAGTTAGAAAAACTCAATTTGAATGATGTAACAATCATGAGCGAAAGTGAAATGAAGAACATTAGTGGCGGCGGGAATGCTCCTGTTGCATTCAGTTGTACTTGTTCCGGAGGAGGCGGTTTCATGGGGGCTGGAACAGAAGAAGATCGCAAAGAGTTGTGTACAATTTATTGTGGTGGTAATAAATGCACATGTTAACTTGAACAATGGTTCGTTCAAGTTTTTTAAGACAATGAACGAACCATTGACTTGTATTAATAATATTGACATTATTTTAATAAAATTATATATTATTCATTACTTTTGATATGTAACGAATATGGAAAAGAAAGAAATTTATAAATACTTGTTATTTATTTTGTTTTTTATTGCCATATGTTGCAATTGTTGTCTGTTCGTAAGTTGCGAAAAACGAGGTCATAACGATATTGAAACACTTGTATTTGATGTTTCCGACGATTCGTCGGTTCCTTTGTCGGATATAGCCGACAATATCATTAAAATAGGGTTGGAAACCGCAGATGAGTGTTTATTGAAGGATGTAAGACAAGTTGAAATTTTTGAAAATTATCTATTGGTAAAAGATATTAGTCCTTTTTTGTATGTTTTTGATATGGAGGGAAAGTTTATCAGGCGTATTGGGACAGTAGGTAATGGGCCTGGGGAATATACTCTTTGTACAAGATTTTTTCTGGACGAACAAAACAAAAAAATTTTCCTGAAAACGAATGTCGGTACTTTCTTGTATGACATCAAAGGAATTTTTCTTGAAAAACATCCTCTAAGACAGTCAAAGGGTAGTATCACTTCTATTTTTTACGACAATGATTTTTTCTACTTATTTAATTATGTTTTTTTTAATGAAAATACAGATTTTTATCAGGATATCTATTTTGAGGTATATGATAAAAGTTTAAATATTGTTGATTCTTTACTTATGCACAGATATAAAACCGGATTTAAACGGGAAATTTATTCCGGCATTCGAAAACCTATTTTCAGAAATGGGGAAGATATTTATGTGTACTATCCTCGTAGTGATGTAGATGAGAAAAAAGTGAAAGATACACTCTATATAGTTGACAATTTTCGGTTGTGTCCTTTTTTAGATATTCGACTTTCCAATTCACAGAAAGATGATAGGATTAATTATATTTTCACAACAACACGTTATACCATAGTTAATTATTCGACTTGGATACAAGAAGGGACATCTTCTGTGTTTAAGATATATTCATCCCAATGTGTCTATGATTGTAAAACGAAAAAAAGCCGACATGCTAAAGATGGCTTTACAGACGATAGATACAATAATGATCATGTGATTATTTCACCTATGTTTAAACAAGATATGTTTTACTATATTAAAGAAGAAGAATATTCGGAAGAACTTGGAGCAGAGCCGAATCCGACTATTTATATAGGGAAGTTTAAGGAATAAGGATATCATCAGATAACACCTCGTATTCAGTCCCGCATGGGACGGCACTTTATTAACCGTATGCTTTAGCTTACGGGATAGGCTATGACACGTTATCCAAGTCCTGCAGGGACGGCACTTGGATACTGTATCATGTGTCGCCCCATGCGGGGCTTAGGGTGTCGGGGTGTCCGTTAATCCGTAAGCTA
>BNXB01000037.1 GCA_025999255.1 Bacteroidia bacterium | reverse complement strand
GGGGGATTTCCAGCGTCTTTTCCGGGGAATAGTACGGGCCGGTCCAACCATCCTGCCCCGGCTGAATCCGGTAATGCAGCGTGCCGGATGTTACTGCGAGCGTTTTCAGGGAATCCAATACCGGTGTAGGCACATTGTGCAGCGGGATTCCCAATGAGAGTGGGGCGGCATCCACCGCCACCCGCCAGGTGTTGGCGTCGCCGAGTACCCAACCGGTACTTGTTCCCGTTCCCAGCCGGTACTCTATCCCCAGGGGGAAAGTCCCCGAGGTTTCGTTCCGTACGGTTTCTCCCGTGTAATCAATACTCAAGTCTGCACTCCTGGGATAGATACGGACGCCTACGCTGAATATGGCATCGGAAACACCGGATTCCCGCATCGTGATATGGTAAGTTTGCCCGGGGGTCAACCCGGTAAAGCTCAGGTCGCCGGAATTGTCATTTCCCTGTTGCATCGCTCCCACAAACAGGCCGGTCTGGGGATCGTAAACATCGTACTTGGCACGGGAATCACTCTCTGAGAGCGTCAGTGTCGTCCCGTCCGGGCTCAAGGTCAGCTTGTCGGGCGAGACATCCTTAACCCCGGTGCAGGCAGGGGTACGTACTTCCACCCCGGACGACAGGGAGGAGAGGTAATTGATTTCATTATAGCCGTAAGGCCGGCTGACCAGTACATAATCATGGTCGGGTGACAAATCCTCAAACAGCAGGGATGAATTCAATCCGACGCCCAAACCCAGGCGCCAGCCGATCACTTCGCTGCCATCAGTCTCGACTAATGCATATTCCACATCGGAATGCGTATTCAAGACCGATAACCGGGACTCACACACACTGCCCGACAGGTAAACCGACCCCGTCACCAGACCCATCTCCGCGTCACTGCCCGGATTTGACGCCGGAGCGCATACTTCACTGTAATATCCTTCATCGAGTACCTTGCCCGGATCCAGATTGGTTCCCCGCTCAACAGATACCGCCCCGGAGGGAATACCGACCATCCGGTAAGTCTTCCCGGGAGTTAAATTCGCAAAGGTCAACGTGCCCGCAGCATTGGGAAAATACCATTCCTGACCGGCAGAATAGACCGGAGCAGCCGTTCCGGAAAATAACACATCTATGCCGGGTAGCAGACTGACACTGCTCCCCCGGACTTCGACCAGACCATAAACATAACCCGGTTTCGTGGTTACAGATAGGCTCGACTCCCCCGAATAAGCCATCGAAGGAGACAGGGACAGGCCTGAGCCGGAGGCGAAGACGACATTGTCAAGACCATTACCGGCACTACCCGATGATGGAGTAATTGAAGCAAACCCAAAAACTGTAGTACCTTGACCTTCGGGTATAGAATAGACGCCTTTATATTGATGCCAACCTGAATTTAAAGCAGTCTCAATAATCCGAACATAATAGACAGATGAATTGTAAGTTACAGTATAATCCCCTACGGGAATAGCGTCAACATTACTACCCAAACCGATGCTATTAGCTAATTTTAGGGTTATAAGTTGAAAAAAATTAGTAAGACTGGTACCGCCTTCAATATTTTGTCCATAGGGATAATCTTCGTCTTTCCACTGACTTCCATCTGTACCCGTGTAATCAGTTTGCTGATTAATAGATTTACCAATAACAACAGCTATTCTATTGTATGTCAGAGGTCCACTATCTTTTCTTGCTGCATGGTGTAATGACCATTCATAAATTTTACCCACTTGTGTAGCAATATGTTGATAACTACAAGCTGCACCCGAAAGAACCAACTCCATTACAATCTCCCCATTTACTGCCTCGCTTCCACCAGTGTAATAACCAGTAGTAGATGCTTGTATTTCAAACACTCCTCCCTTTTTAGTTTGGGCTACAGGAATGTTAGGAGAGAGGTTATTGCCAGTATAATAGCCACAATAGGTTGTAAACCATCCGTTTCCAATTGTAGCATCACTATAACCGGCACTAACAGCTGCCGCCCACCTGTTAGATCCAACACCTGGAACTATAACATCAGGGTTACTTTTAAACTGTATTCCTCCAGGATAAGACCAATGTTCCATATCTCCATTCAGCAAATGGTCGGGATATTCCTTATTGATCACTTTCACTATGACAGTATTACTTTGTACCATCACCGTTGTACTATTTACAGTATTGGTTATTTCACAGTAATAAGAATAACTGCCGGCCGCACCGGGAGTCAGAGTAGTCAAAATAGAGTTGTCAGCGCCGACAACAGCTTGTCCGTCTTTGTACCACTGGTAAGTCTGAAAGCCATTATCAAGGCTTTGCGACTGTACGTAGAGCTGTAATGTAGCGTTTTTAGCAAATGTTCCGCCTACCGGTTGTTTAGTAATAATCGGAGCCGTCGCACTTTGGGAGAAAGCAACGTCAATCGTTCCGAAAAAACAGATGAAAAAAATTGAAAAATACACCCTGGTAAAAATTTTCATGCCATTATGTTTTATTGAGTTGTTACCTGACATAATCACAAATAATGAAAAATAATCCGTTTTTCATAAAAATTTAATCTAAAAAATATTATAATATTTTTAGATTGATTATGATAAAATACATACAAATGTATAATATTTCTCACACATATTGAAAAAAAACAAAAAAAATTTAGGGTAAACGCATGAAAAATTTTAGACCCTACATGTTACGCCGGAGGCGTTAAATATGAAACAACGTTCGGCGGAGCCACCGGCGAAACTGGTCTAGTCCCGCATGGGACTGAATACGAGGTGTTATCGGTGAACCCTTTTTCATGCGTTTGCCATGAAAAAAATTAAATCAGAACTTATCTCCATTGAAAATTTTCCATTCTTCACAATATCTACTATAACTTATCCGTTAATTCACAATATCTACTATAATTTATCCGTTAAAATAGTTAAGGAAATTTATTCATGAAGAAAAAATTATACATAACCGGGATCCTGTGCATGTGTTTTTGTATCCTTTATTCCCAGAAGATGAAGGTACAGAATCAACCTTACGGAGATCAGAGATTATATCATTTCGGGATCACCGTTGGGATGAACTTTCAGGATATGATTATCAACAACTCCGGTATGAGTACAGATAATGGAGAAACGTGGTATGCCCAGATCCCCAATTATTCACCGGGATTCAGCGTAGGAATAATTGCCGATTTGTATATGAACCAGTACATGAGCCTGAGAACCAGTCCATCTATTCATTTCGGAGATAAATCTTTTCTGTTCAAGGAAAAAACCCTGGAAGAGCCTTATAAGGCTAACATTCGATCCAACTATCTCACTTTGCCGGTCGATATCAAGTTCGCATCACGACGGTTAAATAATTTCCGCCCGTATTTTCTTACAGGGCTTTATACCTCATTGGATTTAGGGAGAAAAAAAGGGGAAGCAATTCTATTGAAATCAATAGATTACGGTTTTGAGATCGGATTCGGATGCGATTTTTATCTTCCTATCGTTAAAGTCTGTCCCGAAATAAAATTTTGTTTCGGATTGGCCGACATCATAGAAAAAAATCGATCGGATCTGACGGATAAAGAATTGATGAAATATACCCAGGCTATCTCCAAAGGAATTCCCCGAATGATTGTGGTTACTTTTAATTTTGAATAAACAACTGAACATAAAAGAATATTCCGTAAACAGCAAGCAATAAGCTGTCGAAACGATCCAGGAATCCTCCGTGACCGGGAAGCGAACAACCGGAGTCTTTTACATCCAACGTCCTTTTCATAAGCGATTCGACCAAATCGCCCCAGGTGCCGAAAACCACTACCATCACAGCAATTCCAATCCAGTGGTAGTACGGAATATGCGGTTCATAATAAGAAAAAGCAAGAGAAGACAAAATTGTAAAAACAAGACCACCCCAAAAACCTTCCCAGGATTTTTTAGGGGAAATACGCTCAAACAAACGATGTTTGCCTATCGTGATTCCCACCAGATACGCCCCGGTATCATTGACCCAGATAAAAACAAAAAGCGACAAGACCAACACCGGA
The DNA here is from genome assembly GCA_025999255.1 of Bacteroidia bacterium. Taxonomy (GTDB): domain Bacteria; phylum Bacteroidota; class Bacteroidia; order Bacteroidales; family Azobacteroidaceae; genus BNXB01. The sequence goes on along the minus strand of BNXB01000037.1, from coordinate 9,101 downwards.
TAGTACCGGACAATACCGGAACCGTCCGTATGAAACGCAAGCAGACTCAAAACCGACAACGGTAATGCCACATAACATTGGCCTAAAAAGGCGTATGCCAGATTCGCCAAAGGATCCCGACATTTCCGGTACAGCCCGGAAACCAAAACAATGACAAGGTATATCAGATAAGGTACAAAAATAAATTTTCCTGTTGTCTCAGAAACGAAAAAATAGCTTGAAACAAAGAGCAGGAGTCCACCAAAACAATTAAAATACGGATTGACCGATGCCCGCTTTGAAGCATTGATCAATCCGTAAAATTCGTATAAACAGAGGATAACGACTAAAGAAAATAATACCAGAAAAGTATATGAGTTAACGATGATACCGGTTATAACAAGTACGGCGTAAATAAATCCGGTGAGAGATCTCAATAAAAAATTTTTCATCCATTAACTGTTAATATTTCAGGTACAAAGATAAAAATCTTTCTTTTCTTATCAAGCCATTTTATAAAATTCCTCCCATTCCTTACGGGGTGGAGGTCCGACGAGCAATTCGTTAGCCGCTTTGTTGTTCGTGATAATCTTTTTCTCACGATCGAACAGGATTTTCTCATTCAGTCGTTGAGTGATTACTCCCAAGGAGAATACCTGGCTCAACGGTCCGGCAATCCGGAATGGAGAACGGCATTTTTCTTCTCCCTTACAAGCCAGCAGGAAGTTTTTGAAATGGTTGGAAGGACTTTTCGGGACTTCCGGTAATTTTGAAGCCATTTCTTTGGCTTTTTCAGGAGGAATAATCGATAAAGTGCTTCCATGCGACCCGCCTTTGAATATCAATTCTTTGGAATAAATAATCTTTCCGGGATTCAGTTTAGCCGGTTGTATTTTCCCGGTTCCTGTAGGAGGAATATTCGGATCCAATTCGGAAACGCCATATCCTTCGGGTACGGAAGGAATATTATTCACTCCATCATACCAGGTTACATCGACAGGCGGCATATTTCCCCGTTTCGGGAATCTGAACAGAAGAGTGGATGACATTGGGAAGAAGAACGGGTTATGTCCTTCCAGTTTGATCGGATTGACTTCGTATGGTAATCCCATATCCAGGAATTCATGAGCCGTGTCAAGGATATGCGCACCCCAATCTCCTAAAGCTCCAAGTCCGAAATCATACCAGCAACGCCATTGTCCGTTCACGTAATCGTGATTGTAGTTATGGAATTGACAAGCCGATAACCATTGATTCCAATCCATGGTGGACGGAACCGGTTCTGCAGAAGGAAGGCTCTTCATATTGACATCCCAGGTATGCCAGCGACGCGATGAATTCATGTGAGCGGTAATCGCCGTCACATCTTTGATAATTCCGGCATCTGCCCAGGCTTTGAATTGAAAATAATTTGCTTCGGAATGACCCTGGTTTCCCATTTGAAGAGCTAACTTGGGATTCTTCTTTTCGGCCTTCATCAACAGTTCAATTTCATTGAAAGTACGCGCCATCGGTTTTTCCACGTAAACGTGCTTGCCCAGATGAATTGCGAGCATAGCAATCGGGAAATGGGAATGGTCGGGTACGCCCACGGAAACCGCTTCAATTTGATTTCCCATCTTGTCGAACATCTGACGGAAATCCTGGAAACGCGGAACATCCGGGAATTTTTCAATCATTTTTTTTGTATGGGGAGCGCCCATATCCACGTCGCATAAAGCTACTACATTCACTAAGCCGGTGTTATAAAGCTCGTTGGCAATTTCTCCACCGCGAAAACCAATACCGATAAATGCAATATTTACTCTTTCGCTGGGGGCGGCCAACTTATTTGCCGGTTGGGGCATCTTCCCGGACGCAGCATTTGTCCAGATAGTCGGCATGGCAGCCACCGCTGAAGCAGCCAATGCCTGTTTAAAAAATTTCCGTCTTGAAACTTCGTTGTCTTTCATCGTATATTTAATTTTAATGTTACTGTGTGCGAACACGCAAAGTTATTTATTTTTTTCTAATTTCCAGAAAATTCCCTGAGAACTTTATTAACCGTATGTTTCAGCTTACGGTTTTTTATGTAACTTTGCAAGAAATAACGTTAAAAAAGCATGAAGGTACTTCAGATCAATAAATATCATTATCCAAAAGGAGGTTCTGAAACCGTTTATTTCAATACTTCCGATTTATTAACAAAACATGGACATTCCGTAGTTCATTTCAGTATGGATGATGAAAAGAATCTGGATTCTCCGACAAAAGAATTTTTTCCGAAAAATTTTGACCTGCGAAACGATAAGCTGATCAATCGATTAAGCAATTCCATCCGGTTCTTTTATAACAATGAAGCGAGAAAAAAACTGGAACAACTGATCCTCCGTGAAAAACCGGATATCGCACAGATTCATAACTTTAATAATAGTCTTTCGGTATCTATATTCCAGGCATTGAAAAAGCATAATATCCCTGTTGTACTGACGTTCCATGACTACCTGTCACTCTGTCCGTCGTCCGATTTCAGACTTAAAGGGAAGATTTGCGACCGGTGCCGGAAAAATCTTTACACCAATTGTATCCGGTATAAATGTTATCAGAACGACAGGCTCTACAGCACTATGCTTACTTTGAACACCTGGTTGAAAGAATATTTCTTACATTTGGATAAATATGTCGATCAATACCTGTTTGTTTCCGATTTTCAGAGAAATGCCCACCTGAGTTATAATGATTACTATAGAAACAAACAAAACCGCCTGTATAACTTCAATCCGGATTTACATGAAATCAAACCGGATTATGTCCGCGGAAATTATTTCTTTTTCTATGGACGGATTACGGAAGAAAAAGGAATCCGAACGTTAATTAAGGTCGCTTCCGAGTTAAAAGAAACCTTCTTCAAGATCGCAGGAGAAGGCCCTATTGCGGATGAACTGAAAGCATTAAGCTTGCCAAATGTAGAATTTTTAGGTTTCCAAACCGGAGATACTCTCAAAAATTCCATAAAAAACGCCTCGTTTATAGTTGTCCCTTCGGAATGGAATGAAAACAATCCTTTAACCGTCATAGAAGCTTACGCACTTGGTAAACCGGTAATTGCCAGCCGGATGGGAGGAATTCCCGAAATCCTGATTGAAAACGAAACCGGATATTTATTTGAAATGAAAGCGGTAAACGAACTTAAAACCAAAATACAACAAGCCGGATCATTACCGGATGGTGATTATTTAAGATTATCAAAAAATGCAAGAAATTTCGCGGAGAAAAATTTTGATGCCGAACAATATTACCGGCAATTGATGGTTATATATAAAAAGTCGATAACAAAGGAAAAACTCCATGAGAATTTTTGAAATTGCTACCGGATTCACCCCTATTCCCGCCAAAATCGGGGCTGCGACCGAGATTGTGGTTCAAAACCTGGCAAACAACCTTTCTCAAAAAAATGAAGTTATTTTAATTGATGTCCAAAGCAAAAACAGGGAAGGAATTGATTGTCCCATATATGAAATCGGGATGCCTCAATGGTTGATGAACCCCGGAAGTTTTTTATCGATCAGGCATAAATTGAAAAGGGCGCTTTACTCTGTAAAACTAGCCCTGCGTGTAAAAAAAATTATCCGGGAAGAACCGGCCGGTGCAGTATTTCATTTTCACAACCAATACAATTTTGCATTTACTCATTGGTGGTGTTCCTCCATAAAAAAGAAAAAAACGGAAACCAGGTTCGTTTATACGTTGCATACCCCGTTATGGAGCGAAAGTGCGGATAAAATACGGCAATCCGCTAAAAAAAAATATTTCCTGGAAATTTATTCCATCAGACATGCCGACCGGGTTATTGCCTTGAATCCGAATGCAGGAAAAAATATCCGATCTTATTTTAAGAATAAACCGGATAATATCATTGTGATCCCCAACGGGGTAAATACGGAGGTTTATCATCCCGAACCAACCCTCCTGAAAGATAAACCTTTGAATTTTATATCGGTCGGATCTGTCTGCGACCGAAAAAATCAATTGCAAACGATTCAATTATTACATCCTATACTTACGGAAAAACAATCCCGGTTTTCTTTTGCTGGAGCTATAGCGGATTCCGAATATATGAAAGAAATAGAACAATATATTCATAATAATCACCTGGAAAACCGGATCACTTACCTCGGAGAAAAATCTCCCGGAAAAGACCTGAATGAAATATACAATTCGGGAAGTATTTATATCAGCCAGAGTAAATCGGAAGCTTTCAGCCTGGTCGTCCTGGAAGCCATGTCAGCCGGTCTTCCCGTCCTCCTTTCGGAAGATTTCAGATCATCCCTGCAAGGAACCCCTCCTTCGGAAGCCATTATTTTCTGCAAATCGAATGAGGATTTTTACCGGGTTATCAATTCCTTTTATCCGGATACCAAGAAATTAAATGAACTCAGTTCCTCTGCCAGGAAATACATTGAAGAACATTTTTCCTGGAAACAGATTGCGGATTTGTACGAAAAAGCATTAAAACAGTGAAAGTATTATTTTTGCCGAATTGGAAAGTCCCGGTATTGGAGAAAGATGATGATTCGATTCAAGCTCCCGATAAATACATAAAAGGGGAACCTTATTGGTTTTTCCGGTTTTTCCCGCCGGAAACCGAAGTTGATATTATTGATTTTCAGGAGAAAAATATATTACACAAGCTGGAAAAAAAGGTATTCAAAACTTATATCTGGCAATCGATTCTGGCATTCCGGAAACGAAAATCTTACGATGTTGTTATTTCTCACGGTGCACAAAGCGGAATCGTATTTTCTTTTCTGAGAAATTTCTGTTCGAAAAAAAAGCCTGAACATTATATCCTCGACATAGGAGGAATGAACGGAGCCCGGAATAATTGGCCGGAAATTTCCATCCTGAAGCTTGCATTGCGGAGTAATCCTTACATCATCTGTCATTCCCGGATTATCATTGAAAACTACAAAAACACGTTTAAAAATCTGGTAAACAGATCCGTATTCATTCCATTCGGAGTAGATACCGATTATTTTTCTCCCTTTGAAAATAATTCCGGAGAGAAATATATTTTAAGTTTCGGTACCGGAAAACGGGATTATGATACCCTTTTTAAGGCCTGGAGCGAACTGAACTATCCGGATGTGAAGCTGAAAATAATCGGGAGAATATTGAAAAAAGGGGAGCAATTACCTCCCCGTATTGAGTTGACAGATAAAGTATCCATTCATAAACTGATTGAGGAAATCAACAATTCCCTTTTTGTCGTTATCCCCTTACCTGTTTATAATTATTCTTACGGACAAATGAGTTTCCTCCAATCGATGAGCCTGGGAAAAACCGTTGTTGTTACAAAAACTCCCAGTTCCATCGATTACCTTACGGATAACCGGGGTTCATTTTTCGTAGAACCGTTCGATACAGAAGATTTGAAAGCTAAAATCCGCTTTTTACTCGACAATCCGGAAATATTAAGCCAGTCGAACGACAAGGCTCGTCCTTATATTCTTCAGAATTTTTCAGAAAAATTGATGGGAAAAAGAATCGCTGATTTTATAGCTCCCAATCTGATGCAAAGAAAAAGCTTGTATTTACGATAAACAAGTTTCGCTTTATACCCGTAACCGGCATCGTTTTTCCGGAAAATATCAAGCATTTCCTTCATTTGAGCAATAACATGCTTGCCGAAAGTTTTTTGATTTTTATGCCTCCGGAAATAGGCCATGTTTTTGTCTATCATGACAGGCTCCGAAATCTTCAACAACCGGAACCACAGATCCAGATCCATAGTAAGCTGGTATTTTTTATCAAATCCTCCTGCTTTAAGTAGCGCCTGTTTTCTGAAAAAGGTACCCTGTTGACAAAGAATATCAGGATCGGATAACAACGCCTTCCTGGTAATTTTCGCACTTTTTGTTCCGGATACACTCCCATCATCATAAACATTGGAAATATTTCCAATCAACCAGTCCGCACCGGAAGTCTCAAAAAAGGCGGCAACAAATTGCAGCACATCCGCTTCCAGGTAATCGTCAGAATTAATCCATCCGATAATCTCTCCCGTGGATATTTCCAATCCTTTCTGCAAGGCATCCGCCTGACCTTCGTCCTTCTCAGATATCCAACGGATAAGAGGATACTTCCTGAGGATATCCACCGTGTTATCGGTTGAGCCGCCATCAATTACAATATGTTCAATATCAGGATACGATTGATTTTGTACCGATAAAATATTTTCTTCAATAAACTGAGCCTGATTGTAAGAAGGGGTAAGTATTGTGATTCGCATTTTTCAAAAAAAATTATTTTACAAAGTTAACGCTTTTATTGGAAAATTTTGTATCTTTGTAATTTATGTAAATGTGGGAACGTCATATGGATTGATCCCGGGAAATTCCTGAAGTTAAATAAACGAAGATGCTCTTACCAGACTCATTTATAAAAAAAATCCTCCTTATATCTGTTTTCTTCACGTATCACCTGCACATCCTTGCTCAGGATAGCCTGACTTACCGGATAGACGCATTTGCATCAGTTGCCGCCAAAGACATTACTCCTTTCTGGATGGTCAATAATACTTACGGAACAGTACCGCTTCGTTCAAATAACGTTTATGGCCGTGGAGATGTCTATTGGAGCCATTATTTCAATAAAGATATCAGTATCCGGTCGGAAATAGATCTTGAAAGAGCGAGTCATCATTCCTCATCTTTCTTCATTCAACAGCTTTATACTTCCTTATCCTATAAATCTTTAAACCTCACTGTCGGGGCGAAGGAATATTATAATTCCATATTATATAAAAATCTGAGTTTGGGAGATTTTACTTATTCTCCCAATGCCAGACCCATTCCGGAAATTAATTTGAGTGTTCCCGAATTCGTAACGGTTCCTTATACCAAAGGGATTTTGCAAGCCAAAGGGGATTTTGCCGTCGGTAAGTCCACCGATAGTCGCTATATCGAACGGACGGTACAGCCCGGAAAAGATTATGCGAAAAATATTTTATGGCATCACAAATCCCTTGCTATCCGGCTCTATGACCCCAAACAACATTTTCCGTTATCGCTTATTTTCGGAGTGGTACATGCCGTACAATGGGGAGGTTGGACATCCGAAGAAGGACTTGGCAAACTGCCTCATTCCTCCCGTGATTTTTATAGAATTGTCATGGGAAAAGGCGGCGGTGACGATGCATCTTTGGGAGAACAAATCAACGTTTTAGGAAACCATCTGGGAACATATAACCTGAAAATCGGTTATACAAACCGGAATTTTGATATTTCAGCATATAAACAACATCATTTTGATGATCGTTCCGGAATGGATTATGCAAATTGGAGGGATGGCATCTGGGGTATGGAATGTACTTTGAATAATCAAATTTATCTGAAAAAAATTGTTATTGAATCTATTTATACATTGAATCAAAGCGGACCGATGCATTTCTTAACGTATAACAGACCTGCCCGCGGCGGAGGGAATGACGACTATTACAATCATACTCAATATATTAGCGGTTGGTCTCATTGGGGACGTTCTATCGGTAATCCGTTATTGACTTCTCCGGAATACAGTAAGGACGGAATAATTTATTTTCAGAACAATCGTGTCAAAGGACTTCATATTGGACTGGAAGGAATCATATCGACTTCTTTCTCCTATCGCATTTTGGCAACCGGAATGTATGCTTGGGGAAGATCGTCGTATCCTTTTTTAAAACGCAAGGATGATTTTTCCTCTTTATTCGAATGTAATTATATTCATCCCCGGTTGAAGGACTGGAAATTTTCCATACAAAGTGCATTCGACACGGGAGACCTTTACGGCAACAATTTTGGCTGTAGCTTTAAAATCAGCAAATCGGGAAGAATTTTCTAAAATTTCATTACTTTTGCGCCTAAAACAGTATATTTATGGAAATTGCAACAAAATACAATCCTTCCGAGGTAGAAAGCAAATGGTATGAGTATTGGATGAAAAACAGGTTCTTTCATTCCGAACCGGATAACCGTGAACCCTACACCATAGTCATTCCTCCTCCTAATGTCACAGGAGTATTGCATATGGGACACATGCTCAACAACACGATTCAGGATATCCTCGTACGCCGCTCCCGGATGATGGGCAAGAATGCCTGCTGGGTTCCCGGAACAGATCATGCATCTATCGCAACAGAAGCCAAAGTTGTTGCAAAATTAGCTTCCGAAGGTATTAAGAAAACGGATCTGACCCGCGAGCAATTCCTTGAACATGCCTGGGAATGGACTCATAAACATGGGGGAATTATCCTCGAACAACTCAAAAAACTCGGAGCATCCTGCGATTGGGATCGTACCTGTTTTACCATGGACGAAAAACGCTCGGAAAGCGTTATTAAAGTTTTCACGGATCTCTACAACAAAGGTCTGATTTATCGCGGAGTACGTATGGTCAACTGGGATCCGGCTGCGAAAACCGCCCTTTCCGATGAAGAAGTGAACTATAAAGAACAACAAGGAAAACTTTATTATTTACGTTATAAAATCGCAGGTGAAAACGGTTATGCCGTTGTGGCTACCACCCGTCCCGAAACTATCCTGGGAGATACTGCCGTTTGTATTAATCCGAACGATCCCAAAAATACTCATCTGAAAGGTAAAAAAGTAATTGTTCCCATCGTTAACCGTGAAATTCCCATTATTGAAGACGATTATGTGGATATCGAATTCGGTACCGGTTGCCTCAAGGTAACCCCTGCTCACGATGTCAACGACTATATGCTGGGAGAAAAATATAACCTGGAATCGATTGATATTTTCAATGACGACGGGACACTCAACGAACATGGTCTGCAATATGCGGGAATGGATCGTTTCGAGGTTCGGAAACAAATAGAAAAAGACCTCGAAGCCGCCGGCCTGATGGAAAAAACGGAAGCTTATACCAATAAAGTAGGTTTTTCCGAAAGAACAGATGTTCCTATCGAACCGAAATTATCCATGCAATGGTTCCTGAAAATGGAGGAATTGGCAAAGCCGGCGCTGGAAGCCGTCATGAGCGATACCATTCAATTGTATCCTCCTAAATTCAAAAATACTTATCGCCACTGGATGGAGAATGTTAAAGACTGGTGCATCTCGCGGCAACTGTGGTGGGGA
>BNXB01000036.1 GCA_025999255.1 Bacteroidia bacterium | reverse complement strand
CCCATAGATTCCCAATAAGATTCCAACAGACAGCCTGATTGGTCCATTGACCGTATCAATAAACAAATCAGTAAAAAGAAATACTACGGCAAACGCAACATAGAACAGGGACATTACACATTCGAAGATGTACGACACCTGGTTTTGCGGCTTAATATTTCGTGTTTCACGCTGCTGCATAGGAATTTAATTCAATTATTTATTGAAGCTCAAATCTAACGGGAACGTTAAACCACACTGCAACTGCACGTCCGTTTTGTTTACCCGGAATCCATTTAGGTGATTTTTTCACAGCTTTGATAGCCTCTTTATCACAGTTTGGATCCAACGAACGTATAATTTGCACTTCACCGATTGAACCGTCTTTTTCAACAACGAAACGAAGTCTTACAGTTCCATGAATACCTTGCTCCTGAGCAATTACAGGATATACAACATTACTTTGTACAAATTTAAGGAATTCATTTACACCTCCCGGATAGTCCGGCATTTGTTCCACATGATCATGCACTTGTTCTTTTACCGGTTCGGCAACTACTACTTTATGTTCCTTCAGGTCGGCAATGTCAACACCGGTTCCGTCGGTTGTACCCGCAACGTCGGCAATTGAAATGGCAGCCTTCGTTTCAGTCAACTCTTCCTGGGTTTTCATCATATCCTCTTCCTTCACATTCTCATCAGCAGTAACAACCAATTCGGTCATTTTCACTGTTTCTTTAAGCAGCGGTGGAGGTGGAACTTCAGGTTCTTCAATTCTGTTTTCTTCCTTAACATCTTCTTTGATGTCCAAGTCAGACAAACTTACAGGACCGACTTCTATTTCCTGAGCTTTTTCAGGAATTACCGATTTAATCAGCACCGGCAGGAAAATCATTGCCAAAGCTGCAATAAATACGATGATCAATGCCTGAACGTGTCTTTTATTAGAAGTTTTCCGTAAACAATACGCACCGTAACTTTGATTTTTACCCTCAAATATCAAGTCACACCACGCTTCCGAGTTCAAATTTATATCTTTTGCCATTTTTTCTCAGTTTATTTATGTGTGACAATATTACTTAGCTCCGGACGCCATAGCCGTTTGAAAAATAGGATCACCTGTTTTCTGATACATCAGGTATTTATCCCCATCACTCATATCCATAAGCTGATAGGCTCCAATATTACAAATCTGCATTTCATCCAGAATATCAATCATATTCTTGTAATTCGCCTTATCTGAGGGCTTAATAATTACAATCGGTGATGAACCTGAAATTTTAGCTCCTTCAACTCTGATTTCAGCCGCCAGTTTTTCAAAATCCTCCATCTTGATTTCCTTATTCTCAAGTTTAACTTTCAAATCTCTTATCTGACGGAGCACGGCTGTATTTTTTTCCAACAGAATCTTACGAATTCCGTCTTCACCGTAATTTGTCGTAATAAGGAAATTAGGATCTTCATAACTTTCCGTTTTCAATTCTCCGTTATAGTAATACACATCATCTTTTGTTCCCAAAAGGAATGTATAAGTTCTGGAGGCTGGAGTTTTATTTTGTTCTTCAACTTTGACGTCAGTTTTTGCAGGCATGTTAATTTCCATGGTCTTCGGCTTATTCAACGACGTACAAAACATAAAGAATGTTATCAAAAGCATGTTCATATCAACCATCGGTGTAAAGTCCACACGCAGGGTCTTTTTCTTCTGCTTCGCTTTACCACCTTTGCCTTTTCCACTGTCAGTATTTACTTCTGCCATAATTTTTTCTTTTAATCGGTTAATAAATACTTAATGCGACTTATCAAGTCCCAAAGCAGCATCAGCGCTGGCACCGGCTTTCAGACTGGTGATTAAGTTATACCTGTTTTCCTTCAGATCCCGAAGGTCATTCATAACCCCCCTGACAAGTTCATACGATGTGGATTTATCCGCCTTGATAGCGATCCGGAAATCCGGATTCACGACACGGGCATGAGAAATCCAGTGCTTGAACTGATTATCAATACTATCATGAGGAATACCTCCAAGTGTCGTCAACACTTCATCTTTCTTTTCCTGAGACAATTCCAGGAATTTTTTGGTTCCTGCAATCGGCAGACCAAAAGATGGCAACAAGCTAAAATCTTTCAGCTCCTTGTCGGTAAACTCAATTTTGTAGTCTTCGCCTACTCTCTTCAATACATTTCTGATATCTTCCGGTCTATCCATTGATAAAAAGATCCTTCCTTGCGGATCAACCAGGATAGAAAGAATGTTAACATCCGGAATTTGCCTCTCCGAAACCGAACTGGGCGTGTTCACCTGAACCGGTTCCTTTTTAATAAAGGTAGAAGTCAACATAAAGAAAGTAAGCAAAAGAACAGTCACGTCACTCATCGCCGTCATGTCGATGAACGTACTTTTTCTTTTTACTTTAACTTTAGGCATAATTTTTCTCTCTGTTATTATTTGTGAGTAGCTGCGTAAGTTTGTACAATGGAGAATCCCATTTCATCGATAGCATAAGTCATGTTATCGATTTTACCGGTGAAGAAGCTATAAGTGATGATAGCCAAAGCACCAGTTGCGATACCCAATGCAGTATTCACAAGAGCTTCAGAGATACCGGCAGCCAAAGCAACAGAGTCGGGAGCACCTTCATTAGCCAAAGCGGAGAACGAACGAATCATCCCGATTACAGTTCCCAACAGACCGAACAGTGTACCCAAAGTAGATATTGTAGCAATTACCGGAAGGTTTTGTTCCATTGACGGAAGTTCCAGAGCTGTAGCTTCCTCGATATTTTGCTGTATAGCAACAATTTTTTGTTCTTTACTCAGGTCTTCCTGCGTGGTTTCCATGTCGGCATATTTCTTCAAGCCGGCAAAAATAATAGCAGCCACAGAACCTTGTTGTTTATCACAAAGAGCTTCTGCTCCTTTAATGTTACCTTTCTGCAATTCAGCTTTCACATCATACACAAAGTTAATCAGGTTACCTTTTCCTTTTGCTTTACCGATAGCGAAGAAACGCTCAACGCTCAACACCAGAACAGTCAGAAGTAATGTGATAATCAAACACACAACCGGACCCCCTTTATAAATTGTACCAAGCATATTTCCTTGTATCGGGTGATTGCCCGGGTCTCCGTTAACAAAGTTATCGGGATTACCAAACACTAATAAATAAACCGATATTGCAACAATAAAACAGCATACAAGTACAATACCTGCTGAAATTCCACGAGTTTTCTTACCTTCTCTTTTCTTTTTTGCTTCCATAAAAATTGTGTTCGTTTTTAAGTTAGATAAAATTTTAAAGTTAAAAATATTTAATTTTTTTTCATGCTAATTTTAACGTTGCAAATATAAACAAATTATCACATACACCTACAAATAAAAAACAATTTTCCTTTTGTCGTTTTATTAATTGCACCCCCAAAGGTAAGGCTTTCTGTAATTTGTGCAACTTTTTTGAATATTATTTTTATATTTTAAAACATACAAATTTGCCAATAAACTATCAATCAAGGAAATAAATTGTACGCAATATGCGTAATCGATTATTTCGTGTTTTGAATTCTTAATAATTCGCATTACATTTGTAAAAAAATAATTTCAATAAAACATGAACTGAAAATGGCAAAAGTTATCATCATCGGCGCCGGTGGCGTGGGTACGGTTGTAGCACATAAAGTGGCACAAAACAAGGATGTGTTTTCCGAAATCATGCTGGCCAGTCGTACCAAATCAAAATGCGATGCAATTGCGGATGCTATAGGTACTAAATACGGTAATAAAAAAATCCAAACGGCACAGGTCAATGCCGATAATACAGATGAATTGGTCGGATTATTCAACGATTTCAGTCCGGAAATTGTCATTAATGTGGCATTGCCTTATCAGGATTTGACTATCATGGACGCATGCCTCATTGCTAAAGTCAATTATCTTGATACGGCCAATTACGAACCGTTGGACGAAGCTAAATTCGAATATAAGTGGCAATGGGCTTATCAGAATAAATTCCATGAAGCAGGATTGACAGCCATCCTCGGATGTGGATTCGACCCGGGTGTTACCAGTGTATTCACTGCTTACGCTAACAAACACCATTTCAGTGAAATGCAATACCTGGATATTGTGGATTGTAATGCCGGAGATCATGGAAAAGCATTTGCCACAAATTTCAATCCGGAAATCAATATCCGTGAAGTCACCCAAAAAGGGAAATATTGGGAAAACGGACAATGGATATTGACGGAACCCCATGAAATCCACAAGCCATTGAATTATCCGAATATCGGACCAAAAGAATCCTATGTAATTTATCACGAAGAACTGGAATCCCTGGTTAAAAATTTTCCTACCTTGAAACGAGCCCGATTCTGGATGACCTTCGGACAGGAATACCTAACCCATCTTCGCGTGATTCAAAATATCGGGATGGCCAGGATAGACCCTGTATTATATAATGGAGTGGAAATAGTGCCGATACAATTTTTAAAAGCCGTTCTTCCAAATCCGGGAGAACTGGGAGAAAATTATACCGGAGAAACTTCTATCGGATGCCGTATCAAAGGACTGGATAAGTCAGGCAAAGAAACTTCTTATTACGTTTATAACAACTGTTCACATGAAGCGGCCTATAAGGAAACAGGAACCCAGGGAGTCAGTTATACAACCGGAGTTCCGGCTATGATTGGCGCTATGATGTTTTTGCAAGGCTTCTGGAAAAAACCGGGAGTATTCAATGTGGAGGAATTCAATCCGGATCCGTTTATGGAGCAATTAAATAAGCAAGGATTACCCTGGTACGAAATCATCTACGGAGACCTGGAATTATAATAAATATAATAGGCGATCATGCCAACCAAATCCTCAAAACAAATTAAATTATGAGTGAAAAAACAAAAGAAACAGAAACGAAAGGGGCTACGGCTCCTAATGTAGAAAAACTGAAGGCGCTACGCGCCGCAACGGATAAAATTGAAAAGAGTTATGGAAAAGGCTCTATCATGAAAATGGGCGACGATATAGTCGAAGAAGTCAGTATAATCCCTACCGGATCGATTGCTTTAAATGCGGCTTTAGGTGTTGGAGGATATCCCCGGGGAAGGGTCATCGAAATTTACGGGCCGGAATCGTCCGGTAAAACAACGCTGGCAATTCACGCAATTGCCGAAGCTCAAAAAGCAGGCGGAATAGCCGCATTTATTGATGCAGAACATGCCTTCGACCGTTTTTATGCGGAAAAATTAGGTGTCGATATTGAAAACTTATGGATTTCTCAACCGGATTCGGGAGAACAGGCTTTGGAAATAACAGAACAATTGATTCGTTCTTCGGCCATTGACATTATTGTTATCGACTCTGTAGCGGCATTAACTCCAAAAGCCGAACTGGAAGGAGAAATGGGTGACTCCAAAATGGGGCTCCAGGCTCGTTTAATGTCACAAGCGCTGAGAAAACTAACGGCTGCAATCAATAAAACCAACACTACTTGTGTATTTATTAATCAGTTGCGCGACAAAATCGGCGTCATGTTCGGAAACCCGGAAACGACAACCGGAGGAAACGCCCTCAAATTCTACGCTTCCGTACGTTTGGATATCCGTAAAGGAACAGCCATCAAAGAAGGAGAAGACGTTACCGGGAATCAAACCCGTGTGAAAGTTGTCAAAAATAAGGTAGCTCCTCCTTTCAAGAAAGCAGAATTCGACATCATGTTCGGAGAAGGAATTTCAAGAACCGGAGAAATCATCGATTTGGGAACCGAACGGGGAATTGTCAAAAAAAGCGGTTCATGGTACAGCTACAACGACACTAAACTCGGTCAGGGACGGGAAGCTGCCAAAGAATGCCTGAAAGATAATCCGGAACTGGCAGACGAACTGGAAAAACTAATTATGGAACAACTAAAGAAATAATTGACAATTGATAATTGACAATTGACAATTAATAATTGATAACAGATTTGTGCATACAATAATTGTCAATTGTCAATTATCAATTGTCAATTATCAATTTTGACCATGTTTACTGAAGAGCAATTTTACCAAACCGGCAAGCGAGGTTCTGTCGAAGTCATTTGCGGTTCTATGTTCTCCGGAAAAACCGAAGAACTTATCCGTCGTTTGAAAAGAGCGCAATTTGCCAGACAGAAAGTGGAAATCTTCAAACCGGCGATTGATACACGTTATAATGAGGAAGGCGTAGTATCGCACGACATGAATTCCATAGCCTGTACCCCGGTCGAGAATTCAGGAAACATTTTGTTGCTTTCAAGTGATATTGATGTTGTAGGAATTGATGAAGCTCAATTTTTCGACAATGGATTGATTCAAGTCTGCAACAAGCTGGCAAACCAGGGAATCCGTGTCATTGTGGCCGGATTGGACATGGATTTTAAAGGAAATCCTTTCGGACCAATACCCGGATTATGCGCTATTGCCGAAAATGTGACTAAAGTACACGCAATCTGTATGGAATGTGGCCAATTGGCAAATTATTCCCACCGACTTATTAAAAACGACAAACTAGTATTATTGGGTGAAAAAGAAGAATATCAGCCATTATGTCGCACTTGCTATAACAGGCACAAATTTTGTTCTTGAAAATACAAACAATGTATTTCGGGACAATGACAACAACTCAAGACATAAATAAACTGACAGAAAAAGCATATTCGGCATTAGGACAAAGACGATTGAAGGATGTTTTCGAATCGCTTGTTCCGGCATTAACGGAATTGCAAAGTTGGCAGTTAGACGAAAAAAGGAATGAACTGGAGACGACTTATAAATTCATGCTTCGGTACCTTACCCAAGGAGTTAAGGATCCGGAACAGCATCATATTTACGAAGATTTATTACGTTCGTGTTACAGACTTGTCGATATTACAATAAATCAATTAAAAACAAAAAATACTCCGGGTTTTTATTACGACAAGAAACGGACAAGCCTGCATACAGTTACTAATACTTCCATCATTTCACTTTTGACATCGATTGAAGATATCGAAGGTAAAATTTCCCTGACCGGATTATTGGAAGACAATCCGGAAAAAGAAAACAGGTCAAGCGAATTGGAAAGAGAAAAAGAAGCCATTTCAGGAGAAATTTTTCAATTGATCTGGTTGAACGAACAATTGGCGTCGGATGAAACCGAAATGCTGAGTAATTTCATCAACAATCAATTACATTCTTACGTGACGGTCAGCCTGATAGTATCGGCCTTAACACTTAGTACACAATTTATTTTTGATGAAAATAAGGCCTTGTTACTGATACAGGCTTACGAAAACAAAAATGAACATATTCGTCAAAGGGCTTTAACAGGCTTATTATTATTCCTCAGGAAATATGATAACCGGTTGCAGCTATATCCCCAATTATGCCACAGATTGGCACACCTTTCCGAAGATGCAGGATTCAGAAATAATGTCCGGGATATTCTTCTGCAATTTATTCTGAGCCGGGAAACCGAAAAAATAACAAAGAAAATTCAAGAGGAAATTATTCCTGAAATGATGAAAATCAGTCCCGAGTTAAGGAATAAAATCAAATTAGACGACCTGATGGGCGAAACCGGAATAGAAGATAAAAATCCGGAATGGGTTAATATCATCGAGGAATCGGGGTTGGGAGACAAACTCAAAGAATTTTCCGAACTTCAATTGGAAGGAGCCGACATCATGCACTCTTCTTTTGCCCACCTGAAAACCTATCCTTTTTTCAATGAATTAAGCAACTGGTTTATTCCGTTCTATTCAAAACATTCGTTGGTATCCGATTATTCGGACAAAGAAAGTGAAAACCTGACAAAAACATTGATGGAATCGTCACTCCTTTGTAATTCGGATAAATATTCCTTATTTTTCAGCGTCGTACAAATGCCCGGTGAATATAAAAAAATGATGATTGGACAATTTGCCGCCGAATCCGATGCTGTAAATGAACTTCAGAAAGAAGAACTGCCTGGAATTTCCAAACAGTCATTGCTCATTTCCAAGCAATATATCCAGGATTTATACCGGTTTTACAAAATTCACCCGAAAAAAAATGATTTCGAAGATATTTTCAGGGAAAGTACCGAGTATATTTATGCTCAAAGCATCGATAAAATTGTCTCCGATCCGGAAAGCCGGATGATTATCGGAGAGTATTATTTCAACAGAAATTATTACGAAGAAGCATTGCATATATTCAACCTGTTGATCGAAGAAGGAATATTATCCGATGTTATTTACCAAAAGAAAGGATATTGCTTGCAAAAGACCGGAAATATTGAAGCTGCACTCGATGCTTATCTGAAAGCGGAATTATTGAATGCCGGATCGTCCTGGACAATCAAAAAAATTGCCTATTGTTACCGGATCCTGAAAAACCCGGGAGAAGCCCTGGCTTATTACCGGAAAGCCGAACAATTGAATCCGGATAACCTATCTATCCAATTGAATATAGGACATTGTTTCCTGGAACTGGGTAATTATACGGAAGCTCTCAAATGTTACTTTAAAGTGGAATACCTCGATAAAAACGGGGAACGTGCCTGGCGACCAATTGCCTGGTGTTCTTTCCTAACCGGGAAATACGAACAGGCAATGGGATACTTTGAAAAAATTATTGAGAAAAAAGCAGATGCTCCGGACTTTCTGAATTGCGGCCATACACAGTTTGTTATGGGAAATATCAGTAAAGCTATTGAATATTATAAATCGGCATTTCAACTGTATAATCATTCAATAGAGAAATTTAACGAAGCCTTCAACGCCGACATTCCGGAATTGTTGAGAGCTGGTATCGAACAAGAAAATATACCTCTGGTGATTGATCGTATGATGTATGGTTAAGTGTTAAAAAAACACAAAACAGCTTGAATTCCATAAATTATTCCTTATTTTGCAACGAATTTGGGTATTTTGTGCATTTCATAATTAATGATACCGGATGAAAAGTAGGAAAAAGATTACTCCCACGGCTTTTTATAACTCTAAAATTACAGCAATCATCAGTATTTCTCTGGTATTGTTTTTGTTGGGTTTGGTAGTTCTACTCTCTTTGTTTGCAAATAATTTCTCTACCTATGTAAAAGAAAACCTGTCATTCGACATTGTCCTCAATGACGACACGAGTGCTGAGCAGGTCAAAAAATTGCAAAACACACTCAATAAGGCATCCTATGTAAAATCCGTAAAATTCATTTCCAAAGAAGATGCAGCATCCCAATTGGAAAAAGACCTTGGACAGTCCCCTGAAGAACTTCTGGGATTCAATCCCCTGCCTGCAATACTGGAAGTCAGGTTAAATTCGGAATATGCAACAACAGATAGTATTGCCGTAATAGAAAAAAATGTCCGCAATATGTCTGCAAATATACAAGAAGTACAATATCGCAAAGACTTGATCCAGATGGTCAACGAAAACATGAAACGGATTGGTCTTATTATTCTGGGCATGGCCATCCTGTTATTGATCATCTCCTATGCCCTCATCAACAATACAATCCGATTGATGATTTACTCCAAGCGTTTTCTGATACATACAATGAAATTGGTAGGCGCTACAAACGGCTTTATTACAAAACCATTCGTACGATCCAATATCCTATCGGGAATTATCGCGGCATTTATCGCTATTGGTCTGATTATATGGCTATTATATTATATAGCCAAAGATATTATTGATTTCACACAGCTAATAGACACCAATAATTTGTTGATAGTTTTTGCTTCCGTATTGGTATTCGGAGTCCTCATATCAGTAGTCGCTACATGGATGGCTGTAAATAAATACCTGAGGATGCGTGTTGATGATATGTACTATGAATAAGTTGAGAATTGAAAATTATAACGTTTTTCGTTAGTAATTTTTGGCATTATAAATAATAACAATGGATAAAAAAAGATTTGCATTTGGGAAGGAAAATTTCATCCTATTGGGTGTTTCCATCCTTATAATCATTATTGGTTTTATACTGATGTCGGGAGGTAAAACAACAGAAGAAACAGGATTCGATCCTAGTATTTTTAACACCAGACGTATTGTAATCGCTCCCATAGTGACCATGGCCGGCTTTTTTCTTGTAGTTTGGGCTATTTTAAAAAGGCCGAAAGACACGGAAAACGACGGAAAAAATCAATAAAAAATGGGAATGACATGGTGGCAAACAATCCTCATCGCTATTATTGAAGGATTGACGGAGTTCTTGCCCGTATCATCAACCGGACATATGATTATTGCACAAAAAATATTGAATGTTCCCAGTTCTGAATTTGTTAAGGCATTCACGGTCATTATTCAGTTTGGAGCAATTCTTTCAGTTATGGTGTTATATTATAAACGGTTTTTCCAATCATTCGATTTCTATTGGAAACTATTTATTGCATTTATACCGGCAGCTGTTTTGGGTTTTCTGTTCAGTGACAAAATTGACATGTTACTGGAAAGTGTGACTGTTGTAGCTATCATGTTAATATTAGGAGGTATTTTAATGCTTTTTGTGGATACATGGTTCAATAAACCATCCAAAGATCAGACAGTAAGTTCTAAAAAAGCATTTTTCATAGGTTTGGCGCAATGTATCGCCATGATTCCCGGCGTATCCCGTTCAATGGCGACTATAGTCGGAGGTATGGCACAAAAATTAACCAGAAAAGACGCTTCGGAATTTTCTTTCTTTTTAGCTGTACCTACAATGTTTGCCGCATCAGCATACAAACTACTGAAATTAGTTACAAATCCGGACAGCCAGGCCATTTTGGTTCAAAACATAGATGTTCTCATTATAGGAAATGTGGTCGCATTTATTGTCGCCATCCTGGCTATTAAATTTTTTATAGGTTTTATAACCAAATATGGTTTTAAAGCATTTGGAGTTTACAGGATTATTGTTGGAGCTATCCTGCTTATTTTATTAATGCATGGATATGATTTAAGCATTATTTAAAAACAGGTATGCAGAAGGATTTTCAAGGAGGAGAGATTTTATATTTTGATAAGCCGTTACACTGGACATCATTCGATTTAGTCAACAAGGTCAGATATAAAATTTCAAAATTTCTGAAACAAAAAAAAATAAAAGTAGGACATGCGGGTACGCTGGATCCCTTGGCGACGGGAGTATTAATTATCTGTACCGGGAAGGCTACCAAACGTATCGAAGAATTCCAGTATCAAACGAAGGAGTATGTCGCAACCCTCAAATTGGGAGAGACAACTCCATCATTCGATTTGGAAACTGAAGTTGACGCTTTTTATCCGATTGAACACATCACTGAGGAACTGGTCGAAGAAGTACTGCAACAATTTACCGGTAGCATCGAACAAATTCCTCCGGTTTATTCAGCTTGTAAGATCAATGGCGATCGTGCTTATGAGTTTGCACGGAAAGGCGTTGAAGTAGAACTGAAACCCAAATTATTGATAATTGATGAGATAGAACTTTTGTCACACAACATGCCCGAAATAACTATAAGGGTTGTATGCAGCAAAGGAACTTATATCAGGGCTTTGGCTCGGGACATCGGTAAAGCACTCGGTTCGGGAGCACATCTGACCGGTTTATGCAGGACTCGTATCGGAGATATCAAATTAAAAGATTGCATGAAAATAGAAGATGTAGATTCGTTACTGGAAAGCCTCCGTACAGGAAGTGAAGCGGAAGAACCGGAAAAAGCATAAAGTAAAAAGAATAATTAAAAAAATAAAATTATAATATATGAAACTATCAAAATTTAAATTCAATCTGCCTGATGAGTTGATAGCACAACATCCTCAATCCAACAGAGATGAAGCTCGTTTGATGATTGTCCATCGCAATACCGGAAAAATCGAACATAAAATATTCAAAGATGTCCTGAATTATTTCCATGACAAAGATGTTTTCATTATGAATGACACTCAGGTATTTCCTGCCAGGCTTTATGGAAATAAAGAAAAAACGGGCGCCAAAATTGAAGTATTCCTGTTACGTGAGTTAAATCAGGAATTGCGTTTATGGGATGTACTAGTCGATCCTGCACGTAAGATCCGTATCGGAAATAAACTTTATTTTGGAGAAGATGACTCTATGGTGGCTGAAGTAATTGACAATACGACTTCCCGTGGGCGTACACTCCGTTTCCTTTACGATGGACCGCATGATGAATTTAAAAAAACATTATATGCTCTCGGAGAAACACCGATACCTAAATACATTGAAAGACCTGTGATTCCGGAAGATGCCGAACGTTATCAAACCATTTATGCAAAAAATGAAGGTGCGGTAATTGCTCCTGCTGCCGGATTACATTTCAGTCGTGAATTGATGAAACGTTTGGAAATCAAGGGTTGCGAATTCGCATTCATTACAGTACATTCAGGACTAGGTAATTTCCGCGAAATTGATGTGGAAGACCTGACCAAACACAAAATGGATTCCGAACAGATAATCATTACAGAGGAAGCCGTAAAAATTGTCAACAAGGCAAAAGACCTTAACAAACAAATATGTGCTGTCGGGACTTCCGTTACCCGGGCTATCGAAAGTACGGTAACAACACAGGGACATCTCAAGCTTTACAATGGTTGGACCAATAAATTCATTTTTCCTCCGTACGATTTCTCAGTTGCAACTTCCATGATTACGAATTTTCATATTCCGTTATCCACAATGCTTATGCTGACTGCAGCTTTCGGAGATTACGACTTTATCATGGACCTTTATAACAAAGCCGTTAAAGAAAAATACCGGTTCGGAGCATATGTTGATGCTATGTTGATCCTATAAACAAAAAATCTGAAATTGCAAACTCCGGATAGCAAACATATTGTTTATATATCCCTCGGAAGTAATCTGGGTGATAAAAAATACAATCTGGAAAAAGCTGTAAATAAAATAGCCGGAAGAGCAGGTTCTGTTTCGGCTGTTTCTTCTATGTATGAAACCGAACCATGGGGATATGAATCTCCCAATACATTTTTTAATATGGTCGTCCGATTGGAAACATCCCTCTCTCCTACCCGACTCCTGAAATCAGCCCAGGACATTGAACTGGAAATGGGACGTACAAAAAAATCAATCGATTCAACCTATCAGGATCGTATCATTGATATTGATATCATTCTTTATGACGATCTTATCATGGAAACACAAGAACTGATTCTTCCTCATCCCCATTTTCATAAAAGAAAATTTGTATTGGAGCCTCTTTTCGAAATAGATCCGGAATTGATTCATCCGGTATTGGGAATCTCAATAAAAGAAATATTACAAAATATCTGATTTTTTCATGAAAAATCCTTATCTTTGCATTTTATTTGAAAAGTGGATAGATTTGTATGCTTGCAACCACAGAAAAAAATGCTAAAAAATCGCTTATTTTTCTTCTCTGACGAGGTTTCTCATACAATTTTTCTGTTTTTCATTACATCAATTTTAATCATTAATTTTTAATTCATTCGTATGAGTTATTTATTC
>BNXB01000035.1 GCA_025999255.1 Bacteroidia bacterium | reverse complement strand
TTTTAGAAACAGATGCCGAATTGTTAATGCAAAATTTAATCTCTGAAAATGAGAAACTTAGTAAAATGTTAAATTTTAATTCCTTTAGGCAAGCGGGGTAAAGAAGCTTGCGAAAGTTAAATTAATTATTTAATTTTGGAGACCAATGGTCTTGGAATTGGCACAATTATAAGAGAAAATGATTATACATGCTTGAATTATTTAGATGATTATGCAAACTACTATGCTCGTTGTTATACGTTGTACGAAAAGCATTGCAGGCGTATTCATTTCTTTTCAGAGACATTTCAAGAAGAATATTTTTCTAATATGTTGCAAGACCCAAAACACAAAACATGGAAAACATATCAAGGATGTATGGTTATAAAACCCTTACCTAAAGGGGTTTTTGGAATTACATATTTGAATACATACCAAAAACAAAATGCAGCAAAAAATAGATATTACACTTGTTTGTCCTTAAAAAAGATTAATTTATTTGGACATGAACTGGAAATAGAAACCATGCCATTCAAAGAGCAAGATGGCATTGTTGCTTCATGTGCCACGACAGCATTATGGATGGCTTTTCAAAAAACATCAGAGTTGTTTAATACTAAAGCTCCAAGTTTAAGTGAAGTTACAATATTAGCTGGAGATAAAACTTCAAACTCCGGGAAAATATTTCCAAGTAAAGGCTTAGAGGTTTATCAGGTTTGTAAGGCAATAAATAATAATGGTCTAATATCTGAATTAAGAACAGACCTTGCTAATGAAAGATATTTCAAAGGTTATGTTTATGCATATTTAAAAGGAAATGTACCAATTCTTCTCGGTCTTAGATTTCCTTCAAATGAAGAGCATCTTGTAACTATCAATGGATATAGGTTCGGACAATCTTCAAATGAGATAAAATATATAAGTGATAAAATCGAACGTCTCTATGTCCATGATGACCAAATAGGCCCTTTTACAAGGCTAATAATAAATGGAAATCAAAATATAACGATTAAGGAAGATGGAGAGAACATAAGCTACGACTATGATTTGACAACATCTTGGTGGAAAAAAGAAAAATAAAGTAAACATCGGTATTCTTACGGTTCCTGTAAATCAAGCGCAGGAAACAGCCGATTTGATGATTGAAGGAGGAATCAAAGCCATTTGGAATTTTACGCCTTACCGGATACGTGTTCCTGAACATATCGTAATTCAGGATACTTCTATTTATGCCCACCTGGCTGTTATGTTCAACAGGTTAAAAGGATAAAAAAGATGAAAATTATATGTGTCGGCATGAATTATGCGTCTCACAATAAAGAGATGCTTCATTCGTTATTATTAAGTGAACCGACTGTTTTTTTGAAGCCCGATTCGTCATTATTGAAAGACGGTAAACCGTTCTTTATTCCGGATTTTACTTCCGAGATGCATTATGAGACGGAAATTGTGGTCAAAATAGACCGGTTGGGAAAGAATATTGCAGAGAAATTTGCTCACAGGTATTACCGGGAGGTAACTGTCGGGATAGATTTCACAGCAAGAGATTTACAACGTAAACTCAGGAATGACGGAATGCCCTGGGAAATCAGTAAAGCTTTCGATTATTCTGCAGTAATAGGGGATTTTGTACCGTTAGAAACAATAGGACAGGATATCAATCAAGTTCCTTTTCATCTGGATATTAACGGGACAAAGGTACAGGAAGGAAATACACAAAATATGATTTTTAAAGTGGACAGGATCATTGCATATGTAAGCCGTTTTTTTACCCTGAAGATAGGGGATTTGATTTTTACCGGAACTCCTGCCGGAGTAGGACGGGTGGAAATCGATGATCATTTGCAGGGTTTTATCGGCGAACGGAAATTGCTTGATTTTTTTGTCAGGTAAAGTTATTAGATGAAAAATAAAATAAAATACTTTGTTTTTCTTGTTTTAATCGCTACATTTTCTTTTTCTCCGGAAGTAAAATCCCAGGTGAAAAATGACGGGTCGCGTTATACGAAAACCTCAAAACTTTCGACCGGTAAATGGATTAAACTGAAGACGTTTGCCAATGCTATCTATAAATTGTCGTACGACGATATTAAAAAGATGGGTGTTTCCGATCCTTCCAGGGTGAAAATCTACGGTTCCGGAGGTTGGATATTGGATGAGGACTTCAGTAAGCCTTATGTGGATGATTTGCAGGAGATTGCCGTGTATGTAAACAAAGGTTCGGATGATATTTTCGGTCCGGGTGATTATCTTTTGTTCTATGGTCGGGGTACGGTGAAATGGTCGTTTGATGATTTCTCAAATTCGTTTGTACATGAAAATAATCCATATGCTACTTATGGAGTGTATTTTATGACGCAAAGCGATTCCGGACCAAAGGAAACGGAATTACAGGTTTCGGAAGAACTGACAACGGCGACTATTTCGGAATACAACGATTATGTTTTGTACGAGTCGGATTCCATTTCTATAACAAATACCGGTAGGGAATTGTATGGAGAAAACTTTGTGATGAAAAATACACGGACATTTGATTTTGATGTTCCGGGTATTATATCGGCCAGGTTTACCCTTTCTTTTGCGGCTAAACCCTTGTCAAATTCACTATTGACTTTGAGTGCGAATGATAATCCTGTTATAGAGGATTATATGCCGTCGATGAATAATAATGATAATTATATTAAAGCGGAGCAGGTTGAGTTTTCCGGAGACTGGGAAAATCCTGTCGAGAAAATTTCGACAAAAGTATATTATCAGACAGGAAGTCAAACTGTGGCGTTTCTTAACTATATTCGTTTGAATACAACCCGGAAATTACAGGCCTACGGCAATAATGATCCTTTTTTCAGAAGTGTAAACAGCCGGAAAAAATCAGTACGTTTTAATATTGAAAATGCAGGAAATAATCATGTCGTCTTTGATGTGACGGATCCGTATAATGTGCGCAAGTTGAACACGACTTTGTCGGGCTCCCAACTGAGTTTCGGCGTGAAATCGAACGATACAATCAGGGAATTCGCTTTGGTTGATTTGAGTAAGAGTTTTCCGGTTCCGGAATTATTGGGTGAGGTACAAAACCAGAATTTACACGGTCTGGACCAAACGGAAATGGTTATTTTGGCTCCTAAAAGTTTTCTTTTGCAGGCAGAAACCCTGGCTAACGCACACCGGGAGAAATCGGGGTTGCATGTAACGGTAGTGCAGGCCGATTTGATTTTTAATGAGTTTTCTTCGGGAGTTCCGGATGCTACGGCTTATCGCCGGTTTATGAAGATGTTTTATGATCGGGCCGGAGTTGAAAATGACAAACCAAAGTATTTGTTACTGTTTGGCGATGGGATCTTTGATAACCGCTTCAAAACTCCCGGCGCAAAAAGTTTACCGAATGATAATTATTTGTTGACTTACCAGGTAAAAGAATCCGTGAGTGAATACGATTCTTATGGTACGGATGATTATTTCGGATTCCTGGACGACGATGCGAAGACTGCCAATTCTTTACTGGCATGGAACGTTCTGGACATTGGGATTGGCCGTTTTCCGGCGAGTTCCATGGCTCAGGCTGATAATGCGGTCGCAAAAGTAATTGGTTATATGAATAATACTCAATATAGTCCGTGGAAAAATACGGTAATTTTCGCCGGAGATGATATGAGCGCCGGTGAAGGATTTTACAGGCATAGCATTCAGGCTGATACATTATCTCAGTATCTGGAAAATCAACATCCCGAATATAATATAGTAAAGGTATATGAGCCTGCTTTTAAAGCAGTTACAGTCAATGGAAAGAAAACATATCCTGATGCTAAAAATAAAATGATGAATGCATTGAAGAACGGATGCTTTTTGTTGAATTATACGGGACATGGGAATACGACTGCCTGGACATCCGAAGATTTACTGACAATTTCGGACGTGAATCAGATGTCGTTTGAAAATTTGCCTTTGTGGATTACTGCAACCTGTGATTTCGGCTGGTTCGACGGGGTTAATAATTCTGCCGGTGAAGCTGCTTTCCAAAATAAAAAGAGTGGAGCTATTGCTTTATATACTACGACAAGAGTGGTTGACTCGGATCCTAATAGTTATATAAACAGCAGGTTGTTGCGAATTTTATTTGATAAAAATAACCGGAAAAATTTAAGGTTAGGCGATGTTTTAAGAATGAGCAAGAACCAGTTGAACGGGAATACGAATAAACTGAATTATGCACTGTTGGGCGACCCTGCATTGCGGTTGAATTTTCCTGATTTGGAAGTACAGCTTTCAGCGGTCAACGGTCAACCGGTTGAAGAAGGAAAAGTACTGGAATTTAAGGCTCTGGATAAGATTACGTTGACCGGTAAAATTGTGGACGTTAACGGAAATCATCGGTCCGATTTGAATGGAAATATTCAGACAATCGTTTTTGACAGCAAACAGCAACTGAAATCATTGGAGCCGGATACAGGTGGTCGATATCTGGAATTTGAGGATTATACCAGTAAAATATACACCGGTAGTAATAATATTGCAAACGGTGAATTTACAGTCAATTTTACCGTTCCTTTGGATATCTCGTATAGTGATAATCAGGGAAAATTGAGTTTCTACGCTTTTGATAAGGATAAAGGGACAGACGGACACGGCGTCTATCTGGATTTCAAGTTGAACAGTACGGCCGAATATCCGGAAGAAGAAGGCCGGGGGCCGGATATCAAAGCGATGTATCTCAATAGCGCTTCGTTTAGAAACGGGGATAAAGTCAATGAGACCCCCTATTTTGTAGCAGAAGTTTATGACGAAGACGGGATCAATATCAGTGGCGGAAGCCTTGGTCATGAAATATCTGTTTGTATTGATAATAATCCGAATTATACTTTCATTCTGAATGATTATTTCGAATCATCATCGGATGTTTATGGCGAGGGTACGGTCAGGTTTTTGATTCCTGCAGAAAAAGCCTTGCCGGAAGGGAATCATACTTTGGTATTCAAGGTATGGGATTTGTTGAATAATTCGAGTGTCGATTCCCTGGAATTTACTGTTGTAAAAGGATTGAGACCCCAGTTGTTCGATTTAACGGCTATCGGTAATCCTGCCCGTGGACGCACTTATTTCCAATTGATACACGATCGCCCCAATATGCAGCTTGATGTGACGATCCGGGTTTATGACCTGACCGGCCGAATTTGCTGGACTCATAAAGAAACGGGAAGTTCCGACTGGCTGAAAAGTTATCCTATAGAATGGAATCTGCAGGCCGATAATGGTATGCCTTTGAAAGCGGGAGTCTATGTCTATCGGGCTGAAGTCAGGTGTGGAAACAGCACGGAAGCGACCAAAGCGAAAAAAATCATTATACTCGGACAATAAAAAAGGGGTTGGGTAGTTTATATTTAATGAAAATAATGAAAATAATGAAAGTAGTGAGGGTGGACTTTCGTTAAAAAACAGGAACAGAATGAATAAATTTAGAATTATAACGATAATTTGCGGATTGATATATCTGCCGATGGTGTTGAATGCCCAGGGGAAAGATGATTTTAATCCTCTGATTGTGGGGGTTCCTTCTCTTACGATTGCTCCCGATGCCCGTGGAGGTGGTATGGGAGATGTTGGGGCGGCTACCGATCCGGATATTTACTCCCAATTCTGGAATCCGGCAAAGTATGCATTTGCGTATAGTAAGGCCGGAGTAGGTTTATCTTATACTCCGTGGTTGAGAAGTCTGGTGAGCGATATTGATTTGGCATATCTTTCGGGATATTATAAACTTGGGGACTCGGACAGGCATTCTGTCGGAGCTTCGTTGCGGTATTTTTCTCTTGGTAAGATTGATTTGACCGATCCGAATTCGCATGCTTCATATGGTACGGTGAGCCCTTACGAGATGTCTGTCGATGCGGGTTATTCCTTGAAATTGACCGAAACATTTTCATTAGGGGCAAACCTTCGCTTTATTTATTCGGATCTCGGCGCCGGAGTGGAAGAGGATTTTTATCCCGGAACGGCTTTTGCCGCCGATGTTGCCGGTTACTGGAATAAATATGTAATGATTGGTAGCAGCGAATCGTTGTTGGGACTTGGATTTAACGTCTCCAATATAGGTACTAAAATTTCATACGATAAAGGAACTACATCTAACTTTATTCCTACTAATTTACGTATCGGCGGATCCTTGCTATATCCGTTGGATGATTATAATACGATTGCTTTCAACCTTGATTTGAACAAGTATCTTGTCCCTTCAAGTCCTTATACCCGTACTTATGATTCGGAGGAAGAGCGTCAGAAAGCCATTCAGGATTATAATGACATGTCTCCTATTACCGGTATCTTTAAGTCGTTTAATGATGCTCCCGGTGGATTAAAGGAAGAGTTTCAGGAGATTATGTGGTCGGTGGGCGCCGAATATGCTTACAATCAGAGTTTCTTTGTTCGTGGCGGTTATTTTTATGAAAGTCCCAACAAGGGAAACCGTCAGTATTTTTCCTTAGGAGCCGGCTTTAAGATGAATGTTTTTATTCTGGACGTGGCTTATCTGATTTCTACGGTTCCTTCCAATCCTTTGGATCAAACTTTACGATTCAGTTTGAGCTTTGATATGGACGGATTAAAAAACCTGTTGCGCTAATGCAGAAGATCAGGGTTGGCTTCGGATATGATGTTCATCGCTTTGTCAAGGATCGTGAACTTTGGATAGGTGGAATCCTGATTCCAAATGATCGGGGGTTGGACGGACATTCGGACGCTGATGTTCTGATTCATGCTGTTTGCGACGCTCTGCTTGGAGCAGCCGATTTAAGGGATATCGGGTTTCAGTTTCCGGATACTGATCCGGAATTCAAGGGAATCGACAGTAAAGTTCTTTTGTCCCGTACGATGGGGCTTATTCGCGACAAAGGTTATGAGTTCGGGAATGTTGATGTTACGGTCTGTGCCGAGCGACCTAAACTAAATACATATATTCCTCAAATGAAAGGGTGTCTTGCCGGAGTAATTGGAGTTGAGCCCGGAGATATTTCCATTAAGGCAACCACTTCCGAAAAAATGGGTTTTGTCGGAAGGGAAGAAGGCATTGCCGCCTATGCTACAGTCTTAATCTATTCCCATACTGATAATAATTTATAATCAATTAATTTATTTATAAGGAATCAGGTCGGAAAGAATATGGTCTTTGAACCATGGATCGTCAGTTTCTTTTAATAATGTTGCCATTTGTTTACATAACAAATCCATCCTGGTCAAAATAAGAGAATGAGGCGTTGTAACGGGCTTCCGTAGTCCCTCCTGTAAGAGACAGGTTGTGGCTTTGGCTACCGAGTCTGTCTGGTCGCGCCTGCAGACATCCGAGTATCTTCTGTAAACATATACCTCACATCGAAAAAAAAGTATATCTTTGCAGAAAGTTACGAAATATATTTCTTTATGCGAAAATTTACTTATGAATAATTATAGTCGAACAATATATAATCAATTGGAAAACTACCTGAAAGAAGTCAGGTCGCAGGGGCGTTATGCTTTTTCTCTGAACGAATTGGAAAATGTTTTTCAAATGCAATACCCTGCAATTAAGCAAAAATTGCACAGACTGAAATTAAAAAATGAGGTTTTACAGATTCGTCAAGGCTTTTATGTACTTATTCCGCCCGAATATTCCAAACAGGGAATCTTACCGCCGTATCTTTACATTGACGACTTGATGAAATCGCTTAATAAACAGTATTATGTAGGTTTGTTGTCGGCAGCGGCAATGTATGGCGCCGCTCATCAACAACCCATGGGATATACCGTTGTTACCGAAAGTTCTGCACCGCGCAACATTGAAAAATTACAAATCGTATTTTTCCCGAAACAGAATTTTTTACAGGAAGGAATTGTGCAAAAAAAAACGGCGGCGGGATATATCAATGTTTCCTCACCCGAACGCACGGCAGTGGATTTTTTCGATTATATTCACAAGTTTGGGTTAAACCGGATTACCACTATTTTGCAGGAATTGACCGAAGAAATGAAACCGTCTGTGCTTGCAAAAATCGCAAAAGTATTTTCCAATACAGCGGCAATTCAGCGTTTGGGTTATCTGTTGGAAAATGAAATCGGAAATGAAAAATTATCAACTGTTTTGTATAAAACTTTGAATAACAGACAATTTTTCCCAATTCCGTTATCTCCGCAAAAAGAGAAAAAAGGTGAAACGGACAGTAAATGGAAAATAATTATTAATACGGAAATAGAAAGCGATTTATGATACCGCAGAGATATATTGAAGAATGGCGGGCTATCGCGCCGTGGGCATTAGACCCGCAAGTCGAGCAGGATTTGGTCATTGCGCGGACAATGGTTGAGTTGTTTTCAGATGATTTGCTGAAAAAATCGTTGGCATTCCGCGGCGGTACAGCCCTGCATAAGCTCTATTTGACGCCGCAAATCCGTTACAGTGAAGACATTGACTTGGTGCAAATCAATTCCGAACCGATTAACCCGATACTAAAACGTATGCGTGACAAATTATCGTTTCTCGGAATGAAACGTGTTGTAAAACAACATATTCACAACAATACGGTAGTTTATCGTTTCGAGTCGGAAATGCAGCCGGTTATCCCGATGCGTTTGAAAATTGAGATAAATACCCGCGAACATTTGAATGTTTTTGGTTTGAAGGAAATACCTTTTGAAATAAAAAGCAGCTGGTTTTCAGGACAATGCAATATTACAGGATACGAAATTGAGGAACTTTTGGCAACAAAATTCCGTGCATTGTATCAGCGTAAAAAAGGGCGCGATTTGTTTGATTTGTACTGGGCATTGACACAAAAGGATATTGAAATTGAGAAACTTATAGATTGCTACAAATTATATATTAAAAATGTGGTAAACACGCCTCCCACACAAAAACAGTTTCTTGCCAATATGAACGAAAAAATGTCGGACAAAGATTTCAGGGAAGATATTTACCTGCTCTTGAGAAAAGGTGTTGAGTATGATATTGATGCGGCATGGGAGTTGGTAAGGAAAGAGTTGGTGGAAAAAATATAAGATTTTAAGACTCATAATAATATCACAAAACATAGTACCGTCAAAATGACAGTGTTGTATTGGTGGAACACAATTTGATGCACCTCTATGGTATCCCTCCCGAACGCTTACTACTAAAATCCACGCAAAACAGCAAAAAACCATTTTCCTACTTGTGTCATGCTTTGTCTGCATGGGTGGTTTTTTAGTGATATATCTTGTAGGAATAAGATAAATAGATGCAAAATCAGAATATTTCTCATCAAAAAATGGTAACTTTGTACACTAAAACAAAAGGAAACAGAAGCATGGATGCCGAATCAGTGATCCGGAACAAAGATAAATGTAAAGTACGAAACAAGAAAGAATACCATTTAAATTTATGCAGGCGAAGTAGTTTGATATTTATTTTTATTGTTTTTATTCATGCTTTCGCTCTTTCTCAGGAAAACAGACAGGGATATATGTTTCGCCTTGTTCTCAAAGACAAAAGAAATACGCCATATTCAATAAATAAACCTGAAGAATTTTTGTCGCAAAAGGCTATTGAAAGAAGGTTAAAACAGGGGTTGCGTATTGATGAGACCGATTTGCCTGTGGCTCCGTCTTATTTGGATGCAATCAGGGGGAAAGGTGCTGAAATAAAAGCGGTAAGTAAGTGGCTGAATACGGTGGTTGTTTATTTTCCGGACAGTATAATGATTGAGTCGATGCGTGAATTACCTTTTGTGGATTCTGTAACCTGGGTTTGGGTTGGGAAATCATTGTCCGATAATAAATTAAAGTTCGGAGATTCCACAGACGGGCAAAAGTTAAATGTTCCGGCGGATGCTTCTTATTATGGAACAGCTTACGAACAAATCCATATGCATAGAGGAGATCGCTTACATGAATTCGGATTCAGGGGAAAAGGCATGACCATTGCGGTTATTGACGCTACTTTTACCAGTGTTGATAAGATCGATTTTTTCGATACTTCCAGGATATTGGGTTTCAGAAATTTTACGCATCAGGGTATTTTACCTCCTTCTTCCGATGAGGAACACGGAACAAGAGTTCTTTCCTGTATGCTTGCCAATAAACCGGGAGAAATGGTCGGAACGGCTCCCGAAGCGAATTATTATTTAATTCAGACGGAGGTTTTACAAGAAGAATACGAGGCAGAGGAAGACTATTGGATTGCCGGAGTTGAATATGCCGACAGTCTGGGAGTGGACATAATAACTTCATCATTGGGTTATACCACATTTGATGAAATGTCGATGAACCATACTCATAGCCAATTGAATGGGAAAACGGCGCAAGTCAGTAAGGCCGCTTCAATGGCTTCTGAAAAAGGAATGTTGTTGTTTGTGGCTGCCGGGAACGAAAGATATCAAAAATGGGGAAAAATCGGATTTCCGGCGGATGCCGATGGTATTGTTACTGTCGGAGGTGTCAATTCTCAAAAGGAAATATCCTATTTTTCATCGGTGGGATATACTGCCGATGGACGGATAAAACCTGATTTAATGGCAAAAGGTACTGGTGTGTCTGTCGTATATCATCAATCCCAGTCTGGTTTTCTCTATCCATATGCAAACGGGACGTCTTTTTCAACTCCAATCCTGGCAGGTCTGGGAGCTTGTTTGTGGCAGGCCTTACCGGATTTGACAAATTTACAGATGATTGACTTGTTAAAGAAGAATGCCGATCGGTATCAGCATCCGGATTCCTTATATGGATATGGTATTCCTGATGTTTATCTGGCTTATTTGAGAACGTTAAATCTTAACGGGATAGTTCCTGTGGAAAGTCCGACTGTATTTCGTTTCGATTCTGCGACAAACCTTTTATATGTCAATTTGTCTGTTGATGATTGTATCAATAGTAAACTGCAGATTTTCTCCGTTTTAGGAAACCGGGTTTTACAGAAAAAATCATTAACGGGACCGGTTGATATGCAAAGTTTTACCAAGGGAGTATATATTGCTGTTCTGGAATGTAATGCGAAACGTTATGTCAGAAAATTCATCAAATTGTGAATAGGAATTTCTTAACATTATCGGAGTTAAACCTGTTGGTTGAGGAGAGGATTAAAGAATCGTTTTCCGAGACCTATTGGGTGATGGCTGAGACCAGTGATGTCAGGTTGAACCAATCGAGCGGACATTGTTATCTGGAGTTCATAGAGAAGAGCAGTCGGACTTCTTCTATCACAGCCAAGGCGAGAGGATATATCTGGAATAATACATTTAGGGTGCTTAAGCCTTATTTTGAAGAAGTTACCGGGCAACAATTTACTTCGGGTTTGAAAATTCTGGTGCGGGTATCGGTTGAATTTCATCCTGTATATGGATATGGGTTGAATGTTGTCGATATTGAACCTGCTTATACTTTAGGCGATATGCAGCTTCGAAAGAAGAAAATTATTGCACAGTTAGAGGAAGACGGCGTTTTTACGCTGAATAAGGAATTACTTTTACCTTTGAACCCGCAACGAATAGCGATAATCACTTCTCCTTCGGCTGCCGGATATGAAGATTTCCTGGAACACCTGAACAATAATATTTATGGTTTCGTATTTTATCCGAAATTATTTTCTGCCGTGATGCAGGGTGAACAGACGGAGATGTCGGTTTTTACCGCGTTGGAGAAGATTTATAACTGTCACGAATTTTTCGACGTGCTTGTCATCATCCGGGGAGGGGGAGCTACATCCGATTTGATGGCCTTTGATTCTTACCAGTTAGCTGCTGCCTGCGCTCAATTTCCAATTCCCGTTATCACTGGAATCGGACACGAGCGGGATGATACGGTAGTCGATCTGGTGGCTTATCACCGGGCGAAAACGCCGACTGCTGTTGCTGATTACTTGGTGCAGTGTATTCTGAATACATATAATGAATTTTTGGCGACAGAAGATGCGATTAAGAGCGAGTCGAAAAAAATGTTGGGAAGATTGAATTCCGATTTGAAAATGCTTACCGGTAATCTGCGGCTTAAATCTTTGTCTATGATAGAGAAGCAATCTTCCGTACAGGAACTGTACCGCTTGAGATTACGGAATGTCGTATCTGCTTTTACGGCGCGAAAACAGTATTTGTTGTCCGAAAAAGAATCCTTTGTGAAATTGATGTCTCCTGAATATATTTTGGCCAAAGGGTATTCTATCACACGGGTGGGAGGGAAGACAATAAAATCACCGGAAGAAGTTTCTCCCGGTGATAAAATTGAGACCACCTTATCGGGAGGTTTCGTTGTCAGTATTATATGTAATTAATAGAAAGTATAATGCTTACTTTTGAAGCAGATCTTCTATATCTTTCATCTGTAAACGGAATAATTTGTCGATGTCAAGGCTATCCTGTACGGTTCTACAAGCATGCAGTACAGTTGCATGATCCCTTTTTCCGACCATATTTCCGATGTGTGAATAAGAATGATCCGTATATTTTTTAGATAGAAACATCGTAACTTGCCTTGCCTGTACGATTTCTCTTTTCCTGGATTTTGAATGGATAGTATCCAGGTCTATTTTATAGTATTCACTTACTACATTCTGGATTTTTTCCAGGGTGATTTGTTTCTTTTCTAATTTAACGGTCTGGCAAATTACTCTTTTGGCCAGTTCGATATCGACTTCCCGGTTATACACAAGAGAATAAGCTACAAGAGATGTAATGATTCCCTCCAGATCCCGGACATGTTCGGTTACATTTTCAGCAATAAAATCAATGATTTCTTCTGAGATATTGAGACCGTCCTGTTTGATTTTATTTGTAAGAATCTTCTTTCGAAGTTCGATATCCGGTTTGGTGAGTTCTGCCGTCATTCCCCATTTAAGACGGGAAATCAGGCGTTCTTCCAGGCCTTGTAATTCTACGGGAGCCTTGTCGGAAGTCAAGATAATTTGTTTGCCGAGCAGATGCAGGTGATTAAAAATATGGAAATAAGCATTCTGGGTTTTTTCTTTTCCTGCAAATTCTTGAATATCATCAATAATCAGCACATCTACTCCCTGATAGAAATTAATAAAATCGTTGGATGTATTATTTCTGGTTGCATCTGTAAACTGCACCTGAAATAGATGGGACGAAATATACAATACTTTTTTCTCAGAATATAAATCCCTGATTTTGGATCCGATAGCGTGGCAGAGGTGTGTTTTCCCAACTCCCGATCCTCCATGTATAAACAGGGGATTGAAGGTCTTTCCGGGATTTTCCGCAACGGCCAGACCGACGGTACGGGCTAACATGTTACTTGCTCCTTCGAAGAAGTTATCAAAAGAATGGCGGCTGTTCAGGTTGGCATTCCATTCGGTATTGGATGGCCCGATCAAGGAGCCGGGTGATTTATTCAGGTTCTTCTGGATAACGGTAGGCTTAGTGGTCGTATGCTCACTTAATAAAGTGGTATGCCCATTTCCGTTGTTCGACGTATCGACAATCACCCGGTAATTCAGAACGGTTTTCTTTCCGATTACACGGGTAAGTGAAGCATGAATCAAATCGGCATATTTTTCTTCCAGGTATTCGTAAAAGAATTGACTGGGAACCTGTATAGTGAAATCTTTCCCATCATACTTCAAAGGAATGATAGGTTGAAACCATGTATTATAGGCATTTCCCGAGACATTATCTTTAATAATCTCCAGACAATAATCCGTCACATATTTATTCAATTTCAGGGAAAGAAAAGCTCCCGATGTTAGGCTGGAACCAAGTTCCATATAACTTCCCTTCTGAATTTTCATGCTT
>BNXB01000034.1 GCA_025999255.1 Bacteroidia bacterium | reverse complement strand
AGGGCTATGGGTCGTCAAAATTAATTTATTTTCAATATTCATATTATTGAATTCCAACAAAGATTGTAGCATTTTCCACTGCGAAGAAGGAAAAAGATTTTGCTCTGGTTCTTCAACTATATTCACAAAGGAAGATTTGTTGAATTTTGAAGATAATGCAGAAAGGGCTACGGTTCGTTGCTCGTCCGTTAAACTTTTATTGCCCCATATATCCTGTACTCCCTTTTCAAAACGAAGTTTTTCTTTACTACTCAT
Source organism: Bacteroidia bacterium (assembly GCA_025999255.1). Classification (GTDB taxonomy): domain Bacteria; phylum Bacteroidota; class Bacteroidia; order Bacteroidales; family Azobacteroidaceae; genus BNXB01. The sequence continues at coordinate 14,694 of BNXB01000034.1, read as the reverse complement.
CGTTTCTTTACTTTCGCTTATCTTTACTGATTTGGCCAAAAAATTAGACACCAAATATAGTGGCACGAACGATTGAAAGCCACTTGCAACCTCTGTTATTTCAATTTTATAATCCTTTCCTCGTAAATAAAGATTATCGTATTGTTTATTATATTCAATATCAATATTATTGATTGGTAAAGATAAACCTTTCAAATTGTTTTTTGCCTTTTCATATTCTGTATTAAAATCTCGCAAAGCACCCGATATACGTAACTCACCAGCATCTTTTATATACGTTAGAAAATTTCTTTCAGCTGGCACATACATGACTTGAGGCAACGAGTAAATTCCACTCAAGGTTTCTGTGATTAACATTGTCCCTTTTTCGTATTTTATGTGATAGGCATCACCTTGATATTCAACTATGGAGTTTGGTTTAAGATATGTGTCATCTTTCTTACTATCCATAAGTCCAAGCCTATGATAAGGTAAAAATTGACTTTTGAAGCGATTTATATCTTTTCTTTCAAACCATTTTTTGTCATAATCTCCTCTTACCAATGCTTTTTCTATCCATGAAAAGGTGGAAATCAACTTAGCTACTGTACTTTTTCCAGAACCTTGATTGCCAACAAATACGACGACTTTATTTATTTCAAGCCATCCACCATTATCCTGAAAACCATCTTTGATAGGTCCAAAATTTTTGATCCTTATTTTACTCATATTATTAAATTATTGCGCCTGTAGAGCTACAAATTTAGCAAATATTTGATTAACAGACTTAACTTACCTCTTTAAATCTTTATTTTACCTACTTCAGACTTGGCAATGGGTCTTGTATAATGGCTTACCGCTTCTTTCTGCTGGGTATATGAAAGTATTTATTTTATTCTCAAATGTTTTCCAAAGCGTTTCATCCGGAACTGAAGCTATTATTTCAATCATTTCTTTTGAAACCGGATGGACGAAACTTATTTTCCCAGCGTGAAGACTTATCCCTCCGTCTTTGTTAGAACGATCATAACCGTATTTCAGGTCTCCTCTGATAGGACAACCCATCTTTGCCAACTGACAACGTATCTGATGATGCCGCCCTGTTTTCAGGTTTATTTCAAGTAAAAAATAATGATCGGAACGATCGATTACCCGATATGTCAGAATCGCTTTTTTTGAGTCCGGTTTTTCAATATCGTAAGCATATGACTTATTCTGTTTTTCATTACGTACAAGATAATGTACCAATTCCCCCTCTTCTGCCGGAGGTTGTTTTTTAACAATCGCCCAATACGTCTTTTTTATTTCCCCTGTCCGGAACATTTCATTGAGCCGGCTTAAGGCTTTACTTGTTTTTGCAAAAAGAACCAACCCGGAAACAGGCCGGTCCAATCTATGCGTTACTCCAACAAACACATTCCCGGGCTTATTGTATTTTTTCTTCAACCATTGCCCGATAGTCTCGGAAAGCGGTTGATCTCCGGTCTTATCTCCCTGGACAATTTCGGAACACGTCTTATTGACAACAATAATATGATTATCTTCGTAAATAACCTTCATAATATATTGATAAACAACGTCCGGCATTGGTTATCCGGACTTACCTACATAAAACTATACTACAAATTTACAAACTGTTTTTCGGAGATACAAAAAAAGAGCCGCTTTTCAGCGACTCTTTTTTTTAGTTGCGGAGGCAAGACTCGAACTTACGACCTTTGGGTTATGAGCCCAACGAGCTACCAACTGCTCCACTCCGCGATATCGAGGTGCAAAGGTACAACTTATTTCCGAATAACAAAATTTTTAAAAACTTTTTTCGACAAATATGTAATTGTGAACATTTTTTGTTGTATTTTTGCACACTAGTTCAATTAATGTGCAATCTCAATCAAAATCATGTCAAAAACCAGAGAAAAGTTAATAGAAGTAGCCAGACAGCTGTTTGCCAGAGCCGGAGTTGAGAATACTACCATGAATGATATTGCTGTTCTTTCTAAAAAAGGACGACGTACTTTATATACCTACTTCAAAAGTAAAAAAGAAATCTATCATGCGGTTGTTGAATCGGAACTGGATACTCTTCATAAGTCATTACAAGCGGTAGCTAATAGTAATTTACCTGAGGATGAAAAATTACTAGAGTTCATTTATGTCCGTTTGGATGCAATCAAAGAGGTTGTAACTCGTAATGGAACATTGAGGGCAAACTTCTTCAGGGATATCTGGCTAGTGGAAACCGTTCGAAAAGACTTTGACATGCGGGAAATACAAATTATCAAAACTATCCTGGACAACGGAGTACGAAAAGGTGTTTTTGAAATTCGTGATACCGATGTAACTGCAGAGATTCTACACCATGCCTGCAAGGGCCTGGAAGTTCCCTATATCCGGGGTACCCTGATTGGATTTGCCCACGGAAAGGAAGGAAGTCTGAATGCCGTAATAGAATTACTTTCAAAAGGATTGAAAAAACGAGAGATCTCCTGATGTAAAAACATTGGTCTTCCTATTTAATTATCAAATCAACATAAAATAAATTTAATTAGAAATTATAAACGCATAAGTAAAAATCTTTAAAAACATGAAACTATTAGAAGGAAAAGTTGCGGTGGTTACCGGAGCTGCACGAGGAATCGGCAAAGCAATTGCTATTCGTTTTGCACAAGAAGGTTGTGCAATCGCTTTCACAGATTTGAATATCGATGACAATGCCAAAGCGACTGAGGCGGAAATCGCTTCTTACGGCGTTAAAGTGAAAGCCTATGCATCCAACGCGGCAAACTTTGAAGATACACACAAAGTGACGGACGAAATCGTAAAAGATTTCGGGAGGGTGGATGTGTTGGTAAATAATGCCGGAATTACCCGCGACGGATTAATGATGCGTATGACCGAACAACAATGGGATATGGTGATTAATGTCAACCTGAAATCCGCATTCAATTTTATCCATGCGTTGACTCCTGTAATGATGAAGCAAAAAACAGGAAGTATCATTAATATGAGTTCTGTTGTAGGTATTTCCGGAAATGCAGGCCAAACCAATTACTCTGCCTCTAAAGCCGGGATGATTGGCCTGGCAAAATCCATTGCAAAAGAAGTGGGCTCCCGTGGAATCCGCGCTAACGCTATTGCTCCGGGATTCATTATTACAGAAATGACAGCTCAACTTTCGGAAGAAGTGAGAAAACAATGGGCGGATCAAATTCCATTGAAACGCGGAGGAACTCCCGAAGATGTAGCCAATGTCGCATTATTCCTTGCGTCCGATCTTTCTTCGTACGTATCGGGACAAGTCATCCCGGTCTGCGGAGGAATGAACATGTAGCTTGAGAGTGTAGAGCATCAAACGAAGAAAATGAAAGAATAAATTTCGCACGGAACATTTATTCTTTCATTTCCTTCGTTTTTTCATTCTTGCATTTAATCTAACCTTAAACGTCTATGGATGAACTGAAAATATTTGTTCTAATTCCGTATTGCCGATCATTACTTTGAATTCACCTGGTTCGACAATCCATTTGTTTTGTGCATTTACAAACGCTAAATCGGAAATATTGAGCGTAAATTTTACGGTTTTTGTTTCTCCCGGTTGGAGCAATATTTTTTCAAATCGTCTCAGACGCTTCGTATCGGGAGTCATACTTGCCACCAAATCGAAAGTATAAAGTTGAACGACTTCTTTACCTGCTATTTTGCCGGTATTTTTCACATCGACGCTCACCTCTACCGGCTGATTTTCGGCAATCCGATCGGCGCTTAATTTCAGGTTACCGTATTCAAAGGTCGTATAACTCAATCCGAATCCAAAATGGAATTCAGGGGAGAAGTCGCCTTCATAATTGTACATTCCGGCAGATTTAGCTTGTTCTTCCGACGGCTTGTGAATATAATTGACCAGGGAATTGACTGCACTCGGATAGGTCACAGGTAATTTCCCGGAAGGATTGACATCCCCGAAAATAATATCGGCCAAAGCATCCCCACCATAATTCCCAGGCCAGTAAGCCATGATAATACCATTCACATTGGAAGCTATTTCACGAATAATCCGCGGACGCCCTTCGGTTAATACCAGAATGACCGGCTTACCGGTAGCAAGCAAATCTTTTGCATATTGCAACTGCAATTTACTCAGCGTTAAATCGACCAAGTCGCCGGGTTTTTCCGCATATGAATTTTCTCCCAGGCACAAAATAATTACATCCGATTGTTTGGCAGCTTCGATAGCCTCTTCATACCGGATTTTTTCTTCCGCGCGGTAATCCATTATTTTTTTATAACTGACGCCCGGTTCCCATTTCGCATTGACTCCCACCTTCTGTTGGATAGCTTCCCAGATGGTATTATATGAAGCGGCAAATTCATCGCTCAGTTCGCCCTGCCATGAATAAGTCCAACAACCGTTTAACGGACGCATAGAGTTGGAACCCGGCCCGGTAACGAGGATTTTGGAAGATTTGTTCAAAGGCAGAATACGATCTTTATTTTTTAGTAATGTAATTGCTTCCGATGCAACTTCATAGGATTTCTTCCCGAATTCGGCGCTTCCGAATTTCGGATAATCCTTCGGATTTACCGTTGGTTTTGCAAATAAATTCAATTTATATTTCAACGTCAAAATACGACCGACCGCATCGTCGATACGACTCATTTTAACTTCTCCATCTTTAACCAGAGCAACTAAATCGTTACAGAAAGGTTCATAGTTATAAGCAATCATAGACATATCCAAGCCTGCATTAACTGCCATTTTTACGGCTTCCCTGTTGTTAGCGGCAACACGATCGCGCTTATACAGATTTTCAATATCCCCCCAATCGCTCACAATTACTCCCTGGAACCCCAGCTCTTCGCGAAGCAGTTTGGTCAACAGTTCATAATTAGCGTGTACCGGAATCCCATTAATAACACCCGAATTGATCATAATCGTATGGGCTCCGGCTTCAATAGCAGCTTTAAAAGGAGGAAGATGGTACTCCCGCAACACATACTCAGGAATATAGGCCGGTGTACGATCTTTTCCGGAGGCCGGCACGGCATATCCCAAAAAGTGCTTCATACAGGATGCTACTTTGTAAGGATCGGCAATGTTATTACGATCTCCTTCATATCCTTTGATAATCTGTTTGCCGAAACATGAAATGAGATAAGGGTCTTCGCCCATTCCTTCTCCCATACGGGAATAACGGGGATCGCCACCCAAATCCAATACCGGGGAAAAGTTCCATGGAATATTGCTGGCTCGTGTTTCATAGGCTGTAATTTCCCCTAAAATATATCCCATTTCCGGATTCCAGGTTGCCGCAAGCGCCAGTTCATGTGGAAAAATAGTGGATCCGGCCGTATAAGTGACACCATGTATGGCATCAATTCCATAAATTACGGGAATTTTCGTCCGGGTTTCTTTGGTAGCGACGTCCTGAATTCCACCGATAATCTTTGCCCATACATCTATCGTCCGGGCGCGATTATTTGCAGTGTTCAATACCGAACCGACATGGTATTTGAGAATGGCATCCCGGACATGATCCATATCCAATTCTACAGGTTCGGCGCTTGAATAACGATCTTTACCTTTTGTAATTACATCCAAAGTCACCTGGGCCATTTGTCCGACTTTTTCTTCCAAAGTCATCATTTTCAGCAGAGCGTCAACTTTCTGTCTGATTTCGGAATCGTTCATCCGAACGGAAGCCTGAGTGAGTTCAACATTCTGACTTTTAGACCGGCTTTGAGCGGAAATAGAAATTCCGCTCGCCGATAGATACACAATCAAAAAAAAGAACAATCCTGATTTTACTTGCTTCACCATATTTTTAAAATTATTTTTTCACAACTGTCAGTACAACATTGCTGATACCGCCCGAAACATCTACCGTAAAGACATAAGTACTACCTTCTTCCAAAGTCTTACCGGAAACAAGTCCCAGGTTACCTGCATCCCGGCCGCTATCGCCACCGGTTCCGACAAATACGACATCGCTCGTTGTTGTCAGATTTGTGGTAAACTCTCCTCCCCATCCTTTTTGATGGAAGAATTTGAAATTAATGCTTGCAGTACTTATCGTCTGTCCGCCGACTACGGTCAATTGGTATTTTTTACCACCTACCGGAGCCATACAAAGAGCTTTATCGGTATTCCAGCCTACTTCATTTTTGGTCACAGAAGGCTTACCTACATTCGTACCAATAACCCAGATAACCCCTGTACCATCCGGTTGCAAAGTTGCCGGACTATTTCCGTTCAATGCTTCTACACGGAAATATTGAAGAACCGTATTTGCCATAATGCGGTATTTACCGGAAATCGGCACAAAAGTAAATTTATTATCCGATGTTTTCTTAAAGAAATCAGAATCAATCCACCATTCGGCAATATTTCCAATCCCTTCTACCGTTAATTCCTGTCCCGGCGTCAGATCCATATCAATTTGGAAATTCTCCTTATCCACCATAGACATCTTTTGACCATTGACGGTTAATTCGAAGAACGGAGCCGCCTGATAGGTTTTTGTATTGAACGTAACGGAATATCTACCCGCTTTGGAACTTGTGAATGGAATATCGCCGGTCACACCTTGTGTAATTTCACCTTCTTCCCAACCGAAAGTAATTTCATTTCCGTTAGCGCCTGATAAGGGTGTTTTGATATAAGCCGGAAGATCGGTCGAAGGAAATGTTTCCGTAGCCGCATATTCATGAGGCGTTCCTGTGGGTACCATCGGATAGGAAGCGCCGGCGGTTACCAGAATCAAATAAGGAAACACCGGACGGCTTACAGGTAAATCATATGTTTTCCTAATGCTGGTCAGATGTGTATCCATCAGGATAAATTCCAAAGTAGCGACACCGTCCGGGACATCTTTGTAATAAGGAATAAAGATTTTACCCGAATAATCTCCGGTTGTTTTCGTCCGGATAACTGTTTCCGATACTTTTTCATCGCCGAAATACAGATTAGCCGTTAAAATCGAGAGCGGTACATTATCGCTTACTCCTATGGTAAATGAAAGACTATCACCAAAGAAAGCGCTTGTAAATTCCGTCTTAGGTTCCATAACAGGATTTCCCGGCGTCATGTCATTGTCGTCGTTCGAGCAGGAACATAAAAATCCGATGCTCAAAACAATAAATACTAAATAATATTTATACTTCTTCATAATTGCAAATATTTACTTTTTCCATTGATATGATACAACTGATTTGGACGGTACTTCGTAAGTGAAATGATGTTTTCCGTCGTCTAGAGTGATATTTTTACTTTCGCTTGTATTGTTTAGCAAAACAAAAGCATAGGTTCCATCCGTGTTCTCGAAAGCGGAATAAACAACTCCGGTTGCGGAATAACCGTTCGTACCGATACGGGTTGCACCTGGTTTTACCACCGAAGAAAGGTGTCCAATGATGTAATAATGCGAATTACGGGTGATAGTTTTGTAATTCGACCGGGCGATATCCACAGCACCGTAACATGTCCGGCATCCGCCTTCTCGATTCGGTCCACGATCGGAGTCGAGCATCAGATTCCATACGATAACGGCTTTACACCAATTATTGACGGTTCCCAAAGCAACTTCCCGCATATCTTCCATTAAACGGACAGATAAATTTTTTCCGTCATTCCAAGTTCCGATAGATGTTTCGGTAAATATCAATTCTTTGTTGGGGTATCTGTCGTGAATATCCAATAATTCGTCTTTATTTCCTCCGTAGTTATGATAAGCCGAACCTGCGACTAATTCATCGTCTGTTCCGGCATCATAAATCCGTACCGGATAATCATTCTGATCACCCATATTGTCATAATTGTAATTATGATCGAATAAATAAATTTTGGTTTTCAACCCGGCCGATTTGAATTGAGGAGTTAAAGCGTTTTTGACAAAATCGCGTTGTTCCTGCCAACCCATGAAGAGAGAAGCGGAATTTCCCCGGTTTAAAGGTTCATTCTGAGGAGTAACGGCATAAATCGGAACTCCGACCAGTTCAAAGGCTCGTATCCATTTTACAAAATAGTCGGCATAATCCGAATAATAAACCGGATTCAACTGCCCGCTTGTCCATGATTCGAAAGGTTTTAAATCCGTCAGGTTATTCACCTTCATCCAGCGGGGACAAGTCCAGGGAGACCCTAAAATCTTGATGGAAGGATTAATCGCCAATATTTCCTTTAATACGGGAATCACATAATCATTTTCTTCCGAAGCCAATGCGAAACCGGCTCCTTTGTTGTCCCAGCAAGTATATTCACTCAGCGAAAAATCGGAGCAACCGATGGAGATTCTAATATAACTATATCCCATGCCCTCTGTCGGAGAGAATGTTTCCTTGAGGAATTTCGACCGGTCTTCTTTCGTCATTTTCAATAAGTTGTAACACGACGAACCGGTAACCGCAGCGCCAAAACCATCCATTGTCTGGTAACGGGTCGCAGGATTGAGTGCAATCGTTGTCGGCGACATGTTTTGTTTTTCACTGAATGTTACCGACGACTTTTGAAAATCGTATGAACGGGTGTTTGTCGTTACGTACAAGGTAACATCTTTCTCCGTTTCTTCCGGTTCGGCGCCATTACCTCCATTATCATTTTTACGATCTTCGCAGGCAACCATACTTGTTCCTAAAAAGAAACAGAGTATCGGCAATAAATATTTCATTTGAAAAATTGACTTCATAGTATCAGAGTATTATTTTTTCTACATTAACCGTATTAGCCACCCAGTTGATAGTAACCCGGTAACAAGCATCCGGATCGACATTTTCAGTTGCTTTCCAATCACCTCCATCGGCGCTTTCGAAAGCAGGTTCACCGGTGAAAGTGAAAGCGTCATAACGTTTTTCTCCGCCCCAGCTTGTATTTTCGTAGGGTTTAAGCCCTACCCACGAGTCATCTTTAGCATGAATCATAAACGTTCCCTGGAAAACATTATCAGCTATTTTCCGGAATAAAATAAAGTTACGGACATTGCCGAATCCCCACCAGACGTGTTCTTTATTGATACCTGTTACCTTGGTAGGATAACCTAAGCCGCCTCCGGTTACCAGGATGTAATTGGGATAAGCCGGATTTTCGACTCCGATGATTACATGTTTCCTGTACGTATTGTAATAGATTGTGTAATTGCCGGTTTCACCTAAAAATTTGACTTTATTAGGAGATAAGCGTTCAAAGAAATCAAAATTATACAAGACGTTCTGATCCGCCAATTCGCCGAAGAGCGTCAGTTCCTGATTTTTTTCCAACGACCGGGTATATTTTTTGAACAATTCACTATCAATCGTTTGTTCTTCAAAAAGATCCGGAATCAAATCATTCGCACTGAAATTTTGTCCTGCCAGACTAGTACCGAAAGAGTAAGCATCGAATACGAACCGGTCGATATAATCAACTCCTACCGCAAAAGCGAAGAGAGATTCTCCGTTTTCATCCGCTAAAGCAGGTTTCCCGTTTTTATTACCCCATACCAGACCGGAGTAATCGATTTGGTTTTCACCGGTAATCTTTTGTGCAATTTTGTAATTGAACGAACGAAGTAAGGTCAGGCCGGAAGCTACATACCGATCTTTGTTGGAACCTTCCGGTGCAAGCGGATAAACAGCGCCGTTATCGGTTACCAAATACAACCGGTTGTAATAAGCGCGCTCGCCTGTTAAACTTCCGATCTCATGCGAAGTTTCTCCTTTCAGAAGATTCCGTGCCCGTAAATTGATTTTAATTTCCGTTTTATCAGGAAGATCTGCGACCAACGGGATAAAAACCGGGACATTGATTTCTTCCTGATTCGTACTCAACGGAACAGATTGTACTGCAATCACACGGTTATCGACCACGATATCAATATTCAAAGCAGCAAGCCGGGCATCAGCATCCGAAACTTGTGCCGTAAGCCGTACCGTGTCGCCGTAAGAAAATGTAGTCGGAGTAATTGCCGCCGATTTGATTTCAGGCTTTGAAACGGTATAATCGTCTTCCTTGTCACACTGTGTAAACAAGCAGAGAGAAAGTAATGCGATTCCTCCTATTTTATATATTGTCTTCATTTAAAATTCCAATTAAAAGATTAATACTGTGATTAATATCCGGGATTTTGAATCAAATTCGGGTTCTGATCCATTACCGCCTGAGGAATAGGCAACCGGTACGAATTTCCATCGTATTGATATACCAATGCCGGGCGTCCTTCATCTTTCAATTGATTCAGGACTTCTTCCACCTTGTCCAGGCGTACCAAATCGAACCATCGTTGTCCTTCAAGAGCCATTTCCAGGCGGCGTTCCTTCAGGTAAGCGTTAAGTAAAGCATCCCTGCCGGACGTAGCCGATGCAGGCAAATTACCTAATCCGGCACGGTTTCTTGTCTGGTTAATAATAGCAGCAGCTCCGTTCAAATCGCCGGTCATAATTAACGCTTCGGCTTTCAACAGAAGCACATCCGCGTACCGGAATTTGATAACGCTGTTGTAGGCAGACCGGCATTTATACATAAATGCATAATTATCGGCCGGATAATAGATATTCCATCCACAAGAATAATAGACAACGGTTTCGTTCAATCGCTTATCGTTCGCTTCACTTTTGAATGCCTTGACCAAATCCCTTGAAGGGGTAATCCACTTTGTCCAGGTAAAATAAAATGTCCAGTCATCGAGCGGACGTCCAAACATCCAGGTGACCCAATTACCGTTTCCCGGAAAGAATTGCGCTTCAAAAATAGTTTCTTTTGTGTTCCTGGCTTTGGCGTTGACAACGCGGTTACTAGGGCCTACCGGTTTTGTTTCATCTTCCAGAACTACGCCGAATAATTCGCTAAAATCCTCTACCAGTCCGAATCCGTCGGCCGCCAGTTCATCACAATATCGAATGACTTTAGCATAATCCTGCAAAGGTTTCTCGGCATAAATTTTTGCCAGTAACGTACGCGCTACCGATTTAGTAAATTGTGTCTTATCCGAAGGATTATTATCCGGAGCATAAGGTAATGCCTCCAGCAGGTCGAGTTCGATTTGTTCATAAACGGTCTTTTCGTCGGTTTGCGGAGGGAAATAAGCCGGATAAACATCTTCAACAGTTTCGGAAGTAATATCTCCGGCTACCGTAATGACTAAAGGAACATTTCCCCAGATACGTACCATATCGAAATAAACCATCGCCCGGAAGATTTTAGCTTCCGCTTTATATTGCTCTTTTTCCGCCGCAGTCAATGCAGGATCGGTTACATCGTCAATGTTACAGATCAACAAATTCGCAGCAGCAACATTACTCATGTGACCATTCCAATCCCGATTGAGGTTGGTATTGGAACCTTCGATAGAATTCACTTCAAAAGGAGTAGTCTCCGAACTGGGCGAACCTGCGTACGCATTGTCCGAATGACTTTCCCCCAGTAGAAGCATGTCAAGGAACCAATGTTCCTGACCGTCCCGGTACCGGTTGTAGATAACTTGCCGTTGGTTGAGTACAGCTGCTTTATCTTTGAAGACAACTTGCGTACTGTCTTTAGTGACTCCTTCGGTTACGTCCGAATAGGTATCTACCGGATCATAATCCAGAGCACACGATGCCATTATTAGCATTAAAATACTTATTAGTATATATTTTAGTTTCATATTCTTTCTATTAATTAAAATTCGACATTTATACCAAACACATACGACCTGCTGTGAGGATAAGTACCCCAATCAATACCTTGTACGTGACCATTATTGCCCCATTGATTTACTTCCGGATCCATCCCCTTATATTTAGTGAATGTCAATAAATTATTGGCTGTAAAATAAGGCTGTAAACGGGTAATACCTAATTTCCGGAACAACTTACCGGTAAAATTATAAGACAAAGAAATATCTTTTACTCTCAGGTAACTACCGTCTTCAATAAAGTAAGAAGAAGGTTGCATGTTAAATCCCGCCTTCGGAACATCAGTAATCTGTCCGGGAGTTCTCCAGCGTTTCAACACATTTGTCGATTGATTCTTCAAATCATACATTCCTTCCGTATCACCTTTGGAAGCATTGAATATATCGTTTCCGTAAGTCCCCTGAATAAAGATATTCAAATTGAAGTTTTTCCAGGAAAACGTATTCGTCAAACCATAAGTAAAATCAGGATTCGGATCGCCGATGTAAGTCCGGTCGGTAGCCGTCAATTTACCGTCTTTATTCCGGTCGCGGTACACCAATTCGCCGGTTTCCGGATCAACACCATCACTGATATAACCATAAAATCCGCCCACCGGACGTCCCGGTTCATTACGTACCACTTTTGTCTGGTGGAAGGCATCGGTCGTTTCCGCATCGTAATAGATTTGTTGCAACTGTAATTTTTCCAACCGGTTCCGGTTGAATGAAATATTGAAATCGGTATTCCATTTCAATTCGTCTTGTAAATTCTGCGAACTAACGGAAAATTCAAAACCTTTGTTTATCATTTCACCTTCATTACGGACAATACTGCTGGCATAGCTGCTTCCGACCGGCAGGCTGACGTACATTAACATATCGGTAGTATGTTTATAGTAATAATCCATCGTAACCGTCAGGCGATTTTTCAATAAGGTAAGATCCAACCCGATATTGGTTTGCGAAGTTGTTTCCCAGGTCAGGTCGCTTGTCCGCAAGTTGGCCTCACTGATCAGCGGAACCGCTCTTTCATACGGATATTCCACAACGCCGGTCGCTGCATTATAGCTTGCCTGCATCCAGGGCTGACGGGTAATATTGTAACGTAACAAGTATGCATAATCACCCACCCCCGATTGATTTCCGGTTTGTCCCCAACCGCCACGAATTTTCATATCATCCAACCAATCAAATCCGCTCATGAATTCTTCCGACGAAATACGCCATGCGGCGGAGAAAGAAGGAAACGTTCCCCAACGATGGTCGGGATGCAATTTCGATGAACCGTCGGCCCGGACATTGGCGGTAAGCAAATATTTACTTTCGTAGTTATAAGCTACACGTCCGAAATAGGACATGATTCCCCATTGGGAAGCTCCGGTACCCGTATTATCCCATGAGATTTTGTTAGCGGCATTCAAGGTCTGGATATCGTTATTACGAAAATACGAACCGTTTATCCAACTGTTGGTATAGTCGGAATCCGTCCAGGAAGAACCCAACATGGCTTCTATTCCGTGTTTGTTAAACAATTTACTGAATGTCAGGATATTATCGAATGTCAGGACAGTATTCATATTCCGGTTATCCCATCCGGATCCGTATTCATCAATCCCTTCCACATGAACTACGGGAGAAAAACCGGTCTCTACGGCATTCCTCCTGTCTAAAGTCAATTGCGACTTGTAAGTCAGACCGTCCATAAATGTAATAGTAGCATTGCCGGAAGCTATCAAACGATTTTCACGGGATTTGTTATTTTTCCCGTTTTCTATCACTTCCACCGGATTGGCAATGTTTTGTCCGAAGAAAGTCCGGTTGTAATAGCCGGTAGATTCGTTCATTACGGGAATAGCGGTCGGTAAATTGACGACTGCCAATACAACGCCTCCGCGGTTGGAACCCTGACCGGTAGTTATCCCGTTCTTTGCGTTATCGGAATACGAAATATTTGCACTGAGGTTCAACCATTTACGTACTTGATTATCAATATTCGCCCGGAAGTTATATCGTTTGAAAAAGGCTGAACTCAATACTCCTTTTTCATCTAACATACCTGCCGACAGGAAATACCTCAGCTTTTCGGTTCCATCGGAAAAAGAGACCTGGTAGTTTTGAGTAACACCCGTTTTATACACTTCATCAAACCAGTTAGTCCGGTCGGTAGTTCCTTCCGGAACAGAACCCGGACGAATTTCATCCGTCAGCTCTTTGTATTGGGAGGCATTCAACGATTTAATCATATTGGATACGTTGTTAACACCCATTTGCGCATTGAATGAAATTTTAGCATCGCCTTTTACCCCCGATTTAGTAGTAATAATGATTACACCGTTGGCAGCCCGGGATCCATAGATAGCTGCCGAAGAAGCGTCTTTTAAGATCTGCATGGATGTAATATCATTCGGAGCCAAAAAATTGAGATTATCGACCGGAACACCATCCACCACATAGAGAGGGTTGTTGCTGGCATTGAAAGAGGTCGTTCCACGTACGCGGATAACGGTCTCTGCGCCCGGTGCACCATTGGGTTGAATCACCGAAACCCCTGCCGCTTTTCCCTGGATAGCCTGGCCTGCCGAAATGATCGGACGTTCGTCAAGGTCTTTCATCGAGACGGTCGATACGGCTGTCGTTACATCTTTTCGTTTGACGCTCCCGTAACCGATAATGACCACTTCGTCCAACATCTCTCTAGAGATCTCCATCTGCACCTTCATTTCCGCACTTGCAGGTAACTCTACCGTTTCGTATCCTACATAAGAAAAACGGATTCTCGCATTTTGAGGAACACTCAAGACAAAACTCCCGTCCGAAAGCGTAACCGTTCCATTAGATGAGCCTGTTTGCGTAACCGAAACGCCTATCAGCGCTTCTCCTTCGACATCCGTCACCACACCTTTTACGTTTATACTGTTTTGCGCATCAACAGAGATTGAAAAAACTGTCGTAAACAAAATAAAAAACAGAAAAGGACTACATTTTTTCAGAATGTACATTTTCATGATATTATAATTTAAATTAACAATTGATGATTTCTTCAATATTTTTCCTGATAATTATACCTATATAAACAGATGGTATATAAATT
>BNXB01000033.1 GCA_025999255.1 Bacteroidia bacterium | reverse complement strand
CAGGAAAAAGCATTAGTAGAATTATTCACCGGTTCAAAAACCATTGAAAAACATTTTGCTTCATTCGAAACAGAACCGACAGGGAACATGGAAAAAGAAATTATTTTCAGATTTTCAAAATACCTGGGTGTTGTCGATTCCGAAGATCTGGGTGGAAGTCCGGTTTACATGAACCTGAAAAAACTGGAATCAATAGAAGAACCTCCTGTTGATCCGAAAGCAAAAAAAGAACCGAAAGGAATCGTTTATAATATTCCCGGCAAAGCCTCGATAGAGGTCTTTTACAGTACCAGGCAAATATTTAAAGGCAATATGGAGATTGTTCAATTCGGTACCAAACAACTATTGGCAACTTCCATGTTCGACGATAAAAAAGGCCCTGTAAAAGTTTATTTTTATCCGGCAACAGGAGCAATCAAACAAATTATCCAGTAGTTCACCCAGTATGCACATACCGGTTACTAAACTATCCTGCCTTACGTAACAAGTTTAATTGTTTATAAGGTAAAACACTTAAGTTCTTTTGCTCAAAAGATACAATATTGTGCAATTTTACTCCAAAATATTTGTTCTCCCGAAGGATTCTATTACTTTTGTAGCCTGAAAAACATAATTTTATTAATATAAAATCAAAATGAGTCTAAAAATTATTGTGTTGGCAAAGCAAGTGCCGGATACACGTAATGTAGGGAAAGATGCTATGAAAGCCGATGGGACGGTCAATCGTGCAGCTTTACCTGCTATTTTCAATCCGGAAGACTTGAATGCTCTGGAACAAGCATTACGCTTGAAAGATAAATACCCCGGCTCCACCGTAACATTATTAACCATGGGACCCGGACGTGCTGCGGAAATCATTCGCGAAGGACTATTCAGAGGAGCCGATGGCGGTTATCTACTCACCGACCGGGCTTTTGCCGGAGCCGATACTTTGGCTACCAGCTATGCGCTTTCAATGGCCATCCGTAAAATCGGGAAATTCGATATAATTATTTCCGGACGTCAGGCTATCGACGGAGATACGGCGCAGGTAGGCCCTCAGGTTGCCGAAAAATTAGGAATGCCGCAAATTACTTATGCCGAAGAGATTCAATCGGTTGAAAAAAGTAAGATTCGCGTAAAACGCCGTCTGGAAAGGGGAATTGAAATCGCAGAAGGAAGTCTTCCGATGCTGGTTACCGTCAACGGTTCAGCTCCCGAATGTCGTCCCCGTAATGCCAGATTGTTGCAGAAGTACAAACATGCTTTGACTATTACCGAACGTCAGGCAGCGTCGGTCGATTATGAAGAATTGTACAGCAACCGCCCATATCTTAATTTAGAGGAATGGAGTGTCGCCGATGTCAAAGCCGATGTCGTACAGTGTGGACTTTCAGGTTCTCCGACTAAGGTAAAGAAAATCGACAACGTGGTTTTCCAGGCTAAAGAGAGTAAGACTTTCGATTCTTCGGATACGGACATAGAAGAATTGATAGTGGAATTGATTAATAACCACACCATTGGATAATGAAAAATTTATGAATAATTTATTTGTATATCTTGAAATAGAGGATGGTAAAGTAGAGGATGTAAGCCTCGAATTACTGACTAAAGGTCGTGCACTGGCTAAAAACCTGAATTGTAAAATGGAGGCTGTAGCTGTCGGTTCACAACTGGATAATATCGGGGAACAGGTTTTTCCATACGGTGTGAATGTCTTGCACTTGTTCGACGACAAACATTTGTATCCTTACACTTCTTTACCTCACACATCCGTTCTGGTAAAACTTTTCCAAGAAGAAAAACCCCAGATTGCCCTGATGGGAGCTACCAGTATCGGTAGAGACCTCGGTCCACGGGTTTCCTCGGCTTTGGGTAGCGGTCTGACCGCCGATTGTACTTCTCTGGAAATCGGTGACCACGAAGAAAAGAAAGAGAATAAAACATATAAGGATTTGTTATACCAGATTCGTCCTGCCTTTGGCGGGAACATCGTTGCCACCATCATCAATCCGGATTGTCGCCCGCAAATGGCAACCGTTCGTGAAGGAGTAATGAAAAAGGAAATTGCCGATCCGAAGCATAAAGGTGAAATTGTTAAGCACGATGTGACCAAGTATGTTAGCGATACCGATTTCATTGTTACGGTGATCGAGCGCCAGATTGAAAAATCGAAAGTCAACATCAAAGGTTCTCCGATTATTGTTGCAGGAGGTTACGGCATGGGATCGAAAGAAAATTTCCAACTGCTTCATGATTTGGCAAATACTATCGGAGCTGAAGTCGGTGCATCACGCGCCGCTGTGGATGCCGGATTTGCCGAACATGAACGTCAAATCGGTCAAACGGGAGTAACCGTACGTCCTAAGCTGTATATTGCCTGCGGTATTTCCGGACAAATCCAACATATTGCCGGAATGCAGGAATCGGCCATGATCATTGCCATCAATAATGATCCGTACGCTCCTATCAATACGATTGCAGATTACGTAATTACCGGCGAAGTTGAAACCGTGGTTCCGAAAATGATAAAGTATTACAAGAAGAATAGCAAATAAAGTTGTAAGTTATAACTTAAAACTTAAAGAATATGACATTTTCTTTCAACCTGAATGTAAACGACTGGGCCGCTTTCCAGCAGTATCACAGAGGACGGAAAATTCCTTTCTATAATCTTGTTTATCCGCTCATTATCGTTATGTGTATCGCTTTAGCGGTGATCAGCATCGGTTATTACATTCAATTCCGGACGGTTTCGACCGTTATATGGGTTTCCGGAGCCTGTTTTCTGACATTGTTGTATATTTTATATATCAGGAAAAAGTCCCTGGATAATGTCAGGAAAGCAGGATTGGAAATTGAGAAAAAAAATCCGGAAGCTTTCGGACTGATGAGTTTGAATACGGATAGTTCCGGAATGACAATTTTATCACGAAAAGTATCTAAGACCATTTTATGGAAAGAGATGGACAGGTTTGAAGAAAATAAATATTATTTCTTTTTGTATTCTAAAAAAGGAGTGGTTTACATCGTCCCTAAACGGGAAATGGAGGACTTGTCCGGGTTTAGGAGTGAATTAACAAATTATATTGAATAAGATAAAATTAAATTATAATGGCAAACTTTTATTTAGATAATCCATCGCTGAAACACCATTTGAATCATCCTTTGATGAAACGGATTGTAGAATTGCGCGAAAGGAATTATGCCGACAAAGACAAATACGACTATGCACCCATCGATTTCGAGGATGCAACGGACAGTTACGATAAAGTAATGGAAGTCGTAGGCGAAATCTGCGGGGACATTATTGCTCCCAATGCGGAGGGTGTTGATCACGAAGGCCCGAAGGTAGTTAATAACCGCGTAGTTTACGCTCCTGGCACACAACAGAACCTGGATGCAGCCAATCAGGCCGGATTGATGGGACTATCCATGCCGCGCCGTTACAACGGGTTGAATTTCCCGATGGTAACCTTCATCATGGCTTCCGACATGGTTGCCCGTGCCGATGCAGGATTCTGTAATATCTGGGCATTACAGGATTGTGCGGAAACGTTATACGAATTCGGGAACGAAGAACAACGCAAACAATTCCTTCCACGTGTATGTGCCGGAGAAACTATGTCCATGGATCTCACAGAACCTGATGCCGGTTCGGATTTGCAAGCAGTGATGCTTCGAGCTACTTATGACGAGAAGAACGGCTGCTGGCGTCTGAATGGCGTAAAACGCTTCATCACAAACGGGGATTCCAATATCCACCTGGTTTTAGCCCGTTCGGAAGAAGGCACCAAAGACGGACGTGGACTTTCCATGTTTATCTACGACAAACGCGACGGAGGCGTCGATGTCCGCCGTATTGAAAATAAAATGGGGATTAAAGGCTCTCCGACATGCGAGTTGACATTCAAGAATGCCAAAGCCCAATTGTGCGGCGAACGCAAATTAGGTCTTATCAAATACGTTATGTCTTTGATGAATGGCGCCCGCCTGGGAATCATGGCCCAAGCCACAGGACTTTCCGAGGCGGCCTACCGCGAAGCCCTGGCATACGCCAAAGACCGTAAGCAATTCGGGAAAGCCATTATCGAATTTCCGGCTGTATATGAAATGCTTGCCAATATCAAGGCTAAAACCGATGCTTCACGCGCTATCCTGTACGAAACATCCCGTTTTGTGGATATGTACAAAACGCTCGAAGATATAGAAAAAGAACGTAAGTTGGATAACGACGAAAAAGCGGAATTTAAGAAATACAAAAAACTGGCTGATGCATTCACTCCACTGGGTAAAGCGATGAATACCGAGTATTGTAACCAAAATGCTTACGATGCGATTCAGATACACGGCGGATCCGGTTTTATGAAAGACTACGCCTGTGAACGTATTTACCGCGACGCCCGTATCACAAATATCTACGAAGGAACTACCCAGTTACAGGTGGTAGCAGCAATACGCCACGTGACGACAGGGACTTACCTGGCTCAAATCCGTGAATACGAAGCTATCCATTATGCTCCTGAACTGGAGCCTTTGAAAAAACAACTCATGGGTATGACCGCCGCTTACGAAGAAATGGTCAGTACGGTAGTCGAAATCAAAGATAACGAATATCTGGATTTCCATGCACGCCGGTTGGTAGAGGCTGTAGGGCATATTGTCCTGGGTTACCTGTTACTTCAGGATACTAATAAATTGCCCGAAGAATTCCGTCGTTCAGCCGAAGTTTATATCAATTATGGAGAAGCCGAAGTGAATAAAATGAGAAATTTCATCCGGAATTTTGATATCGACAGCTTAGGATATTACAAACAGAATTAATTAAATTTTGCAGTAGGCCGGTTTGCCGCTCTTCTTTCGGGAAGGGAGGAAAGTCCGGGCAACACAGAGCATCCCATTACCTAACAGGTAGCTATTCGTGAGAGTAGAGTCCGGTAGAAGAAAATAACCGCTTCATTCGTGAAGTAAGGGTGAGAAGGTGAGGTAAAAGCTCACCGGGTCCGGCAGCAATGCCGGATGCCGTACCGCTTGGGAGTTGCAAGGCCATGTACACCGGCGCATGTAGGACTGCTCGTCCGATGCCGGGGGGTAGGCTGCTGGAGCCTGGTGGAGACATCAGGTCGAGATAAATGGCAAACACTTGTGAAAGCAAGGACAGAACCCGGCTTACAGGCCTACTGCATTTTTATTTTTCGAAATGAATGATTTTGCAGCTATTGATTTTGAAACGGCAAACTACAATCCATCAAGTGTTTGCAGCGTAGGAATAGTAATAGTGCGGGACGGACAAATGGTCGAAAAGATTTACCGCCTTATCCGTCCTGAACCGGAATGGTATTCGTATTGGAACACGCAAATTCACGGACTGACTGCCGAAGATACACAAGACGCTCCGGTTTTCCCGGAAGTTTGGGCGAAGATTGCGCCGAAAATCACAGGATTGCCTTTGATAGCGCACAACAGTCCTTTTGATGCTGGTTGTTTGCAGGCAGTTCATCGCGTTTATCAAATGGATTATCCCGATTATGAATTTCATTGTACTTGCCGGGCATCGCGGAGGATTTTTGGAAAAATATTGCCGAATCATCAATTGCAAACGGTGGCGGCGTACTGCGGGTTTGATTTGAAGAATCATCATCATGCTTTGGCGGATGCGGAGGCATGTGCAATGATAGCGATGAGGATATTAAATGAAAAGAATTATATTTAACTTATTGAGAAAAATATTTGTTTTACTTAAAAAAATTGTACCTTTGTGATTTAATATTTCAAAACTTTAACAAGATTTTTTTATAATCAAATTAACTATGTCTTTGTTGTTATCTGAGAATTACAAAAAAGGTGTAATCTTATTATTGTTCCTTTGTTTCTTTCAAGTAGAATTTAAAGCTCAGGATTTACGTTCAACCTACCCTGTGCAAGTTACGGCATTTATCAACCCTCCTTACAGCCTGAGGTTAGAAGATTACTGCAATACGGCAACGCCTAAACTGTCGGTATCTCTTCTTAACAGGGATCTCCAAAAAACGACCATTGATGCAAAATTACATTTCAGCATCAAAGCCTCAAACGGAATTCAGTTAGAAACCAAGGATTACAATTATTATCCGACGCTAAGACTACAGGCCGGCACGCCTTACTTGCTGTCTCAAAACGATTTGCATCCGTATTTACAACTCGAAAACCTTGAAACTCAGGGAATCATTTCCAATGGACAATTTCCCGAAGGAATGATTGAAATCTGTATCCATGTCATAGAAATACAAACCGGAAAAATCGTTTCACAAACTTCTTGCGCCAGAGCATGGATTAACCTCAATCGTCCACCTTTGCTCAATTTACCTGCAAATAACACCAGGTTCCCGTTCCGGGAGCCGCAAAACATCCTTTTCCAGTGGACGCCCAGGCATCAGGGACTGAACAATGTGGAATACGAATTCATACTGAAAGAAATCCGGGACGAAAATATCGCCCCGGAAGAGGCCTTCGGATATTCGCAGGGAATATACTCGGCAACCGTCAGGAATACAGGACTAGCCTATACGGCGATGATGCCTCCCCTGATGGAAAACCAGCGGTATGCCTGGCAAGTCAGGGCCGTAGCAAGAGAGGGTATGGAAGAACTCAGCATTTTTGAAAACAACGGCTATTCGGAAATACATTCCTTCGAAATTATCCGAGAATGTCGCGCCCCGGGCAATGTGCGTCATCGTCAGGAACCGGCAACCTTAATTATCGAATGGACACCGGAACCCGAAGCAACCACTGTACTCTCCTACCGGGCAAAAGACCAAGGCGAGTGGAAAACCATCCGGGGAGAGCAGGACTATACCGCTTTGTTCGATCTGGCACCGGGCATCGAATACGAGTACAAGGCGGGAACGGTTTGCAGTGATGGAACAATCGCTTACAGCGAAACCCAAACGGTTATACTCGAGGACTGGAAAAAGAAATTTGAAATTGCTTGCGGTAAAGTTCCGGTCTTCGATAAGAGCAATTTCCAACCTTTGGAAACGCTTCGCCCGGGTGAAACATTCACAGCCGGGGATTTTCCGGTAACCGTCACCAATGTCAGCGGTTCAAATGGCGTTTTCTCCGGAAAAGGCTATACCGCATTGCCTTTATTCGGATTTGTGAAGATCGCCCTTCAATTCAACAACGTTAAAATCAACAAAGACAAACAATTAGCCGACGGAGTCATCGAAACTTCTTACGACAATGATGAAAAACTCATCGGAGATTTAGACCGGATATGGCACGGAGGGGATGAAACCGGTTATACCAAAACCGGAGCGGTAGTCAATAATATCAAAACTAATTTTGATATCACCAACGATGCTGATGTCGAATACGATGACGGTAAACTAATTTTCAAAGATAAAAATGGCAAAGAATTAGGGACAATTAACATACCTGAAAAAGACCGGATAATATTCGATTCCGGTGAACCCTATACTTATACGGTAGAAGACAAGGACGGAGATATCTACACCGTGACCGGCGGAGGAGCAGACGGAAAGACTACAGTAGAAAACACAGGCAAGAAAACCGAACCGCTCCCGGAAGGCAGTTTCAGTGAGACCCAGATTGCCTCTCAAAAAGCAGTAGTGGAATTCATTCAAGGCGAAGACGCAGTCTATGCCTTCGATACCTGGAAAGACTACTATAAAACGGTATCCCTGATAGTCAATAAGAACAAGTATGAATTTATCGGGGAGTACCCTGTTCCCTGTAAACTGATCCCTGTCGGGAAGAGCGATTACGTTGGTTTCAAAGTTCAAAAGACCGATAGTAAGCTAAAAGAAGACAGTATCATATTCAAAACCAAGACCGGATATACCGTAATTCCTAAAAACGGTCAACTGCATATTTCGGGAGGAAATGATAACGATGCCCAGGATTTATTTGCGCTCTATCCAGACGGAAAAGGGAGTTACCTGACCCTTGGAAAACTAAAAATACTGTCTTACAAGGAGAAAACTTTCAATGTAGTTTTAGTTCCGGTAAATAGTAATACCGTGGACGCACACGGAATCGAGTCTTATCTGAACGATGTATATAATAAAGTAGGTATTAAGATTACCGTCACAACGGATAAATCATTTTCTTATCCGGCAAGCGATATGCAATCGTCCGGCAGCGGGTTGTTCTCAGCATATACGGACGAAATGAAGTCCCTGAACTCGGCGTACAGGTCGCAACGGGGTACGGATAAAACCTCGGTTTACCTGTTTATCCTGAATAAGGGTCAAATTGAGGATTCGAATCCTTCGGGAGATATGCCACGGGGTAAGCAGTTCGGATATTTGTTTACTGCAAACGGCGGAGATATCGCTTGGACGACTGCTCATGAGTTAGGACACGGATTGTTCAGGTTACAACATACGTTTGACGGAGAGTACGGAGGAACAGCCAAGTCGCTGAAAAATCAAACGGACAACCTGATGGATTACGGATCCGGTACACATCTGGCAAAATGGCAATGGGACGAAATCCATGACCCGGCATTACTCGTAAACCCGTTCGAGGGGGATGAAGATGCAATGGCAATATCTTTCGGAAAATTTACCGATAGTGGATTCAAACTCAATAAGGCAGGACAAGCCCTGACTCCCGACGGAAATCTGGTGAATCTTCCATCCGGAGCTGAGATTCTTTTCCTTTGCGATGACGGGAATCTGCTAGAAAACGGGTACCTGTATAAATTCAGTATCGAAAACGATACCTGGGTCGCTGATATAACGCCACAATCGTGGAATATTCTGTTCAGAGGTTATTTGAAGAACGGAAAAAAAGACGAAAGTATCGTTTCTTTGTCAAAACCCAAACCGGGAGACCAAATTATACGAATATCGCAACATACCTACGTCTCAAATGAACGAAAATTATCGGTTAGTCTTGTTAAAATAAAAGATTCAAATAATCAGGATTCTTACGAAGTCATTGAAAAAGGTGAATCGCAAAATGTAAACGTCTCGTGCGGAGATAACGAATTTTGGAGTTCCCTGAAACCCGGATTAGAGAACCTGAATAAACAATTGAACAGTACCTGGAGCGTCAATATAATAGACAAAGACGGAAAGAATACGAATCTGGTGACCGGTTCTAAGGGAACTGTTACTTACAAATACAACAAAAACAGTAATACGTGGAAAGTAGAAATCTCCGGTATTTCGAATAATGAAGTAAAACAAATCATTACCGAAGCTATTACCCAAAAACTAAGCACATTTTCGATAGATGAAAACGGAAAATCAAAAATAGTAACCACTACGACAAACCCCTTCTCAACGGAAGATGGCGGAGAATTCAGCTTTGGAGTCGGTTTACACTGGTATGAATGGGGGCCAACTCTATGCGATGTGGGCGCTTCTATATATGAAAGCTCCAAGTTACCGGAAACATTTTGGAATAAGAGTAATCCGAAATATCAGGATTATCCGTTACATACATCTCCAACTTTCAGTGGATTAATCGACGGAGCGATTGAGGAGATAACGGAAGTTGCTCAATTAGTGAAACTTGGTGTGGAAGTTGTCACTGATAAGAAAAAAGCAACAGACCTGTGGAAAAGCGTCAAAAACATTAACTGGAACAGCATAAAAGAGGTCGCTATCGGAGCAATCAAGGAAAAATGGGATAAATATGCCAACAGTCCTGATTACATTACTTACCACGAATTGGGTAAAGATGGCGCTCAGATAGCAAGTATGTTGTATGGTGGATTTGCCGTGAAAGGGAAAAAACTAACTGAGACGGTAGAGGAAAGCGGAGAAATTATCAAGAAGAAAGCAGATGATATTGTTAATGGCAAAGCGAAATTTCTTAACTTACCCAATAAAGGTTTTATTAATCCAAAAGAAGTTCGATTTAGCCAAAGTGATATTTCTAAAACTTTCAGAGATGGAAGTTCTGTGGAAGATTTAATTAAAGGATTAAAAAATGGTTCTATTGACCCAAATTCAGTTACTCCAATTAGAATTGTTGAAAAAGACGGTCTAATATATACGTTAGATAATAGAAGACTTAAAGCATTTCAAGAGGCAGATATGGACATTCCATATGAGAAATTGGATAAAATTCCCGAAAATGAATTGTTTAAATTTACAACAACAAATGATGGAACATCTATAATATTTAAAGGAGAAAAATGATGATGAAAAAAAACATTTATGAGTTTGCGAAACAAATTAATTCTAAGGAAGAATTCGATGAGTTCTTATCCCTTTTCCTTAAAGATTGTATTACTGATAGTGATAATTGGGAAAACAATACTTTAATGCGATTTTTTGATGCATTATCTCGTTATTCTGAAACTCAAAAGAATAACGATCCTACATGGACTTTTTTTGCAAATTTGTTATTAGCTGCCAAAGTATATGAATAATCCAAATTATATACTTGCTTGATAGAAAAGTAAAAATTCACTTTTACTTATCACCGGATGGGAATATGAAAGAAATAAAAAAGACACTTTCTAAAAATATTTTTTTTATTTAAAAAAAATTGCATTTTTGTACTTTAATATTTCAAAACCTTAACAATTTTTTTTATAATAACCAAATTAACTATGTTTTTGTTGTTATCTGAAGATTTCAAGGGCAGTAAAGGCTATTATGTCTCTTTGCTCCTTTCTTTTCGAGGTTACCATTTTAACCGATATTATCGTTTAAATAGATATAACCTATTTAATAAAGGTGTAATTTTATTATTGTTCCTTTGTTTCCTTCAACTAGAATTTAAAGCTCAGGATTTACGTTCAACCTACCCTGTGCAAGTTACGGCATTTATCAACCCTCCTTACAGTCTGAGGTTAGAAGATTACTGCAATACGGCAACGCCTAAACTGTCGGTGTCTCTTCTTAACAGAGATCTCCAAAAAACGACCATTGATGCAAAATTACATTTCAGCATCAAAGCCTCAAACGGAATTCAGTTAGAAACCAAGGATTACAATTATTATCCGACGCTAAGACTACAGGCGGGCACGCCTTACTTGCTGTCTCAAAACGATTTGTATCCATATTTACAACTCGAAAACCTTGAAACTCAGGGAATCATTTCCAATGGACAATTTCCCGAAGGTATGATTGAATTCTGTATCCATGTCATAGAAATACAAACCGGAAAAATCGTTTCACAAACTTCATGCGCCAGAGCATGGATTAACCTCAATCGTCCACCATTGCTCAATTTACCTGCAAATAACACCCGGTTCCCGTTCCGGGAACCGCAAAACATCCTTTTCCAGTGGACGCCCAGGCATCAGGGACTGAACAATGTGGAATACGAATTCATACTGAAAGAAATCCGGGACGAAAATATCGCCCCGGAAGAGGCCTTCGGATATTCGCAGGGAATATACTCGGCAACCGTCCGGAATACAGGACTAGCCTATACGGCGATGATGCCTCCCCTGATGGAAAACCAGCGGTATGCCTGGCAAGTCAGGGCCGTAGCAAGAGAGGGTATGGAAGAACTCAGCATTTTTGAAAACAACGGCTATTCGGAAATACATTCCTTCGAAATTATCCGAGAATGTCGCGCCCCGGGCAATGTGCGTCATCGTCAGGAACCGGCAACCTTAATTATCGAATGGACACCGGAACCCGAAGCAACCACTGTACTCTCCTACCGGGCAAAAGACCAAGGCGAGTGGAAAACCATCCGGGGAGAGCAGGACTATACCGCTTTGTTCGATCTGGCACCGGGCATCGAATACGAGTACAAGGCGGGAACGGTTTGCAGTGATGGAACAATCGCTTACAGCGAAACCCAAACGGTTATACTCGAGGACTGGAAAAAGAAATTTGAAATTGCTTGCGGTAAAGTTCCGGTCTTCGATAAGAGCAATTTCCAACCTTTGGAAACGCTTCGCCCGGGTGAAACATTCACAGCCGGGGATTTTCCGGTAACCGTCACCAATGTCAGCGGTTCAAATGGCGTTTTCTCCGGAAAAGGCTATACCGCATTGCCTTTATTCGGATTTGTGAAGATCGCCCTTCAATTCAACAACGTTAAAATCAACAAAGACAAACAATTAGCCGACGGAGTCATCGAAACTTCTTACGACAATGATGAAAAACTCATCGGAGATTTAGACCGGATATGGCACGGAGGGGATGAAACCGGTTATACCAAAACCGGAGCGGTAGTCAATAATATCAAAACTAATTTTGATATCACCAACGATGCTGATGTCGAATACGATGACGGTAAACTAATTTTCAAAGATAAAAATGGCAAAGAATTAGGGACAATTAACATACCTGAAAAAGACCGGATAATATTCGATTCCGGTGAACCCTATACTTATACGGTAGAAGACAAGGACGGAGATATCTACACCGTGACCGGCGGAGGAGCAGACGGAAAGACTACAGTAGAAAACACAGGCAAGAAAACCGAACCGCTCCCGGAAGGCAGTTTCAGTGAGACCCAGATTGCCTCTCAAAAAGCAGTAGTGGAATTCATTCAAGGCGAAGACGCAGTCTATGCCTTCGATACCTGGAAAGACTACTATAAAACGGTATCCCTGATAGTCAATAAGAACAAGTATGAATTTATCGGGGAGTACCCTGTTCCCTGTAAACTGATCCCTGTCGGGAAGAGCGATTACGTTGGTTTCAAAGTTCAAAAGACCGATAGTAAGCTAAAAGAAGACAGTATCATATTCAAAACCAAGACCGGATATACCGTAATTCCTAAAAACGGTCAACTGCATATTTCGGGAGGAAATGATAACGATGCCCAGGATTTATTTGCGCTCTATCCAGACGGAAAAGGGAGTTACCTGACCCTTGGAAAACTAAAAATACTGTCTTACAAGGAGAAAACTTTCAATGTAGTTTTAGTTCCGTTAAATAGTAATACCGTGGATGCACACGGTATCGAGTCTTATCTGAACGATGTATATAATAAAGTAGGTATTAAGATTACCGTCACAACGGATAAATCATTTTCTTATCCGGCAAGCGATATGCAATCGTCCGGCAGCGGGTTGTTCTCAGCATATACGGACGAAATGAAGTCCCTGAACTCGGCCTACAGGTCGCAACGGGGTACGGATAAAACCTCGGTTTACCTGTTTATCCTGAATAAAGGTCAAATTGACGATTCGAATCCTTCGGGAGATATGCCACGGGGTAAGCAGTTCGGATATTTGTTTACTGCAAACGGCGGAGATATCGCTTGGACGACTGCTCATGAGTTAGGACACGGATTGTTCAGGTTACAACATACGTTTGACGGAGAGTACGGAGGAACAGCCAAGTCTCTGAAAAATCAAACGGACAACCTGATGGATTACGGATCCGGTACACATCTGGCAAAATGGCAATGGGATGAAATCCACGATCCGGCATTACTCGTAAACCCGTTCGAGGGGGATGAAGATGCAATGGCTGTAATAGAAGACCACTCTTCGGCTGCAGTAAGAGTAATAAAATCTATTCAATGTGCAAAATCATTAAATGAAAAACAAACACTGCTGTTTTTCCCGACAAGCGAATTTGAGGCAAAAATAAGTAATCTAATCAGTCTGTTTAATTGGGCTGGCTCCGATTGCAAGGATGAAAAAATACGTTTCTACATTTCAAGCGAAAGCAAAAATACCAGTGTTCTTAGCAATGATTATGTGCAGGATATATTTGATGTTTCAGCTATAAAGTTTGATGATTCAAATAAAACGGTTTCCATTGCCGGACAAAAGAAATCCTGTTTTATCTCGCCAAGCAACAAATCAGGTAAAAATACGGATTGCGTATATAGCTTCATTAAGTCTATGTTCTCAATTTCCGTACAAACAAACAGTTACGGAACAATTACCCCAACCATGGACGAATTGCAGTTTGCTTCGCCATGCGAGTTCATGTCTATAAAAATTCAGGACAGGAAAACCTTACTGCAAGAGGTATCGAAAGCAGAAAACTGGTATAATTCATCCATAAAAGATTCGCGACAGAAAATAGCTATACAGTTACTTTTTACAACGCCGGATAAGGACAAACCGGAAATGTATGGTTTTCTGTCTCAGAATCCGGTATTACTGAATACATTATATGATAAAGTGGATGATTACCGGGATGAATTGTTGAAAATAGTTGTTGATTTATGGAAACTTAATAATACCAATACAACAGCTAAGCGGAATATTTCAATTAACCAGTATGCATTACTGCAACAAAATACGTCCTGGAATGTTACCGGCAATGGAAATTATAAGATATGTTATCAATATTTATCAGGCGGTAACCCCTATTCCGGATTCCAGTATAGTTCGGAATGTGTTGATGAAATCAATCCTTTCGAGACAATAAATATCTATACCAACACCTCGTTGTGGTCACATTTTTCCGGACAAAGCGATGATGTACTGTTGAATGTTCCTGCGATAGTCGGACGTACGATTATTTCGGATGCTTACACACAGGATTTTTACAACTACCTGACCCTGGGATTTTCCGTTGTAGGTATGAATCAAACAGCTATAGCGGCAAAATTACTTACAACCGGCGGAATAAAAAATATAAGTGTCTGGATCAAATTAGCTTTAGGCGCAAGTGATGTTACCACTATTGCAATAGAAGATTATGTAAAAAACAATCCTAATACGGAATTTTCAAATACATGGACTGAAAACAGAGGAATAATTTATGGCTCATTATTTGTTGTTAATCTTACCGATGCTGCAATAACCGTTTATGCAAATAAGGCAAAACAACTCGAAGAAATTTATAAAAAAGAAGCGGGAAAAGAGTTTGCCGAAATCGGAAGTACAACTAAACTTGTAAATAATTTAAATCTAGGTAAGTATGTTGGAAAAATTGGTGATTATGAGGTTTTTGAAAATGGAGAAGTATTTTATAGGGCTATGACTAAAGCAAATTTTAACACATTAGAATCAACCGGAAAACTTCCAGCTACATCAGAAACATTTACATCGCCGACATTAGAATATATAAAAGCTGTTGGATATGGAGATGAAGGAGTTATTGTGAAATTCCAAATGAAACAAGGGACATTAGACAAACTTGAGTTGATTGGAGTAAGAAACGATGATACAGCAAGATTGATGCAACACTATTCTAATATGCCAGAAGCAAAATCAGTTTCAAATTGGATACAAAATAACGCATTATTTAAAACAGAAGGCGGAAAATATAAAT
>BNXB01000032.1 GCA_025999255.1 Bacteroidia bacterium | reverse complement strand
GCACATCCCATATTTTGACTTCCAATAGTGGAAACTCGATGCTGTGTAAGATTCATTCAAACAAAAATCTTTGATGCTTAGTCCACTGGATTGTTGACGCTCTAAGATCACAATAAATTCTTCTTTGGTCATAACAATGTGTTTTAGGACACAAAGGTCTGACTTTATTATCGAGCAGAAAAGATGTACTTCTTCGGGGGCTTACGAAACGTTCGTCTCTAAAAAACGATTTAAAGATTATCTACAGAAAAATATCGCTGCACTATAATAAAATATCCCGCTGACCAAATTGACCAACGGGATGATTTTTTATAGAGTTTCGGTAAGACCGAAACACAAACTTGTTTATTCAGTATAAAATGGATTAAATCTACTTGTTATCCAAAAACTTGATTGCTCATTTTCAATTGGAAAATCTAATTCTTCAGGAAGTTTATATTGATTAATCATCGAATCAGTAAGCTGTACTCCATTCATAATTATTGAATCCGGGAAATTATAATGCCTATATGTTAATGTATCTGCTGGAAAAAATTCAATATAGATATGTTGATTTGGAAGAAGAAAGATTGTTCCTTCTTGATTTATATCCGCTCTTTTAGAAGATACTTTAATTTTATGGAAACCATATTTCAAATTTTCAGTAAGAACAGTCGGGAAAAAAGGACTATTGTACAAACTATCGGTTAAAATCAATTTGTCATCTATTTTCAATTGAATATCAATACCTACATGACCATTATATGAATAATTTCCTATATATATATTGGTGTTTATTTTTATAAAAGAAAAAACACAGATAAACAAGACTACAGTCACAAGCAAAATTGTTATAATTTTTTTCATACTCATAATCATCTTCTACCCATATTCAATAACCGAGATGCTGGAATTGCACGCCATTGACCCTTTTCATAATAATGCACATATGGATATGGTTGTCCATAATATGAATTAGTACCTCTATTGATTGTATTTTGCCTTCTCATCATTATAGCTCTTTGTTGGGGTGTTACATTAGTTCCACCACCACCTTGAGTCATTAAGTTCCTCCAACCACTAGCACTTTCATGTTTTAATCCTGCAGCATGACCAAATTCGTGTACTGCAGTTCGAGTATTATTACTGGAAAAAGTGTTGGACAACCAATTATCATTCGCATAATCACTTGCAGCTATAGTCATTACTTTTCCTCCGTCCATACTTGTAGCTCCACGAGCACTTTCCCCATCAGCATCAGCCAAAACAAACAAATGGTCAGAACCTGCCACATCATCCATGGAACTGACTGATTCTAATTGAACATCTGTTTGCATAGTATAAGTCTGATTACCTATTGTAAATTCTCCACTATAAGCATTACTAATTCCCGAAGCTATATCTGAGGCAGCTCTGTTAACATTAATATTATCACTTGATTGATTAATAACTTTACCGGTAACGTGCATAGTTATTACATTATCATCTTTGGTGTACCAAATACTATCTCCATGCAGGTCATAAGCGTTTATCGGATTATTAGCGCAGTACGTATACGGACTCACCGAATAATACTTCTCTGCCAAAGGATCCATCGTCGTAAACCTGCCAATCGCCGGGTCGTACATCCTTGCCCCATAATCATACAGGTTCAACCCATGCATCTTATCCAGTTCCTTACCGTTGTACTTGTACGGCTGATTGTTTTGATTGGAACTCGTCTCCCACATCGACAGGCCGAAAGGATAGTAATTATTCACTTGGACAGCAGTTCCCGATTGATTAAGTACAACCCGGGTATTCCCCAGATGGTCTTTCAGGTAATAGAAATAATCAAACGAACTGCCGTTCTTCTCCACATAACCTTCTTCCGTCAGGATGGTCTTCAGGATATCGTCCTCGTATATCTTATTATTGATATAATCCCGATGGGTCGTTAACCCCGATGAGGCCGTGTAATGTGTTGTCCTCAGCTTCACGCCTGAAGCGTCGTAAAGGTATTGAATCCAGTCGCCGGACTGAAAATCAATTTGTTTAGGCAAATTTAGACAATTATATTGAATCAAGGAAATATTCTTGTCTAAATTTTGTGTCAAATTCCCATTGGAATCGTAAACATATTCCGTACCGCCCACATATCCGTTCTTGAATTCCATGATATCGTAACCCGGCTGGTCGGAGTTGAAATCGTGAATACTCGTCACCTTATTCCCGTCGTAAGATTGGAACTGTACCTGATCAAGGCTCCCGTAACTTCCGGATATCAGTTTCCCAGGCCGGTTGATATAGGTCAGGTTCCCGTGCTTGTCGTAGCCGAAATGCTCCCCGTAGAAATTTCCCATATCCGTAAGACCGGAACCTTCACCGTAGGAGGCGTTGAGAAGACGGTTCAAATCGTCATAGTGGTATGTAAAGCCCTTAGTCCCGGTTTGAAGCGGGTCTATCCAGGATATCGCGCTGATGTTCCCGTTGAAATTACTGACCGCACCGTAATGAGGATGGGTCGTATAGCGAATATTTTCCGAAAACTTATTCCCTTCGATTTTCCGCAGCCAGCCACGGATATTGTATTCAAAAGTAACATTCTCGATCTGACCCGTATTTTTGGAAGTCATCCGGCCGAGTTCGTCATATCCAATTGCCGCGATGGTTTTCGTTGTCCCACCGTTGATTTGGTGGGTTGTTTGCAGCGATCTTCCCTCGTGGTCGTAAGTGTAGGTATAAACCTCGGTGAGGGGACTCTGGTTCGGATGATTGTGGGTTACCTGTCTTTTTAACGGTTGGCTGTTGAAATTGAAAGAATAAAACTCGCAATCCGTGCCGTCGAGATGGTTCCTTGTACGTTTTTGCACGACATTGCCTTTGTGGTCGTAATAAAAAGTAGTCACAACCTCATTGTACGGACTGTCGGCCATTTTTGAAAGCGAGACTGTCAATAAACCTTTGGCGGAGCCGAACGACGTATCATATCCGGAGGTCGGTTGATATACGAGGTTCGAGTTGTACATCCAGTCGTAGGTATCATAGATATTGACTTGCTGTAATTCCTCGTACTGCATGGACAATCCGCTGTTATTCGTATAGTTGTACACCCCTGTGTTACCGTATTGCTCGACAATCAACAGGTTCTTATACTGGTTCTCCAGTTGCGGCCTGGGAGTATTGAGGGGTTTGATACCGGTCATGATTAACCTGCCGAGTTTATCGTACTTGTAATA
Source organism: Bacteroidia bacterium (assembly GCA_025999255.1). Taxonomy (GTDB): domain Bacteria; phylum Bacteroidota; class Bacteroidia; order Bacteroidales; family Azobacteroidaceae; genus BNXB01. Next base: position 12,239 of record BNXB01000032.1, on the reverse strand, counting down.
TTTCCACTTGTTATTAACACGCTGTACACCATCCTGGGACCAGATTAACCGGTCGGAACGGTCATAGACGAAATATTGCCAGTCGATACCCGGTAGTTTCTTTTCCACGCAACGATTCCGGTTGTCATACCGGTAAATATACCCGTACTTATCCAGGGCGACGGCGGTTCCATTGGCATCGGAGGCCAGCGGAGGCAGGACAAATGCCAGGTTTCCGAAGTCGTCGTAAACAAAATAGGTATCATGACACCGGTCGCTTCCCGTGCCGTTGATTTGACGCTGGAGAACAACCCGGTCAAGCTTATCGCGGAATTCGTAAGAAACATGGTTGTTCTCATCGGTCGTCTTTGTGACATAGAGTTGATTGGAACCATAATTGCCGATTTTTACCAAACCGGTTCCCGAAACCTGGTATTTTCCGCAAATCAATTCGATTGTACCGGAAGACACATTGCTCAGGTATTCCGGTTTTACGGAACGTGAGTTTTCCCTCCATTCGCCACCAGGCCCGTATGATTCTTTAACACGGTTGAGGGGCGACGATTCGTAGATTGTTTCCGAGTAAGCCGGGGAATCGAAATAACCCTGCTCGGAGACATAAAAATCCGAAGCGCCATACGGACCATTATAGCTTCCATCGGATTTATTGACTCTAATGGGTAACCAGGATTTCCACTCCCTTCCAAAAGTATCGTATTCCATCCGGGAAATGATGTCTTTCTCTTGGGGTGACGCCTTTTTCAGGACGGTTTCTTCCGGCTTTCCGAGTCCGTCGTAATATTGGATCACTTCCGAGCTTGCTGCGCCGGAACTATTCCTCATGGTCTTTTTGAGGATGTAATTCTGATTGTTACTCTGTCCCTGAATAATCGGGAATGAGCCGCAGAGGGCTATCAGAGCCGTTAATATAAATCGTTTCATGATTGTTGTGTTTATTTATTGATTCCGGTAATTATAATTGTAGGATTCCACGACTGAGTTGTTGTGGTCTTTGATAGTTTTCAACCGACCAAAGTCGTCGTACTCATAGGTAGTTTTTACGCCTCGGGGATCGGTCACGGAAAGCATCCCTACGAGTGGTTTATAAGTGTAAGTCGTAACCAGAGCGTCGGTAAGTGTATTCCGCAGGTTATTAACAGGCGTCATATCCGGATTTGTAGCCGTTTCCAGAGCGTTGATAGCCGCCTGACCTCCCGAAAACGCCCCGACAACCTGGGCATAAGTGGCGTTCTCTATTTTAGCCACCGGATACTGACGGTTATAGCCCCAAAGATAAACCACTTGATCCGCATTGTCCTTCGAGGCCTCAATGAGATCGCCTTTCGGGTTGTAGGCATAGTTGACCCTTGTTTCGACTGCATGCGTCCCTTGCTGGGTTTGCAGGCTTGACGGAAGGTACATATTGGCGTAAGGCTCGAAATAATTGTTGACTGTTTTCTTCAGGAACGTATCCGTGTTTTTATATTCTGCTGCTTCAATCACCGGGCTTACAATATTCTTTTCAAGCATTTCATTATAAGGAGACACCGTACTAAAATCCGAAGGATATTTATATTCCAGTACCCGGTTATCGTCGGAACTTAAATTGGTACGAACCGACTTGGGAAACCCATAACTGTTATACTCATCGTAATATGTTTGCTTCGATATTCCATCTATGGTTTCCGTCGAAGATGACAGTACGCGCAAGCCGGTAGTATAATAATAATTAAAGTAATAAAATGGAACCCCGTTATCAAATTCTTGTTTATATTCATCATAAACCGGTTGGTCGAAACACACTAAGATGCCTTGATCTCCTCCCGAATAGCCGGATGCCGGATTATAATACGACGTTGTTATATAAGGAATGACTCTCAGGTTCTCATATTCCGCCGTGTTGATATCCGTATAATCATTAATTAAACTATAAACGCTGCTATAAACGCCGTTTACTTTCTTAAAGGTTTCTTTAGATATCAGTTTCCCGTTTTTCCATGTATAGGTACGCACAGGCATATCGACTGTCCCATAAGACGCCGTTTCGATGTCGGTAGTTTCCCCTACCTCGTACTGTTGTTCCGGAAAATCTTCAAATTGATAAATGGTTTTTCCTATATCTTCGGTTCCGTTGCCCGTGTATTCCGTTACCTGGCTGTACACGACCGAACTGCCGGAAGTAAAATAGCTTTGTTTCGGAAAACAGGAGTATTGCCTCAAATAAGTCACCTTGCCTAAAGTGTTGTAATAAACGTCTCCATATTGTTCCAATACACGTGTCTCCCTCATGAAATCTCCCTCTTTCGGGTAAGCGGCAGCGCGACCTTCTCCCGATTCGTATGCACCATATCTGTACCATTTCTTTTCGGATAGACTACCGTCCTCTTTATAATTGAGGATTTCCTTTATCCGCAATCCGCCGTAAATCCTGTCCAAAGCTCTATGTGCTTCATACTTGAATTCAGTATATCCTTTAGTCGGGTAAACAATCTTTTTTAACATCCCTTTCTGCATCGCTGTTTCGTCTGCACTCCTGTCCAAATTACTCAATTGGCGGGAACCTATACTCGCAATATAGGGAATCACAAAATTGGGCAAATAATTAACATCGTTACTCGACATGAACCTCCCATTATAATATCCCCAGTAATCAATTCCTTCTCTCGAATTCGCTCCGAAATTTATTCCCGGATTACCGTTGTATTCAAACTGGTAATCGTAAGAATCTCCCTGGCTATTCTGGAATATCACCTGATCTAAACGGTCTCCACGATTTTCGGCAAATTGTCCCTTAACCAGGGATATCGTTTGCAAAGGACTGGAACTGATATTGTTATATATTTTTACGGTTCTTAAATCGCGCGACGTAGGAATATTGTTATAATATTCAAAAACCACACGTCCTCCTTTAAAAATAATATTGTTCAACCGGGGTGAGTAATAAGTCCGGGTAGTCAATCCGCCGGATTCCGATGCGGACGATACGGGACCCGGAAAAGAACCGGAAGAATAAAAACGGGGACTATTATCAATAATTGTTATACTTTTGTCAATATAAGGACGGAGTATACCATTCCCATAAGAATCAGGATAGTAGGTATAGTTAAATAAAATCGTATCGGCTTTATCGGCAGAAATGATTTTTGTCAGGTAATAAGTTTTATGCCTGCCGTAATCGCCCGATTCCATTTGTTCGAAACGATAGCTTATCCCTTTGTCGTCCAAAAGTTCCGGACTCCCCCAGCCGACAAGCTTCAACGGATTGGCAGGGATAAATATTTCCCCTGATGAACCGGTGGCGCCAGAAGGGCCGGAATTTGGATATGGAATACAATACTGTCCGCTATACTGGAGAAATGAATAGTTATAGATATCCGATTCCCCGTCTTTGACTCCGAAAGAGCTTTCAGGGTATAGCTTATTCCCGTTTGCAATATCGGCCAATCCGTAGATGTCGTTGTCGAGACTGTTACACATTCCTGCAGGAATGATATCTGCAATATTTTTTATAAATGTATTGGGATTATTCCGGTTATCCTGACTTCCCCGCACAGTATAGTCAATAGTTCCTCCCGCTATCAACGACCAGCCCAGTCCCACTTCCAGGCTGATATCGTCGTATTTGATTCCCGAGGCATGATACTTGAACTCGATGGGAACTTTAATTCCCTTCACATCAATGGTATATATCGGGACGGTAATATCGACCAACCCTGTATATAAACTCACGGGATATTCCCCGTATTTGAGGATGGAACTCGCCTTAGATGAAGGTGGTATCATCTGGGGAAGTTCCTGGGACTTCAATACCCAACAATTGCCGATAATCGCAATTGTAATAATAGTTAAAATATATTTTGTTTTCATTTTCAGATATTTTTTACTGTTTAACAATCACTTTTCGTTCACTCTTATCTCCGGCCTGTACTTTGAGGATATAGCTTCCCCTGGCATAACGGCTCATATCCATCGTGTGAACCGCATCCCCGGTTTTCCCCGTAAAATCTTTACGAAGCAATAACTGTCCCTGCAAATTGTAGAGGGAAACGGCAACCGGTTCCTCTTGCGACAGATGCAGACTGATTTGCAGGTCGTTCACGACCGGATTGGGATAAATTCCGATAGTAAAGCCGCCGTTTACTACAATCTTTTCATTGCCGGTAGCACGCAATGAAGGTTGCTTGGCTGCTTTGTCTTCCAGAATGGCTTGGTTGGCCTTGTCTTCCGGCAATTCCTTTTGATCCAGTGGATGAAATACGTAGGTATTTTCAACCGGATTCACCGTTTTGTCGTTTATAACCTGCCGGGAGCTCACAGTCTCCAGTACCGGGTAACGGCTTCCTTCGGCATACCAACGGTAAGTTTCCGTAACATAGTAAGCCGTGTCCTGTTCCAGGCTGGTCAGGATATCTTCGTAGGAGAGAGCAGTTTCTCTTGGCGCATTGATATCGAATCCGGGAGTAAGCGGTCGAAAATCCGTCCGGGTGATTTTAGAGGAATAAACGCGCAATACGTCACAAATAGTATCATTTTCGGGCAGTACCAGTCTTCCATAACCATCTACTTGTATGTAGGTCAAACCCGAAACATCGAGTTCCAGCCGGTCGCAATACTTTCCCTTACCGTAAAACCAGCCGGTTCTTTCATCTCCATATTTCAGAGGGAAAATCAGGATATCCCCGGGTTTTTCAAGACGGATGACAGTCAGGGGATTCTCTTGTCCGATTGATAATAAGGAATCTCCTGAAATGACATAATAATATAAAGATGAGTTTTCAATCGCCGTCAATTCGGAATTGGGATACGAGGCATAATTCACCTCGTGATCCCCGTCCGCAGGTTGAAGGTCATTGAAGTTCCAGGTAACATCTGCTCCCGGTTCTCCTGGAGGATGATGCACCGCTTTTAATTTCACTAACCGGTCACCCGCACGCGGCAGGTTCCGTTCCGTTTCCAGCGTCGGGGATGCTTCTCCGGCGTTTTCCGTCCGTTTGGTTGCTACACTCCGGGGTGGTACTCCCGGTTTTCCCGTTAGTTCCGCATGTCTGCGGGAGTTTTCCTCTTTAGCCTGTATTCCTGTCCCGGTAATAAACAGGCTAAAAAGAATCAATGAAATGAATTTTGTCTTCATGATTGATTTTTTTTAATTGTTAATAATAAAGTGTTGCAACACGGAAGCAAAATTAGCGGGGAAGATTGGTTATATACAAAAGAAATCCTCGAAAAAACGTCACACAAAACCTTACAAAATATTTTACAATCTGCTGATTATTAATCAATTGAATAAAACAACTCGTTGCAAAGCGTTACACGGTTAAAATTCCTTCGGAAAATTTTCCAGACTTTTCTTATTTCCGGTAATATTCAGGATATTTTTGTACATTTGTATCCTATTTTTTATTCCTCCATGTTTTATTTTTATGAGAAGATCAACTTACAATTCCAAGCAAAAAAAGACGGCTTCGTTTTTACTCGTTTTATCTTTACTGTTCTCTTCCTTTTCCGTCCGGGCGGTACAAACATCAAATACGAAAGAATCCGGGCCGGAAAACCGGGAAATCATCACTGCAAAAAAAATCAATCCAACGACAATCGAAGTATTGTTTTCCAACAATCAACGGATAACATTTGATTTTTATGGTGAAAATATATTCCGGATCTTCCAGGACAACTCGGGGGGAATCTTAAAAGACCCTGAAGCCAAACCTGAAGCTAAAATTCTGGTAAACAGCCCACGAAAACCTGTTTCAAAATTAGTCTTAAACGATTCCGACAATATTATATCCATCTCTACGGGAGAAATCGATATCCGCTTGGATAAAAAAGCTTCTCTTCTGAAAATAATTAACCTGAGAACAAATTCAATAGCATTGGAAGAACTTGCTCCTCCCCTTTTTGAGAAAGATAAAATAACCCTGACTTTGAAGGAAAATTCCCAGGAATATTTCTATGGCGGAGGCGTCCAGAACGGGCGATTCTCTCATAAAGGTAAAGTCATCGCCATCGAAAACCAAAATAGCTGGACAGATGGTGGAGTAGCTTCTCCAACCCCTTATTATTGGTCCACAAACGGATATGCCATGATGTGGCATACATTCAAAAGAGGGAAATACGACTTCGGCGCAAAGGAAAAAGGAATCGTAAAATTATATCATGAAACGAATTACCTGGATGTCTTTTTCATGATAAGCAGTGGTACCGTAGCTCTCCTGAATGATTTCTATCAATTGACGGGAAACCCGGTATTGTTACCCAAATTCGGGCTTTACCAGGGACATTTGAACGCTTATAACCGGGACTACTGGAAAGAAGACGAAGCCGGAATCCTCTTTGAGGATGGAAAACGCTACAAGGAAAGCCAGAAAGACACCGAAGGGATAAAAGAATCTTTGAATGGAGAAAAAAATAATTACCAATTTTCAGCCCGCGCAGTCATTGATCGTTACAAAAATCACGACATGCCTTTAGGGTGGATTTTACCTAACGACGGATACGGCGCAGGTTATGGTCAAACAGAGACTTTAGACGGAAATATCCAAAATTTGAAAAGTCTGGGCGATTACGCCCGCAAAAATGGCGTCGAAATCGGTCTCTGGACACAATCCGATCTGCATCCTAAACCGGGAATAAGCGCTCTGTTGCAACGGGATATCGTAAAAGAAGTACGAGACGCGGGAGTACGCGTATTGAAAACCGATGTCGCATGGGTCGGCGCCGGATATTCCTTCGGATTGAACGGTATCACCGACGTTGCAGGAATTATGACCTATTACGGAAACAACAGCCGCCCGTTTATCATTTCCCTCGACGGATGGGCGGGAACTCAACGTTACGCGGGAGTATGGTCGGGCGACCAGACCGGCGGAGTATGGGAGTATATCCGGTTCCATATCCCGACTTATATCGGTTCCGGATTGTCGGGACAACCGAACATCACATCCGACATGGACGGTATCTTCGGTGGTAAAAATCCGGTTGTCAACACCAGGGACTTCCAATGGAAAACCTTTACCCCCATGGAATTAAACATGGACGGATGGGGATCCAATGAAAAATATCCCCACGCCCTGGGAGAACCGGCCGCCTCCATCAATCGCTGGTACCTGAAACTCAAATCGGAACTGGTTCCCTATACTTACAGTATTGCCAGAGAAGCTGTCGACGGACTTCCCATGATCAGAGCCATGTTCCTGGAATATCCTAATCCCTACACGAAAGGGAAATCGACGCAATACCAGTTTCTGTACGGATCGAATTTCCTGGTAGCCCCTATTTATCAGGCAACTAAAACAGATGAAAAAGGAAACGACTTCCGCAACGGGATTTATCTGCCGGAAGGCTCCTGGATTGATTATTTCACCGGAGATATGTATGAAGGAAACCGTATCATCAATAATTTTGCGACTCCACTCTGGAAACTTCCCGTATTCGTCAAAAACGGGGCGATCATCCCTATGACAAATCCCAATAACAACGTTTCCGAAATTGATAAAGGAATCCGTATCTATGAAATCTACCCATACGGTTATAGCTCATTTACGGAATATGATGACGACGGAATATCCGAAGAATATAAATCCGGAAAATATACTACTACTTTAATCGAATCCATCGTAGATAAAAAGAACAATCTTACAATAACCGTATATCCGGCCAAAGGAAACTTCGACGGTTTCATTAAGGAAAAAACAACCGAATTCAGAATAAATCTAACACAAAATACTAAAAAGTTATTTGTAAAAATCGGAAATAATAAAGTAAAGCTGGAAGAAGTAAAATCTCTGAACGAATTCCGGGAAAAAGAAAATGTTTTCTCTTATGATTCTGCTCCTGACTTAAACCGGTTTGCAACCAAAGGAAGCGAATTTGAAAAGATAAAAATCACAAAAAATCCGCAACTACTCATTAAATTAGCTTCCTCCGACATTACTTCTAACCAAATCACCCTGAATATCGAAGGATTTGCATTCAATTCTCCCGATAAATACAGGATAACTTCCGGAACATTGACAGCTCCGGCTGAAGTCCAGGTCTCAGACGAAAATACGGAAGCTTATAAATTGAAACCTACATGGGAAAAGGTAAATAATGCCGATTACTATGAAATTGATTTCAACGGCATGTTATACACCACAATCAAGGATACGGAACTGTTATTCGAAGGATTGGACGCAGAAACCGCCTATAGTTTCAAAATACGGGCCGTAAATAAAGACGGACATTCGGACTGGGTCGAATTCGGCGCCACAACCGGGAAAAATCCTCTGGAATTTGCTATCCAGGGTATTGCCGGGGAAACTACAGCCGAGAACCAGGGACGTTCGTTGAACAGATTATTTGACTTTGAAGAAGGGGAGTTATGGCATACAAGGTATAACGTAAATGCTCTTCCTTTCGACCTTGTAATAGACCTAAAAACAATCAATCAAATTGAGAAATTCCATTATGTTCCCCGTGATAACGCCGGAAACGGAACTATTCTGAAAGGAACGGTTTATTACAGCATGGATAAAGAGATTTGGACTGAGGCCGGAACATTCGAATGGATAAGAAACAATGAAGTGAAAATATTCGGATTTGCCCAAGCTCCTACGGTGCGTTATATAAAATTAACCGTCACGGATGCCGTAGGCGGATACGGATCCGGTAGAGAACTATACGTTTTCAAGGTTCCGGGTACGGAAAGTTATTTGCCGGGAGATATCAACAACGATAAATTGATAGACCGGAATGACCTGACCTCGTACATCAACTATACCGGCTTGAGAAAAGGCGACGCCGACTTTGAAGGTTATATAAGCAATGGAGACCTCAATAAAAACGACCTGATAGATGCATACGATATTTCTGTTGTTGTAACACAACTCGATGGAGGAATCGACCGTAAACAAACGGAAAAGATAGAAGGAAATATCAAAATCAGTACTTCCAAACGTACATACAATAAAGGTGACATCGTCGAAATTAAAGTGAAAGGAACCAATCTTCGTTCTGTCAATGCATTGAGCTTCGCCCTTCCTTATAATCCTCAGGATTATGAGTTTATCGGAATACAACCATTGAATATGAAAGAAATGGAAAATCTGACGAACGACAGGCTTCATACGAACGGAGTGAAAGCCTTATATCCGACATTCGTAAATATCGGAAACAAAGAAACAATCGAAGGTGACGCCGATTTGTTTGTCATTAAGTTAAAAGCCGTACGAAACATAAAATTCGACCTGAAAATCATTGATGGATATCTGGTCGATAAAAAACTGAACAGTCAAAAATTTTAATTCCATGAAAACTTATTTTATCTTACTCGCTTTTGCTTTTTTATCTGTCTTTCATTCGGAAGCCGCCGGTGAAAAATTCATCCGGATTTCAACGAATGAAACGGATTTAATCTTACAAGTGGCTTCCGACGGACGCTTGTATCAAACTTACCTTGGAAATAAACTGGTAAACGAATCCGAATTCGGAAAATTACCTTACACTCTTGGAAAAGTAAATCCAGGGGCTTCCGTCCTCAAAAGAGAAGTATATCCGTGCTCAGGAACCGAAGACTATTTCGAACCGGCTTTTGCCATATGCCATAACGACGGCAATCTGACTTCTATCCTGAAATACGTTTCTACCGAAGAAAAAAGAATTGACGGGAATGTAACGGAAACCATTATTTTTCTGAAAGATGAAGTCTATCCGGTAGAGGTGAAGTTACATTACATCACCTTTGCCAAAGAAAATATCATCAAATCCTGGAGTGAAATCAGCCACAAAGAGAAAAAACCGGTTACAATCAGCCGGTATGCATCTTCCATGCTGTACTTCGATGCGCCGCATTACTTCCTGACGGAATTCAGCGGAGAGTGGGCGCGTGAAGTCAATATGACTACACAGGAGTTGTCCTTCGGGAAAAAAGTAATCGATACGAAATTAGGTTCCCGTGCCGGGATGCTTACCTCTCCGTTTTTTGAAATAGGCCTTGGAAAGGAACCACAGGAAAACTCGGGAGAGGTACTGATGGGAACTATCAGTTGGATTGGTAATTTTCAATTCACTTTCGAAGTGGATAATATTAAAAACCTTCGGGTCATTTCCGGAATCAATCCTTATGCTTCCAATTATGAACTAAAGCCGGGGGAGGTATTTACCACTCCGGAATTCATTTTTACATTGAGCAATCGTGGTGTAGGCCAGGCCAGCCGAAACTTCCACACTTGGGCGCGAAATTATCAACTGAAAGACGGTAAAGGCGACCGGATGACCTTACTCAACAACTGGGAAGCAACTTATTTCAGTTTCGACCAGGAAAAACTGAAAGAACTGATGAAAGAAGCAAAACAACTGGGAGTCGATATGTTTCTGTTGGACGACGGATGGTTTGGAAATAAGTACCCTCGTTCCAACGACCGGACTTCCCTGGGAGATTGGGAAGCAACCCCCAACAAATTACCCGGAGGAGTTCCCGAACTTGTAAAATCGGCCAAAGAAACAGGAATCAAATTCGGAATCTGGGTCGAACCGGAAATGATCAGCGTAAAAAGTGAACTCTATGAAAAACATCCGGATTGGGCTATTACTCTCCCAAATCGGACTCCTTATTTTTTTCGTAACCAACTGGTTCTGGACATGAGTAATCCTGCCGTTCAGGATTATGTGTTCGGAGTCGTCGATAAACTGATGACCGAAAATCCGGAATTGGCATTTTTCAAATGGGATTGTAATAGTCCTATTACCAACATTTATTCTCCGTATCTGAAAGATAAACAAAATCAGCTTTACATCAACCATGCAAGAGGCGTTTACAATGTATTCAACCGGATAAAAAACAAATATCCGAACCTCCCGATGATGCTTTGTTCCGGAGGTGGAGCTCGCTGCGATTATGAATCCCTGAAATATTTCACCGAATTCTGGTGTAGCGACAATACGGATCCGGTTGAGCGATTATATATCCAATGGGGATTTTCTCAGTTTTTCCCTTCCAAAGCCATGTGTGCACACGTTACTAGTTGGAATAAAAGTGCAAGTATCAAATTCCGTACCGATGTGGCTATGATGTGTAAACTTGGCTTTGATATCCGTCTGAATGAAATGAACCCGAATGAAAAGCTCTATTGCCAGGGCGCTGTTTCAAATTATAACCGGTTTAAAAAAGTGATACTCGACGGAGATCTTTACCGTTTAGTTTCTCCTTACGATGGAAATCATACGGCCATGATGTACATAAACGAAACAAAAGATAAGGCTGTACTTTTTGCGTACGATATTTTTCCAAGGTTCGACGAAAAACTTTTCACCGTAAAACCGGAAGGACTTGATCCCGGTAAAAAATACAAAATAGAAGAAATCAACCTCATGCCGGGAGCAAAATCTTCACTCAACTTCAATGGGGAGACTTTTTCGGGAGATTACCTGATGAAAGTAGGTTTAAAAGTATTTTCCACATCCAAATTAAACAGTAAGGTTATCGAAATTACGGCAGAATAAAGGGTCATACCGAAAATTTGAAGGATGAAAATCCGAAACGGATTTTTTAATGAAAGATTGAAGAAAAGGAATGAAAAAAGAGGCTTCGCACGAAGCCTCTTTTTTCATTCCTTTCTTTTAATCATTTAATCATCATTTCCTGATGACCTTGAAAGTCTTGCCGTTGTACTGTAACATGTACGTACCCTTGGCATAGCCCGTCAGGTCGATCGTCGTTGTACCTTCCTGCGTAGGGTAAGTTCCCTTCAACGAACCGGTAACATCCATGATTCGGATGGTTTGGTTCGCTTCCGTATTCGAAACTTTTACTACGCCGGAAGTCGGGTTCGGGGAAACCTGTACTGTGGTTGAGGTAATGTCATCCGTACCTGTCGGGTATTGTACCACGATAGTCCGGGTGGCCTGACGCGTACCGCAGGGGTGTTCCAAGGTTGCCGTTAACGTGCCCGTACCTTCCGAGAGGGTACCGAACGTCGCCCAGGTTTCGTTTTCACCTTTTACGCCTGTTTCAGGGGTGAACGTAACGCCTTCCTTGCTGTAACTCCAACTGTATTTCGTTACATCAGAATATCCCGCCAGCTTGATATGGTACGTACTGCCTGTCCTCGCTACCGGTGACGGATAATCCGAGAACAGCAATGTTTCAGGAAGGAATTCCGCTACCCAAAGCCTCACGTTCTTACTGTAAACACTCGCTTTATATCCATTGAAATTACTGCGGATGATAACATAATAACGTTCGTAATCTTTCAGTTTCGCATTCGTCACCGTGTAGGTATTGC